>JH610987.1 GCA_000252485.1 Prochloron didemni P4-Papua_New_Guinea | reverse complement strand
AAAGAGCTGAAAGAGAAGAAGAACAACGTTTAGAACAAGAAAGAATAGCTAGGGAAGAAGCAGAAAGACAACGTTTGGAAAGGGAAAGAATACAACGAGAACGACAACAACATCTAGAACAAGAAAGAATAGCTAGGGAAGAAGCAGAAAGACAACGTTTGGAAAGGGAAAGAATACAACGAGAAGAACAACAACGTTTAGAAAATGAAAGAATAGCTCGAGAACAACAAGAATCTACAAGTAGAAATAATAATGGTTCTGGAGCAACTTTACTAGGCTGTGGAAAAAAACCCGAACGAGAGTTTGATACAGAAGCGATCGCCCTCATCCAAATCCAAATCGACCCTGATGGAGAAGTAACTTCCGCACTTGTAGCCCAGTCTAGTGGAAACAACAAACTAGACAAACTAGCCATGAAGTTTGCCCGTACTTGTCGTTTTACCGATTCTCCCAACGGAGAAACTATGACAATTAAAATTAACTTCGTTCAACCAGGTTCCCAGCGAGAAAGAGAAGCTAATCAACGCTCTCTTCGCCTACCCGGCCAAATCCAACAGCAGGAAAGAGAGCGATAACAAAACCTGGAACAATAACCCTAGGTCGCAAAAAATCAAGCACTAGGCGATTCTTCCAAAGATATAGCACTACGCATTTAGGTTAGGACATTAATAAAGCCTGAAACCTAGTCACAGCATATTTTTGAATTTTGAATTTTGAATTTTGAATTGCGCGTAGCGCTATAACTTACGCTGCGTACTGCAAAGCAGATCCCTGCGGGACCGCACGCAATCATGTAGATATAAATTAATCAAGTTTTGATAAGGAATACCAGTTTCCTGAGCTAACTCCTCAAAGTAAGTAATAACCTCTTGGTCTAGTCCAATAGTTACTTGCTTCTTAAGCTTTTTGATATATGGGTTTTTAACTGACTGGGAGAAATCATGATACTTCTCGGGAAAAGGTCAACCGCGACGTTTTAAGGAGCTCCTGAAGTTGACACGGCTAATTTATTAGCCTTCCCCGTCAGGGGAGGGAGACAAAAGAGTCCCCCATAAACTCCCATTTCTGGGGTAAGTTGGCCTCGTCAAAGTTATCAGTCGGTACTATCCAAGCCGCACTGCCTTACCCGGACTAGAGCTGTTTAACGACTCGGTTCTAGAGCCTGGGACTGGCACGCATCCCAGGGTAGGAACTTTAACACTTGCCGATAACGTAGTCCCCTCTAAAGAAGACTTAGACTGGTCAGCTATCCTAGGAGGGAGGCACGAAGCCCCGCCTCTTCAGAGCGGGGTGCTGACATTCTTCCTTCATGATCAAAAACTACGGTCTTAGTACTATATAATAGTAACCCAACTCTAACATTATTTTGGGAGCCATCCCTAGAATTTATCAAAGAAACCGGGTTTCTAACCCCAGGCGATTCTCCTTTTATAGTCCGTAGGGTGCGTTGCGAACGCACCATCTCTATACGATCGCCCTTTCAAAATCCAATCAACAAATAACTAATTAATACGAAATCTGAAAAAGAATGCTACAGATAGAATATTGGTTGTTTGTTGTTGGTTGTTGGTTGTTTGTTGTTGGTTGTTGGTTGTTTGTTTGACAAGATACTGTAACAAAGCGTATTTTAAGAATCGATGCTATCTGGATCTATTCCTAAACGTCTTAATTTTTCTGCTAGTTTAGCAGCTTCTTGTTCAGCTCGGTCTGCCCTTTGTTCAGCTCGGTCTGCCCTTTGTTCAGCTTTAACAGTAGTCTCTTCCAGAGTTAAATATTTTTTTCCTCCTTGGTCGTACCAATACAACCATTCTCTGGTAATTCCTTGGTAGGTTCCTTCTTCCCTACCTATTCCCAAGTTAATTTCCTCTAACCATACCGGCTCACCTTCTAATAATTGATACTCTCCTCTTTCTAGTTTATATACCTCTAAACGAGCTTTTCTTTTCCGTAAAGGATTGTAGACTACATAATATAAAATTCCGAGGTTGGCGTAATCTTGCTTTTTTTTCGTATATTCTCCTCGTCTGGTTTGGGATACTACTTCTAATACCATCGTCGGCATTTTTTGTTCTTCCCATAGAACGTAGGATAAGCGTAAATCCGAATCAATTATTCTCGGCACGCCTATACTAAGAAAACCATCTGGGACAATGGCTGGTTTATCTGGATCGTAATATATTCCCATATCTACTCCAAAAAACCAATCCATTCGAGTAGACCAAATTGCGGCTAACATGGCTTCTAAAAGACTAGAAATAAGATGTTGTAGTTGATTGTCCACGGGTGTATCGTCTGAATCTGGTAAATCTTCCGCTGATGGTAAGCAATCTCTGGGATTGTATTTTAGTAGCATAGTGGTTCCTTGTTGTTGGTTGTTTGTTATTTGTTTGACAATATTTAGTCATTTTACAACACCGATGGTTCTCTGCTAAGAAAATATATGTTGGTCAAATATATGTTGGTCGGCATTGCCCTAAGAGCGTGTAATAATATGAATTGCCCGGTCACTTGTGTCCTGAAGCTAGCCAGTAACCCGCTGTAAGACCATGCTCAAAACATTACCCCCTCAAACTTTAATCGACAACCGCTACAGAATCCAAAGTCTGCTAGGACAAGGTGGCTTCGGACGTACCTACCTGGCCCAGGATACGCGGCGTTTTGATGAACCATGTGTCTTAAAAGAACTAATCTCCAGCGAGGACAGTGACCAACAAAAAACTTTTGCTCTCTTCCAGCAAGAAGGGAAAGTGCTGTACCAACTGAATCACCCTCAAATTCCCAATTTTCAAGCAATATTTGAGGACAATGGCAGGTTGTTTTTAGTACAGGACTATGTAGATGGTAAAACTTATTTGGCTCTATTGGAAGAAGGTGGCCAGTTTAGTGAACTGGAAGTAATTCACTGGCTCAAAGATTTACTTCCAGTTCTGGAGTATATTCACCAACACAAGATTGTCCATCGGGATATCTCCCCCGATAATATTATCTTACCCAAAGGCGGGGGAAAGCCTATACTTATAGATTTTGGAGTGGTGAAACAGTTCATGACTCAAGCATCTACTCGAGAACAACAGGGAACCCTAGTAGGCAAAACAGGCTATTCTCCCCCAGAACAACTGCGTATGGGACAATGTTTTCCCAATAGCGATCTTTATTCCTTGGCAGTAACAGCATTGGTAATGTTGAGCCGACAGGGACCAACGGAACTCTTTGATAGCTATGGGATGAAATGGCAATGGCAAAAGTATATTCAGATTGGAGATAAATTTGGTGATATTCTCGGGAAAATGCTGGCAGAAACACCCAAGGAACGTTACCAGTCCGCTGCAGAAGTATTGGCAGCTCTAGAAACTTTAGATCTAATGGAAGAACCAAATAATATATTCCTCTCTTCAACCTCTACCACCAAGACAATTTACCCTCCTACTCTCACTTGTAACAATCCGACTCTCTCCCCCATTACCTTTGAGGAATTAGAAACAACGAGTTTGAGTGCCTCCTCTTCTCCCAATGGACAAAAGAAAAAGAAGAGTTCAATTCCTATTACTATTCCTTGGTTCCTACTTCTCCTCTGCGGTACTGCCTTGGGACTCACCCTATACTCTCTTTATACTCCAGTTTTCTGCGTCCATATTCCTAATTGTATAGAGGAGAAAGAATACAATCGAGCAGTGACAAAAGGCGATCAAGCTCTAGATAGATTCCAACAAGCTCAAAGCGTAATAGAATTAGAAGAAAGTCTCAAGCCCCTTGGGGAAGCGATCAAACAACTAAATCAAATTCCTCCAGAAAGCAAAACATCCTCCAAAGCCAGGGAACAATTAGAGAAATATCAACTTCAACAGGAGCAAATCTCAGCCCGTTTGCAGCAAGAGCAAGCAGTAGCCAAACAGCTAGCTGACGTTGATATTCTAATCGCCAAAGCTATGGGATCTACCGAAAACTCTAAGACTTTTTCTCAATATCTAACCGCGAAAACTGAATGGGAAACTGCATTAAATTTGCTCAATCAAATTCCGCAAGGTAGTTTAATGGATGACATCATCAAATCAAAAAAGGAACAATGCCAGGAACAAATAAAAGCAGTGGAAGATAAAATCAAGCAATTAAACTGTCCTCTCTGGGGTCCAGCTCCACCGGAATGTAGCTCATCATTAGAGCAAAAATAATATACTGTCAACTATCAACTATCAACTATCAACTATCAACTATCAACTATCAACTATCAACTATCAACAAATCATGAAACAAACCCCTTTTTCCAGGAAAACAATCGCAGCATTTATGCTTGGCCTTCTTTTGGTACTAGCTTTAGCACCCACAACACCAGTACAATCGAAAGCACCACCAACAGATAATTCAGCAACCACCAGGGAGCTAGAAATAGCTCAAATCTTCGGCAACTTCGGTATTAATCGCTATCAGAAATTACTGGAAGCAGACCGCTTCTACCAACAGGGTAACCTGCAAATGGCCGCCAGAATTCAACGACAGGTTAAACCGGACTTTCCCCCAGTAGAACCCCCGCCGCCTCCCTTAACAGACGCAGAAACTCTCCCTCCTGCTGGTAGAGTTTATTTGCGCAATGCTCGTCGGGGTATGGAGCAAGAATTGGAAAGTAAAACCCTGCTGTCCCTGAAACTACTAACGGAAAATTATCCCGACTATATCCCGGGACATTTACTCTATGTAGAAAACCTGAAAAAATACGATCGCAAGGAAGAAGCATTGGCAGCCTTGGAGCGAGTAACTACCCTCTATCCCGAGCAAACAGAACTGCTGGAAGTTAAAATTAAATTGCTTGGGGAAGAAAAACGCTGGCTAGAAGCGGCGATCACAGCCCGTCAATTTGCTCTCTCCTATCCCCATAACCCGGATGCCCCTAAGTATAGAAATATTGCCGACCAAAATCAAAAGCAATATAACGAATACATCCGCCAAGAAATGATTGGCTTGGGTATTGGAGCTTCCATTATGTCCACCTTGACTGGGGACGAACAAGGATTGCAATTAATTCAAACACTGGTTCAAGGAGAGTCTCAAGCCGGAGCAATCTTCGCTAAACAAGCAAAACAGCAATTCACTATGGTGGAAAACCCCAAAGTACAGCAATATGTCAATGAAGTAGGACAGAAAGTTGCCAAATTAATGGGACGAGATGAATTTGAATATGAATTCTACGTCATTGAAGAAGACAGTCCCAACGCTTTTGCTTATCCCGGTGGCAAAATTTTCATTCATTCTGGCATGCTCAAGTTAATGGGTTCGGAAGCAGAATTAGCAGGTTTACTAGGACATGAAGTTGCTCATTCCGTCCTCTCCCACGGCTTCCAAAAAATGGCCACCAATGTTGCTCTCAATGGTTTTGGCAAGATTATCCCCTTAGCAGATATTCTCACCGATTTCGCTAGTTTTGAGTACAGTCGGGAACTGGAAACTCAGTCTGACGTATTGGGAACCAGAGTACTAGCTACTGCTGGCTATGCTGCTGATGGCTTGCACAGCGTCATGGGTATCTTCAAACAGCTAGATAGGGGTTCTACTCCTGCTTGGGCTTCATCTCACCCAGCCCCCTCAGAGAGAGTTCGCTATTTGGAAGAGCAGATTGAAACTAACGGCTATAACCGCTATGCCTATGAAGGAGTACAAGCATATCGAAGCGCGATGAAAGGACTTTCATGAAAAAGATTAATCTTGGCTCGGTTCTAAATTCAGTTGCTGCTTTGGGTGCAGCAACTATTATTGCTGCTGTTTTTGGGAACAGTGCAGCAGCTTTAAGCATGGATGAAACCCAGCAAAAAGCTAGGGAAATGACCGTCTTAATTCAAGGACAAAACGCTCCCGGTTCCGGGGTAATTATCGGTCAAGAGGGTACTACTTACTACGTCCTCACAGCTCATCACGTCATAAAGAGTACTAACCCCGGTGAAGAAGCAGAAGTTACCACCTGTGACGGCTCAGTTTATAGCATTAACACTAACGCCATTCAACGCCTGGCTAAGAATATTGATTTAGCCCTAATCCAGTTTAGTACAGAGAAAAAAATAGGGACTGAAAAGAGCAAAGATTTCCAACCCGACTGCCAATCTCAAGTGGCTACTCTATCCAATTACAATTATCCACTTTACAGAAATCGCAATCAATTTTCCTCTCACTCTACTGCAAGAGAGCAAGAAAAAAAACCTTATATCTTTCTAGCAGGATGGCCTCACCAACAAGAAGGAGAACCCCGTTTTGTCTTTAACCCCGGCATTCTTTTCGATAATGTAGGCACTTCTATTTCCCAACCAGAAGTTCGTCAAGAAGGTTACGAACTAGTTTATACCAATCTTTCTCATCCCGGCATGAGCGGCGGTCCAGTTTTAGACACTAAGGGGAGGCTAATAGGGATTCACGGTCGAGCTGATGGCAAAGAAATCTCACCAGAGGATTTAAATAAGATTGTGGGACAAGGTTTAAATGAAACTGGACCAGTAAAAGTAAAGATTGGTTTTAGTTTAGGGATTCCCATTCAAACTTTGTTAGACTCAGAACAAAGAACTTCAATTGCAAGGAAATGGAAAGTTATTGAATCATCTCCTCCGCCATCTCTTTCTACTAGAGAAATAGATTCTTGGCAACCACCAGTTTCTATTGAGGAAGAAAATCCTCTTTATTGGCTAAATTTAGGCAATCAACAATGGCGGTTGGGAAGAATTGCTTCAGCTTTAAGCAGTTTCGAGCAAGCAGAACAAATCAACCCAGATTTGTATTTAACTTGGTTTGCCAAGGGTTTTGTCTATGGGTTTAATGGTGAATATCAAGAAGCATATGAAAATTGCGATCGCGCCACCAAAATCGAACCCAAGGATTACGAAGCATGGCGCTGCAGTGCTGGAGCATTGCAAGAACTAGGAAGGTTTGATAATGCTTTGGTACATCTCAATAAAGCAATTGAAATTAGTCTCCCTAACCCAAACCCAGCAGATTTTACTACTCAAGGAGAGTTAAGATTTTATTTGAAGCAATATCGCGGTGCCATTGCATCTTTCGATGAAGCAATTAAAATTAGGGAAAAATCCAGTTTGCCCCAGTCCCCTTTATTGTACAATAATCGCGGTCTAGCTCGCTTGGCCCTACAACAATATCAGCCAGCACTGCAAGATATAGAACGAGCCTTAGCCATTGATTCCAACTACGCTCCTGCTTGGGAAAATAAAGGCTATGCTTTAATGCTGATGGAGCAATATTCGGAATCTTTAGTTGCTTTGGATCGAGCGGTAGAACTAGCTCCTGACGATATTAATAGCTGGCATAATCGAGGAGCAACTCTCTACGGGATGCAACGCTATGAAGAAGCATTAGAATCTTTTGAAAAGGTGTTAGCTATTGACCCAAACTACCAACCGGCCATAGAGTATTTAGATGCGTTACGTTCTATCTTGAATAATTAAATTTGGTTGTTTGTTGTTTGTTATTTGTTGTTGGTTATTTGTTGTTGGTTGTTGGTTGTTGGTTATTTGTTGTTGGTTATTTGTTGTTTGCATTTTATCAAACAAATGATATCAAATCTAAAAATGTTTGCTACAAATGGGGACTATCCCCCTAAATCCCCCCTTCGGTGACCCTCTGGGCAAGCCTTGCCAAAGGGGGACTTTTAATATATATAGCGCTTCGCGCTGGTGTCGTTACATGCTACATTTGCTTTACAAAAGTGCTGCATCTGCTACATCACCTTTATACAAAGCGAAAGGGGCATTTTTCTTGCACGAACTCGCCACTTGTTCATTGCCTGCACTGAGCGTAGCCGAAGTGTTAATTTTTCATTGCTCATTGCTATAAGTGTTGCCCTATCCGTAAAAGCTCTCGAACTTTTATTGTATCTGTAGCATTCTTTTTCGGATTTCATATGAGGTAAATTTAGAATTGTAGGGTGGGCATCGCCCACCACAACCAAATTTTATCTCCTTAACTCAAAAACAATTGAATGATATAAACATGAAAATATTTCCCAAAATAGTATCAAAGTATAGCACTACGCATTTAGGTTAGGACATTAATAAAGCCTGAAACCTAGTCATAGCCATCTTCATGAATTTTGAATTTTGAATTTTGAATTTTGAATTTTGAATTGCGCTATATATTGGGCCCACCCTACTTCACTTCTACTTCTATTCTGAAAGTCCCCCTTTGATAAGGGGGATTTAGGGGGATAGTAGCAACCATTTTTGTATTTGATATAAATTTAGTTTAATTTATATGAGTCAACCAAATTAATTTAGTATAATGAAGCGATCACCTATTGCTCGTTTGGCACTAGTCATACTCTTAATCTCAGTAATAGCCATAGGCGCAGTTCCCGGCTACCTCAAAGGAAAATCGTCCTGGCGGGATTTGCCCCCTGTGGAGAATCTAAAGCGGCTGAGAAAATTGCGCCAAACAGGTCTGAACATTACCGATTGGCAGACCTTAGAACAAAGAGAAATTAACTTAGGTGGCAATAAATGGTCGTTTCAAATCTTAGAAAAAGAAGGTAATAATCCTTTGACCTTGTTATTGTTGCCCCAGAGCGATGGTCGCAAACAGCCAGCAGTAGAATGGCTGGACATTTACGGCATGGAAAATTGGCAAACCGATGCCCATACCAGGCTAAAATTTAAAGTAGAAGAAGTGGCAATAGAAGCTGATTTTTTTCGTGCCTGGAATAGACAACAAACTTTCTTTGTCGTCCAATGGTATGCTTGGCCAAATGGAGGACATCCCGATCCTTTGAAGTGGTTTTGGGCAGATCGCATAGCTCAGTTAAGGGGCGATCGCGTTCCTTGGATAGCAGTATGCCTGAAAATGGAGATCGACCCTTTCCAAGATACCTCATTGGCTCGAGATCGGGCTGAATCCTTAGCTAAAATAGTTCAAACTAGGCTGCGGTCAGGTCCATTTTCGCACCAGTAAGAACAGGGAATTCGCCAAGGATAGCAGATTGAGCAAAAATAAAGCTAATCTAATCAAGATGAACAAAGCAAAAAAAGACCCAACTATTACTTGGAGTTGCCAGGCGATCACTTCCATAGGCAGTGCTGCAGTTTTATTTGTGAGTATAAATACTAGAGCGTTTGCTAGCCCCAGTTTGGCACACATTAACCCCTCTAATTCTTCCGCTGTAGTAAAATCCCCCCTGGAAGCCATACCCCTACCACTTCTGGCCAACAATTTCATTCCACCCCAAGGTTACTCGCCCCCACCATTTGAAGATACTCCCTCCAATCCATTCAATCGCTATCTCCTCAACGTGGGAGATGATATTGGGGTAGCCGTCCTGAGATTTCCGGAATTTAACTTTAGGAGTATTATAGATGGGGAAGGAAATATCCTCATGCCAATAGTTGGCAGAATTTCCGTGGTGGGACTGACATTAAAAGAAGTAGAAGAGAAAATAAGTGAAGAACTTAACAGACGCTATCTTAAAGAAAAGCCAGAAGTGGTGGTCAATCTCATAAATCCCCGTCCGGTAGAACTGACAGTAACTGGAGAAATTATCAGACCAGGATATTATATTGTTCGCCCCGGCACTCCGCTGACTAATATTTTGCAATCCACAGGAGGTGCCACTTCAGCTGCTGATCTGCGTTCCATCATCGTTGGCCGCCGCTTAATTGATGGCACTGTAATCCAGCGTACTGTTGACCTTTATACTCCCCTACTCACAGGAAAAAAACTGCCCACAGTACGTTTACAGGGTGGAGATACAATTCAGGTGTCCAGACTGGAAGTTGGTACGGATCGAGGTTATGATCGCACTCTAGTGGCCCGGACTGCTCTAGTGCAGCAAACAATCACAATTCGAGTTTTAAGCTATCCTACACAAGGAATTGGCACAATTAACGTACCCAATGGCAGCACTTTTCTGGATATTATCGGTTCAATTGCTCCTAATCCAGACAACGCAGACCTAGACGAAATTGCTCTGATGCGATTTGACCCTGAAAGAAGGACTATTATTACTCAAACTCTCGATGGAGAAAGAGCTATTAGAGGAGACGTATCCCAAAACATTCCCCTTCAAGACGAAGATGTCATTGTAGTGGGTCGATCTCTTGTCGCTAAAGTCAACTTTACCCTCAGAACCTTGTCTGAACCAGTTCAGACTTTTTTCGGCTTCCGTGCTTTATTTCAAGGACTATCAAACATACTTCCATGATCCAATTAGAATTAGTTAATAGCTCCTTCCGTCGAATTCAAAATTCAAAATTCAAAATTCAAAATTTAAGAATTGACGAATTTCTCCGCAAACAATGTCAGAAACTAGACTCGCTCTATTTCTTTGATTTGGTATTTCGGCAAAGCTCTCAGCAAACAAAGGGAAAAAGCTGTGCTAACCTACTGGTAAGTGGTAAGTGGTAAGTGGTAACTGTTAACTGTTATAGGATGGGGAGGAAAAGTGACTGCGCCAATTGTTAAACGATTTTTTGTTGCGCTAGATCGACATAAATCCCTGGCATTTTTTACCTGGGCTTTGATTGTGGGGGTATCAGGAGTTTTTGCTCTCTTGCCATCACCTCCCACTCCCCCTCTCTCTTATAGAGTAACTGGTATTCTTTCTTTTAGCACTCCCCCCCCAGCTTTTACCAGTACTGGCGATCAGATACAAAGAATAGGCAGGCTAATTGATACTCGCTTCTTACTCGGTCCTAAGGTTCTCACAAGGGTAGGAGAGAAATTAAATTTATCTCCTAACGAAATGATAATGATAAGGGAAGATCTAGAAATTCTACTACCTGAGGAAGGGCAAGCCCCGTTAATTGGAATTGAATATTTTGAAGAAAACCCAGATAAAGCTAGAGTCGTAATATCTACTTTTCTTCAGGAAATGGTGGAGGAAAGTCGTCTGCGAAATACTCAAACATTACGGGCACGAATTGAAGCACTTGACAACAGGTTAGCTGTAGTAAAAGAAGAACTTAGAGATGCAGAGGAAGTATTATATCGTTATATTAGCAGCACGGAGGTACTGTCTTTGCTGGCAGTGCAGGATGGCAGTTTATTCTTAGGCATCACCAGCAGTCAACAGCAACAACGAGATCTTGAATTAGCTCTCAAAGAAATTGAAGGACAAATTAATAGCCTAATCGAGCAGTTGGGAATGACCCCAGATCAAGCTTATACTTCCGCCGCTTTGAGTGCAGACCCCATTGTTGCTAATCTTCGAATCCAGATTTTGCAAAATGAGAATCAGCTCCAGCTTTTAACTCAGGACTTGCGCCCGGAACATCCTCGCATAATTCGGCTGACCAGACAAAAAGAAGCTTTAGAAAAACTTTTACAAGAAAGAGCGGCAGAAGTAATTGGCACCGATGGGATCTTGACTGCCTTGCCAGAAAAAATTCGCCAAGATAGTAACTTAGACCCAGCAAGAAGAAGTTTGGCCAATAGATTAGTAACTTTAAACACGCAAAGAGAAGGATTGCTGAAACAACTGGAATCCCTACAAAGAATAGAACAACAACTGCGGCTGCAGTACGAACAATTCCCAGAACAACAATTAGAGCGATCGCGTCTCGCCCAACAAGTTCAACTGAAACGAGGTCTTTACCAGAATATTCTCAATGCTTTAGTAGATGCTCAGTCTGCAGAAGCGGAAACCACTAGCAGTTTAGCGATTGTCCAAGATGCCGCTATCGAAGAAATTGAACCTGAATCTCTAACACAGCTAAGTCCCATAATACTTCTCGGCGCTGGTGTCGGTGTGGGATTCCTTGCCAGCGCCGGCGTAATTTTCTTAATGGCAAGCTTGGATTCAAAATTGCACTCTTTCCAAGAGCTGCGGGCTGCATTAGCAGAAAGAGAAATATTTCCCCTGGGAGAATTACCCTTTGCTTTTTGTCTAAATAGTAACGGAGAAGAGACACCAATCTTAGTGGATCCCGATGCACCGACTCTACCTTTTTACGAGCGATTACGCAGTAATATTCGTCGTCTGGAACCCGACAAGAAAGTATTTCTGGTGGCTAGCGTTAGTTCCGAAGAAGGCAAAACCGTGACTGCTTATAACTTGGCCATCGCTTCTGCAGCAGCAGGCAAGCGTACTTTATTAATTGAGGCGGATCTGCGATCGCCTTCTGAGGGTCAATATCTTAAAGTTCCTCCGGATCCGTCAGCAACTGTGGACCCTCTGGGCTACTACAGTTCTCTAACTAACTGCATCAATATCGTGCCGGAAATAGCTAACTTATACATTGTCACTAGTCCCGGTCCCCTACGTCAAGCAGCGGCGATTATTGAATCAAACGAACTCAAAAAACTCTTTGAAGATGCTCGCCGACTCTTCGATTTAGTCGTAGTAGATACTCCAAGTCTAGAAAATTACAATGATGCTTTGTTGTTAGAATCTTTCAGTGATGGCATTGCACTTGTGACTCGACCTGGTTACACTGACAGCAATCTTCTCGAAGAAGCTATAGAGCAAATGGTAGAGGCAGAAGTAAACTTGTTAGGTGGAGTAATCAATGGTGTGGATGACAAATCTATTCCTCAACCAGACTTAGAAGATGAAGAAATATATGAACCAGGATTTGTTGAAACTCCTATGGAAGAAGTATTGGTTGTCACAAAATAACTTTAGCAGTGGATAGTTGATAGTTGATAGTTGATAGTTGATAGTTGATAGTTGATAGTTTTTATAGCGCTTCGCGCTGGTATCTTTACATGCTACATTCTTTATACAAAGCGAAAGGGGCATTTTTCTTGCACGAACTCTTAATTGTTAATTGTTAATTGTTAATTGTTAATTGGGAATTGCAAAAAAAAAGGGACTGAGCAAAATTTTGCCCAATCCCAATCTTTTTTTCTACCCCAACTAGGAAAAATGGGGACTTGAGATTTAGTTGTAGATCGTGCCTCCCCACTTGGAGTCTAACTTAGGAGCAATCAGCATATAACCAGCTAAAGCTTCCTCATCTTCTGCAGATACATTTTTCAACTCAGGGAAAATATCAGACCTGCCAGTATTTGGATGGATCAAATCGAGGTACTCTTCTCCATCATAACTAGTAGGATTTTGGATATAATCTACTAATCCTTCAAAATTATCCCGTCGTGGCTCTGCCCCATTAAGTTCCTCTAGACTCAGACCAACATTGGGATTAGTTTTGGTTTTCCCTTGGATATGACATTTGGTGCAATTCTGGCCGAACAGACGCTGTCCTTGAGAAAGTACTTCATTGCTTATAACAATAGTACCTCCTTTGGCGCTCAAAGGAACTGTGCGAAGGTTTTCATCAACTTCCAGTGCGGCAGCATCGCCAAGGTTAAATTGTAAGCTAAAAAACACAGTGGCTACCACTATTAAAATTAATCGTTTCAGCATTGTTCTCCTCAAAAAATTTGTTGTTATATTTCCATCTTCATGGAAGATGGTAACTCAATCCCATCGCCCCTCAAGATTAGCTCGGAATACTATCGGGAAAAAAATACAACCCAACAGCAGACCTATTGGCATCATTAACCAACCTTCTCAGTTTGTTTCGAGTCTGGCTTTTGGGACAAAATCTGATGTAAGATGGCCTTAGCATCCTCTAAAGCCAGATTAGTGTCTTGATTTTTATAAGCAATTCCCAACCGATCGCACAGTTGAAACACTGTTTCCACTGGCAGGTTGTATTCAGCGGCAATATCCGCAATTGATAGATCCGCAAAGCCCATAAGATCCGCTCCTCTGTCCGCAAGGAAAGATTGAGTTGTTGTAATAAATATCATGCCATTGAAAGGGGACGAAAAAAAGATCCCCGTCACCTGAAGCAGAAGCTAGAATCCTATAACCATTGTAAAACTGACTGTAGCTTTACGGTTTGGCCAATAATAGCGATGGCGGGAGCGGTAAATTGACGAGCCTGGACCTCCTGGATAATTGTACCCAAAGTGCCGATTAACTCTTCTTGCTCCGGTCTAGTTCCCCAGCGAATCAAGGCGATCGGGGTATCTACGGTTAAACCAGCAGCCACCAGTTGAGCCACGATATTGGCTAAATTGTGAACCCCCATATAAATGACAATGGTTTCCGAACCTCGAGCGATGGCCTCCCAATCGACTTGCGGTCGATATTTCCCTGCTGCTTCATGTCCTGTAACGAATGTAACGCTGGAACTATAAGTACGATGAGTCACGGGAATGCCCGCATAAGCAGGTGCGGCAATACCGGAAGTCACCCCCGGTACTACTTCTACCGATACTCCAGCTTTGAGCAAATCTTCCATTTCTTCCCCGCCGCGACCGAAGACAAAAGGATCTCCTCCTTTCAGACGGACCACAATGGCATGATGGCGAGCTTTTTCAATCAAAAGTCCGGTGGTTTCTGATTGTAATTTGGAATGTCTCCCTCGGCGTTTACCTGCATCAATCTTTTCCGCATGGGGAGCGATGGTCCCTAAAATTGCTGGGGATACCAAAGCATCGTAAATAACTACATCGGCATGTTCTAGCAGAGTTTTGGCTTTGACAGTTATCAATCCGGGATCGCCAGGTCCCGCACCCACCAAGTAAACTTTACCTGTATAGCGAGACTGAGAGTTGACTATTCCGATATTATTGCTGTTAACTGCTGAATCCTTCATAATTCTAGAGCCTCAACAATCACATCTGCTAATTCTAAATTAGGTTCCAGGGGTTGACCCAGCATTAGCTGCAGGTGAGAGAATTTTTTTTGCAATAGTTCCACTTGTTCAGTGAGAGTAAATACAGTTGTGCCAGGGAAGAGAAAATAGGGCAGAATAGCTATTTTTTCCTTTCCTGCTGCCATTAAAGCTTGAACTTGGGCCGAGATACTGGGAGAATGAAAGCTATAGGCAGGAAGAGCTTCTAATTGAGTGGCGATGGCTTCTATGATTTTATTTGCTCCAGGACGACCACTGCCGTGAGCCAGCAAAATTCTGCCATCTGCGTTTAAGAGATCGAACTGTTTCCCCAATAGTTTGGTAATTCCAGGATAACTGCCCAGGTAGGGTTTTAACTCCATATTTACTTTATTTTTTAAGCTTTGCTGGGCTAGGGCTATTTCTGCGGGAATATCTTCTCGGAGGTGAACTCCCTCTAAGAGGAAAAGAGGGAGGATTTGGATGGACTGGAAACCAGTTTCTTGGGCAATTCGAGCAAATTGGGTAATCTTAGTGTGTAATGGTAGGGTAGCAAATTCCAAGCAAGCAGTCTCTATCAAGAGAGATGGGGGGTTGAGAAGGGATTTAGAGTATTTAGTTTCTAATTGTTCGCGAACTAATTGAGCTAAACGAGATAAAGCTATTTGGGCCTTAGGATGACGACTACCATGAGCTACTAATAAATATGCTGGCATTATCAGGGATTTAACTTGATTGTTAATATATTAGATTTATGGGTAGGGTGCGTTAGTAACGCACCAGCCCAGATTTAGAAATAATATAACCAACTCACAAAAATTTGGAATGGATTTCAGCACTGTATCCGGGTTTCTTCTCTGATTTTAGGAATAATGCCCAAATTTTGGTAAGAAACCCGGTTTGGAAACCCACGGGATAATCTAAATCTATCGTACCATTTTAATAGTTTTATCTGAAATCTGAAAAAAAATGCTATAAATATAATAGTATTTATAGGTTTTTTGTACATGCTTTACAGTTAGATCCCCCCCAGCCCCCCTTCAAAAGGGGGGGAGCCTGGAAAGTCCTGCTTTATCTGAAAAAGAATGCTACAGATAGAATAGTGCCTTTTAGAAGCTTTATTTTGAAAGTCCCCCTTAGATCGGGGGATTTAGGGGGTAGGTTTGTAGCAAACATTTTCATATTTTATATTAGAAGTTTTGTTGGGTTTCGTGACCTCAACCCAACCTACAATCTATTCCACTCAAAAAAATTTGGAATGGATTTAAGCCAAGAAACCGGGTTTCTTCTCTGATTTTAGGAATAATGCCCAAATTTTGGTAAGAAACCCGGTTTGGAAACCTCACGGGATAATATATTATAGGGTTTCTTGGTCATGAGGTACATCTATAGACCCGCCTATGAAAGTGTTTAGTATTAAGTGAGAGCAACCGCTAGGTTGCTGTCTAACTATCAACTGTCCACTATCAACTGTCAACTGCTATCTACACTTAGTCTAAGCCAAAAAAATCGCCGATACGAGGTAATATTTCTTTACAAATTGTTACAAATGCTGCTGTATGAGGTAACTTGGCAACGATATTATTGCTCAGGATAGCAATAGCTCCTTCTGCTTTTTTCTTCCATCTCTTCGTTGGATACCCCCAGCCCCGGAAAGTCCTGCTTTATCTGAAAAAGAATGCTACAGATAGAATAGTGCCTTTTAGAAGCTTTATTTTGAAAGTCCCCCTTATTAAGGGGGATTTAGGGGGATAGATTCAACAAGTTCTCAACTTCCTGAGAGTTCTTATAATCCTGTTGTTGACCTATATTGTTAGTGACAGTCACATCACCAGTTTGGTTGTTTCCATCTCCTACTCCTATTAATGTATTCTTGGAACCTGGAATTTTAATTTCACTCATTGATTTACTGCCTACCGCTTCAATATGAATATCTCTATTATTAGCCAGTATTTTAGCTCGTTCTATTAACTCTTTATTTTGTTGACGGGTTATCTGGCTAGAATCTAGGCGATCGCCCTCGATTAACGCACCATGCCAGAAACAGGGTTTGGACTATTATTTTAAGGATTAATGCTGAAATTTTGACTCTTATTCCCGGTTTCTCAATTAACGCGATCAGGCGGAGCCTGCCACTGCGTGTGCTGCGGAGCAGATCGCTTCGCGAGCGCCTCAATTTATTCTAGCATTTTAGTTTTAGTAGTTTTAGTAGGTTGGGTAGAGCGATAGCGAAACCCAACAGAGCCAAGTTGTGTTGGGAGGTCCCTGCCCTTCGACGACCCTCAGGGACCGCGCTAGCCGAAGGGTTTCGTTGCCCAAACCCAACCTAGAATCTCTATTTAAATCAATTACCAATAAACTATTATAATCAAAAAAACTCTTAACTGCTCGTTGTTAACCTACTTAATCAGTGCTATAATAGAAATATAACCTAAATTTTGGCTGTTGGGTTTCGTTGCCTCAACCCAACCTACAATCTACAATCTATGGATAGTTTGGTGCGTTGCGCCCCGCGAAGCGCCGCTCTTAGCGACCGCACCCTACTAGCTGGTCACTGAAAAGCAATTCTAACCATTGAACCATAGTTTGAGGACGGTCTTTCGCTCTCAATGCCATTCCTTGACTAATAGCTAGATTCAACCTCTGGCTAATCTGAGGATTAAGCACTTTTGGCAAGATTAACTCATCTTCTTCATTCCATTGAGGAACTTGACCGGTTACTCCGTAATAACAAGAAGCAGCTAAAGTATAAATATCCACCGTTGGGGAGCGGCGGCCTCTCCACTGTTCGCAAGGTACAAAAGCAGGATTTCCCATGGCTTTAGAACTAACTTGACTGAGAGAAACCTCTCCCACCAGGCCAAAATCAATTAAGATTGCTTCCCCGGTTTTGGCTAACATGATATTGCTGGGAGTAGCATCTCGATGGACTAATCCGTGGCTATGAACTAAGGACAATGCGGAACCAATTTGACCTATATATTCTACTATTTCTGCTTCTGGTTTGGCTCCCTGTTTTTGCACTAAATCCCAGAGATTGTCTCCAGCAATAAAATCTATTACTAGATAAGGTAAATTATCCAAGATAAATAAATCTCTGATTGGGACAATATGAGGATGGGTTAATTTTCGGAGTGTTTCAGCTTCTTGATAAAAGCGCTGGACATATTTCTCGTATTCTCCATCTCGTTTTAAGTAGTCATGAGGGGTTTTAATTGCTACCCAACTATTGGATAAGATCTGCAATGCTTTGTAGGTAGTGCCAAAACCACCTTCTCCCAAGGATTCTTCAATCCGGTATTTGTTGTCTAAGACATCTCCTTTTTGCCACATTTTTTTAGGTAGTCAAGTATTTGTGCTATAATAAAAACAAACTAAAAATCTTTTAGATGCTATGCTACTAGAATATAATCCCAGAGATTGCTTACCATCAGCGGAAGATTTACCAGACTCAGACGATACACCCGTGGACAATCAACTACAACATCTTATTGCCTCTCTTTTAGAAGCGATTTTAGCCGCAATTTGGTCTACTCGAATGGATTGGTTTTTTGGAGTAGATATGGGAATATATTACGATCCAGATAAACCAGCCATTGTTCCAGATGGTTTTCTAAGCATCGGTGTACCGAGAATAATTGATTCGGATTTACGCTTATCCTACGTCTTGTGGGAAGAACAAAAAATACCGAGGATGGTATTAGAAGTAGTATCCCAAACCAGACGAAGAGAATATACACAAAAAAAGGAAGATTACGCCAACCTAGGAATCTTATATTATGTCATCTACAATCCTTTACGGAAAAGAAAAGCCCGTTTAGAGGCATATAAACTAGAAAGAGGAGAGTATCAATTATTAGAAGGAGAACCAGTATGGTTAGAGGAAATTAACTTGGGGATAGGTAGGGAAGAAGGAACCTACCAAGGAATTACCAGAGAATGGTTGTATTGGTACGACCAAGGAGGAAAAAAATATTTAACTCCTGAAGAGACTACTGTTGAAGCTAAACAAGAAGCTGCCCAAGCTAAACAAGAAGCTGCCCAAGCTAAACAAGAAACTGCTCAAGCTAAACAAAGGGCAGACCGAGCTGAACAAGAAACTTCTGAAGCTAAACAAAGGGCAGACCGAGCTGAACAAGAAGCTGCTAAACTAGCAGAACAATTAAGACGTTTAGGAATAGATCCAGATAGCATCGATTCTTAAAATACGCTCGGTACTATGATATCAGAGCAACCGCAGGTTGCGGTATAACTATCAACTGTCCACTATCAACTGTCAACTGCTATAAGATTCCCCGCTCAAATCCAAGATGGTGAACGGGGAATCAATTATCTATTATCAATTATGAAGTTATCAACTGTTCGTCGATATGAGCTGCACTATGGAGTTACGGACCACACACCACCAGCAACCTCCAATAATGGCTGGAGGTGAGGAGTTGTGCAGAGGAAATAAGCAAAAATTGCACCGCTGCAACCACCGACGAAGAACCCGCTAGCGAATTCGCTCCAGCCTTCTTGCGTACCTAATTCTTCTGGAGGATTAGGTGTGGTGTGGGTAGCTACAGGACTGTTAGGATTGGCACTAGCGTAAAGAGATAAAGCGATAGTGAGAATTGAAATCATCCCAACCGCTCCGAGAAAACCTGCAGTAGCTGATAAATCTGAATTCCGCAGGGGTCCCAGGAGAGTCAAAGGACCGTAGAGAAAAAAGCCGTGAGCCATACCAATTTCCAGACTGCGGCGGAAGGGGGATAATCCTTGGCGGTAAGCAGGTAAAGCATTAATGTAAGCTTTCAAGAAAGGTGCGGCATTGATAGGGGTGGCTAGATTTCCAACTTGGGGATCTCCACCATGGGTTACTAAATCTGCTGTCATTTTATGTATCTCCTCTCTAGGAAAATTAACCTTAAAGTAAGGTGTGTAAAAGTAGCTGCTATCTTCAGCTAGTTGAATCGTTGTCAAGAAATTTAGATTCTTTTAACGAATTACTTATAAGAAATATCACTCTTCTGCCCAGTTTTGCTATTTTAGGGGAAAAATCCCTGCAATTGAAACAATTTGTTACGAAGTTTCAATTTTGTTTTGTTGCTATTTTGGATCGATGGCCATTATATCATGATTCTTCTCGGGAAAGTGGTGGAGCAAGTGAAAAAAACAAAAAAGCCCAATTTACTATTGTATCATTGATTCTCCACATGAGTTCTTTTGTTAAGAATCTTGATAAATAGCCTATTGGGCATCGCTTCGCAGTAATATCCAACTTGTTACCATTTTAGAAATAGGAAAAATCAGATATGATAGGCGACTACACAGCTTCTTTCCTGCCCATAGTTTTTGTACCCCTGATTTGTATGGTGTGTTTTGCAGTTGCCATGGGTCTTTTCTTTGTTTACGTCGAAAGCGAAGGTTAATTGCTGAGTCTAAGTTTTAACAAGATAACTGAGCAGCATAAACTCTGGTATAAAGAGAGACAAGGAAGAAACAAGTAAAAATTTGTTGCTCTTCCTTGTCTTCTCGGTCTTTAATTTGCGCTACATTAGATTGTGGGACAGCCAGAGTAGCCATTGAAACAAGGAACATGACACATCGATTGCCTCCTCAGCGGTGGTATATAGCCCCAACAGAGCCAGGAAAAACCACCCAACTGATGATGGAGATAGGTCAACCAGAACTGATTGCTAGGGTTTTGGTCAACAGAGGGATTGAAACCCCAGAAGAAGCAATCATCCATATTGACCCAGACACCCAAACTTTACCTGAACCAACTGAGGCATTTGCTGATTTGGCCTTCGCCGTAGATTTGCTCACAGGAGCGATCGCCTCTCAAAAGAAAATTGCTATTTGTGGCGACTACGATGCAGATGGCATGACCAGCACTTCTTTACTTTTAAGGGCTTTAAAGTATTTAGGAGCCAATGTAGAATACCAAATACCCAACCGGATGCAAGATGGCTACGGGATCAATTTGCGCATTGTGGAAGAATTTGCTGCCAATACGGATATTGGCGTAATTATCACTGTAGATAACGGCATCTCTGCCTTAGAACCCATTGAAAGGGCAAGAGATTTGGGTTTAGATGTAATTATTACCGATCATCACGATATTCCAGAGCAACTACCGGACGCTAATGCTATTCTCAACCCGAAAATGCTATCGGTATCTTCTCCCTATCGCTCGTTGGCTGGTGTGGGGGTTGCCTATATTTTAGCTATTACTTTGGCCGGGAAGTTAAACAAACTGACTAAAGAATTGACAGAGCAACTGCTGGAACTCTTTACTTTGGGAACAATTGCTGATTTAGCCCCTTTGGTGGGGGTGAACCGCCGCTGGCTGAAAAGGGGTTTGCGCCTCTTACCCAAGTCGGAAATACCCGGAATACAAGCTTTGATGCAAAGGGCTGGGATTAATGAGGAACGGAAAAAGTTGCAACCGGACGATATTGGCTTTAAACTGGGTCCGAGGATTAATGCTGTGGGTCGCATTGGCAATCCTCAAATAGCGATCGAACTTTTGACTACAGATGATTTATCTGCAGCGTTAGAATTAGCTAGGAATTGTGAAGAGCTGAACTCCAGAAGGCAGGAGTTGTGCCAGCAAATTGAATATGAGGCCATCGCCCTCATTGAAGGAACCCAAGAAAATCAATCCCCTGAAAGCGAAAAATTTTTAGATTGGCAGCAAGCGCGGGTTTTGGTTTTGGTACAACCCAACTGGCATCATGGGGTAATAGGGATTGTCGCTTCTCGTCTCAAGGATCGTTACGGTGTTCCCGTGTTTATCGGTACTTATGAAGATGAAGAAAAGAAATCCATTCGCGGTTCAGCACGGGGAATTAAGGAGTTTCACGTTTTTGAAGCTTTAGATTTTTGCCAAGACTTATTGGCTAAATTTGGCGGACACAAGGCTGCGGGGGGCTTTTCTTTGGCAACCACCAACTTAGAAGCCTTTCAGGAAAAACTGAGCCTTTTTGCTTGTCAATGTTTGGAACCGGAACACCTCAAACCCTTAATCGAAATTGACACAGAGGCAGACTTCCAGTCCATTACTCCCCTTCTATTTCAGGAAATCGATAAACTTCATCCTTGGGGAATTCAGAATGAAGAACCGATTTTCTGGACTCCCAACGTTTTCGTGGTAGAACAAGAAGTGGTAAAAGGCAATCACCTGAAATTGATGCTCTCTCAAGCTGATGGGATTAGGAAAAAAAGTTTCAAGGCGATCGCTTGGCGTTGGGGAGAATATCTTCCTTTACCAACCTGCTTAGATGTTGCTTATAAACTGCGGCAAAATACTTGGAACGGCAACACTAGCATTGAATTGGAATTAGTTGGGGTCAGACTTCCTGCTACAACCATAGCCACCAATAAAGAAATGAAAGAACCCATAAATCAACAATCTAGAGAAGTGGCGGACAAACCCGAGCTTGAAGAAATCCCCATACCGGTGGGCAATGGTGGGACCAACACCAACAGAGAACATCAAGTAACCAAAAAAGCAGCCTTTCAGTATGAAGGAAGATACTATGCTTGCAGCTTCTGGGAATCTTTGCAAGAATTGAGAATTAGAAACGATCGCGGTCAAGTCTTAGCTATTAAGAAGGGACAGAGAACTGGTTTATTAGGGACCAGTCGAGACAATGCCAAACAAGTGACCGTTACTAGAAACTCTCCCTATTATGCCATCATCATGGCAGCTAAAGAAACCCTATCTCTAGATTAGGGATTGGATATTTTTGCTTAGATAAAATTGGATTGCCCCCCTTGGTCCCCCCCACT
>JH610986.1 GCA_000252485.1 Prochloron didemni P4-Papua_New_Guinea | reverse complement strand
TAGGTATTATTGCTTGTCCAAAATTGGATTTTTTGGGGAAAATTCTTGATAGCTACTCTATCGATAGATTAAAGATGGGTGTTATTGCTTGTCCAGAATTAGATTTTTGGGGGAAATTTCTGATAGAGCTACTCTATCGATAGATTAGAGACTGGGTATTATTGCTTGTCCAAAATTAGATTTTTTGGGGAAAATTCTTGATATAGCGCTTCGCTCCTAAAGTGTCGTTACATGCTACATTTTTTGTACAAAGGTGCTGCATCTGCTACATCACCTTTGTACAAAGCGAAAGGAGCATTTATCTGCTCTCCCTCTTAATTGTTAATTGTTCATTGTTCATTGCTCATTGCTATAGCTACTCTATCGATAGATTGAGACTGGGTATTATTGCTCAGATAAAATTGGATTTTGTGGGAAAATTCTTGATAGAGCTACTCTATCGATAGATTAGAAATGAGTATTATTGCTTGGATAAAACTGGATTTTGTGGGAAAATTCTTGATAGAGCTGCTCCGATAGATTAGGGATTGAGTATTATTGCTTAGAAAAAAGTTGAGATAATTGTAGGGTGGGCATCGCCCACCACAACCAAATTTTATCGAAAAAAGTTGATATGATTATTAGTGGATGAAATTATTGTGATTCCGGGATTTCATTATGTTCTCTTGCTCACCAAGAAAACATATATCAAATAATAACAAAAAGCTCTGAGTTTAAGATCTAGCGATCGCTCCACTCAATATAACTATTATAAACTCTTAAAGATTAGGATTAAGTTGTTCAAGGAAAATATTATATTAAATACGTTTAGGTTTGCTATCCCCCTAAATCCCCCTTATCAAAGGGGGACTTGTAAAATAATTTAATACCTTATCAAAGGGGGACTTTCCGGGTGTGGTCAAAATTGTTTTGGGCTGAATATGTATTGGTGAATCGTGGGGTAGCCGAAGGGCAGGGCAAGTCTGGGCTGCCATATAGTAAGCCGCGACTATTGAGAATATAAAATTCAACTGTTTTTGACCGCACCCGGACTTTCCAGATAGAAGTGTTGTCTCATCTAGAAATGATTGCTCACTATTATTATAGTTGTAGCATTCTTTTTCAGATTTCATATTAGATCTAGCTCTTGGAAAATCATGAAAATTACTATTATCGGTTGCGGTTACGTGGGTACTGCTGTGGCTCGTTTTTGGCAGCAGTCCGGTCATGTTTTGACGGTAACTACCACCAACAAGGAGAAGGTGGCAGAACTTTCCACCCTCGCAGAACGAGTGGTGGTGATGAAGGGGAGCGAGTACGATAAAATACTAGCAGCAGTAGAAGGTGCTGAGATGGTGCTGCTGTCTGTTGGAGCCCGTACTCGCAACCAGGAGATTTACCGAGCAACTTATGTAGAAACAGGGCAGAACTTAGTAGCTGCTGTGAAAGAAACTGGTACGGTTAGCCAAATTATTTATACCAGTAGCTATGGTATTTTAGGAGATAAAAATGGAGCTTGGGTTGATGAAACGGAAAAGGTAGCACCTGTTAATGAAAATGGCCGGGTTTTGGTGGAGACGGAGGAGCTATTATTGAGGGCGAGAACTGAGAAGTTGAAGGTTTGTATCTTTCGTTTGGCAGGTATTTACGGAGTGGGAAGAGAGTTAATTAAGATTTTTGCTTCTTGGTCCGGATCTACTCGACCGGGAACGGGGAAGAATTATATTAATTGGGTGCATTTGGATGATATTGTAGGCGCAATTGAATTGGCAAGGGAGCAGCAGTTAGAAGGTATTTATAATTTGAGCTGCGATGTTCCTCTGGTTAAGAGAGAGTTTTATGAGCGTTTGTTTAAGAAACATGGCATGAATCCATTGTTTTGGGATGGAGTTGAGGAGAAGGTTGCTTCTTCTAACGTTCGTTTAGCTAATGGGAAGATTAAAGGAATGGGTTTGAAGTTGATTCATCCAGAGATAGAATTTTAAGGTTAGTTAAATCCATAGAGAGGTAAGCAAGTGGATCGGAACAACCGAGAGCAGATTCAACCCGCGACTCCATCTAATTCCCAGAACGAGAACATCCCAGATCTGGGTGGAGGCTTTCCCCTATTGCAATACTGGGCTGAACGTACCCTATCTCCAGAAAGCTTCAAACTCTGGAAAAGATTATTCCACAAAAGTGCTTGCTTATCTTGTTCTTGGGGAACTGGAGGGCAACTGGGAGGATTCACCAATGAAGAGGGAGAAAAGCTACAACGCTGCATGAAAAGTGTTGAGGCCATTTCTTCAGAAATTCAACCACCTATTAGTACTGATTTCTTCCAGCAGCAAAGTATAGAACAACTTCAGCAACTTACATCCCTAGAAGCAGATAGATTAGGTAGGTGGAGTTTTCCGGTGATTCTAGCTCAAGGAAGTACTCACTATCAAAGAATTAGTTGGGATGAGATTTATCAGCTCACGGAAACGGCTTTTAAGATAACTCCAGAACGAGTGGCATCTTACAGTTCCGGTCGTTCTTCTAACGAAGCTGCTTTTTTGCTGCAATTGATGATGCGAACCTTGGGTTCTAATAATCTTGCTGATTGTTCCGACCTCTGTCATGCTCCTTCTACTTTTGGACTCAAACAGATATTCGGCACTGGTACCTCAATGGTCAGTTTGAAAAGCTTGAAACAAACTGATTGCGTGGTACTAGCTGGTTCTAATGCTTCCTACAATCATCCTCGCTTGATGAATGAGTTGATTAAACTGCGAGAAAGGGGTGGTAAGGTTATTGTTATCAATCCAGTTCGGGAAAGAGGATTGGTAAAATTTGCTTCTCCCGCTTTTCCTCTCACATCATTGCTGACTGGTTCGGAAATTGCTTCTCTTTATCTTCAGCCGGTTCCCGGTAGCGATGTAGCTCTCTTTGTGGGGATTCAAAAGTATCTCCTGGAACGGGAAAAAATTAAATTGGAATTTTTACAAGCCTATACAGAAAATTGGTCAGAAGTTCTCTCTCATGTCCGCTCTATATCTTGGGAAACTATTACGGAAACTTGCGGTATTTCTCAAACGGAAATTGCAACTGCAGCTGAGATAATCGCTTCAGCTCCTAAAGTGGTTTTTGCTTGGGCCATGGGAATTACCCAACAGCAAAACGGTGTGGATAATGTCAGCAGTATTGCTAACACGGCTCTGTTAACTGGAAACGTTGGTAGGTTAGGGACTGGGTTGATGCCTGTACGGGGACATTCTAACGTTCAAGGTTTCGGTTCTATGGGGGTGACGGTTAGGCTCAAAAAAGAAATTCAACAGTCTCTAGAAAAACTTTTAGGTCGTTCTTTGAGTGGAATAAAAGGATACGATACTCAGGCTTTAATTGAAGCAGCAGATGAGGGAAAAGTAGATACTCTTATTTGTGTCGGGGGAAATTTATATGGAGCTAATCCCAACTCCCAGAAGGTTAAGAGAGCTTTAGGCAAAATAAAAACTATTATCTATTTAGCTACTAAGCCCAATTTAGGACATTTTCACGGTTTAGGACAACAAGCAACAATTATTATTCCCGTTCTCAATCGTTTGGAAAATCCTCATCAGACCACAGTAGAGTCCGGTAATAACTTCGTGCGTCTCAACGATAGAGGTCAAACTCATCTGAAAAATGCCGACCTAATTGCTGAGGTAGATTTTCTCACCGAACTGGCTCATCGTTTGCATGGAGAATACCCTGTTAATTGGCGCAAACTTCAGGATACCAAGTACGTGCGACAGTTAATTTCCGAAACTATTCCTGGGTTTGAGAAGATGGCCAAGATTGATGAAACGAAAGAGGAGTTTACTATTGGCGGACGGATTTTTAATCAACCCCATTTTCCCACATCTTCTGGCAAAGCAAAGATGTTTGTTACTCCATTGCCTCGGTTGACCCTTCCTCAACCTCAAGACTTTGGGGTTTCTAACTACAGTTGTGGAATAGTGGTAGCATTAATGACAGGGCGCAGTTACGCTCAACATAATACCGTGGTTTATAAGGTTAACGATAAATATCGAGGCATGTCTCATCGCCATTGTATTTTGATGAATTCTTTGGATGCAGAAAATGTTGGTTTACAAGAACATCAGCGTGTAACTGTAAAGGGAAATGCGAGCCAATTAGAGAATATCGAGGTAATTTTTGGTGAAATACGTTCGGGAGCTGCTTTAATGTTTTATCCGGAAGTAAATGTGATTTTTAATGCTCCTTTAGAGTCTCGTTGTGGAACTCCAGCTTTTAAACGAGTGCCTGTTTTTGTTTATACTTAGCAGTGGATAGTGGATAGTTGATAGTGATACAGCAACCGGTTGGTTGCTTTGATGACATTTTTGCAAATAATATCAAATACGAAAAAGAATGCTACTATCCCCCTAAATCCCCCTTACCAAAGGGGGACTTTTTCTTCTCCCCCCTTTCTTTTCCCCCAGTGGGGGGAACCCAACGTTAAAGTTTTTAGTAATTATTGTATCTGTAGCAAACATTATTTAGATTTCATATAACCAACAACAAACAACCAACAACAAACAACCAACAACAAGCAACTAAGAACTAACAAAAAACTTTTGAGTTACTTCATGGCGGTAGCGAAACATATCTTTCAGTGTGGACTCAACCCACCAACCTAATAAGAATTCTACCAACCATCCTCCTGGTAGTTCATAATCGATGGAATCTGTCAATCTAGTTTGACCGTTCTCAGGTAAAAATTGATGGCGATGTAGCCAAGATGCCATCGGTCCTTTTATTTGTTGATCTACAAAAAAACTGTATTGTTCGCATTCAACGTGACGGGCTACCCAAGGGACGGGAATAGGTCCGAGCATTAAAATAAATTCTGAGACAGCTCCTACATCTAATCCTCCTTCTCTTCTAATTATTTTAACTGGTTGCCAAGGAGGTGTGAGTATTTTAAGAATATCTTCTCGTTGGTGGAAGTTCCACACTTGTTCTACTGTAGCATTGATAAGGGATGAGTATTGAAAATGAAGCATTTTAGAACAATGAGCAATGAACACTTCGGCTACGCTCAGTGCAGGCAATTAAGAGGTTAATAAGAAAAATGCCCCTTATGAATACCTTGGAAGTTACCTATGAGCAAGCACAGGAAAATTTAGATGCTGTACTCGATCGCGCCTTAGAGCAACAGGGGGTATTGGTAATCGATCGCCCTGGCAAACCCAGGGTTACTATGCTAGCAGAGGTAAAGTTGAGGATATATTTTATTTGTTTATTGTTGATTATGATTCAACATTGCTCTCTATTTCCACTGCTCCAGTTTCTCTATCTACTCTAACATAAAGTACATTGGGTTGACAGCAAATTTGGCAATCTTCGATATAAGACTGAGACATGCCCGCACTTATAGCA
>JH610985.1 GCA_000252485.1 Prochloron didemni P4-Papua_New_Guinea | reverse complement strand
GAAATAGCATGAAATAGTAGTTTTCAAATTCCCCCTCATCAGCCATCCAAAAACAAAATCAAGTGCTAAAGTAAAAAAAACAAAGTAGAGAGAGAGACAACTATGGATTGGCAGGACTTATTTCTCCAGCACGTTAAGCAGGAATGCTGGCTATCAGCTTTAAATCGCCCAGAGCGAAAAGAGCGAGAACAAGTTTGTTTTCCCCTGCGCTTTCATCCGGATAATTGGGACTTGACTCATAGAGACATTGCCGCTAAAATGAAAGAGAATACAGGTTTAGTAGGAAATTTGGAGAAAGCTATTGACACTACGATTAAAAATGTAGTGGCAGATATTGTCCAGCAATATAGACCGGAAATGGAAGCAGATCAGGTCAATCTCCAGGACGTACTCCATAGTCCCCCAGGGACCAAGTTTAGTCCTTGGCGAGAAATTTATCGGTGGTTGTGGGAGTTTCAGTTTCCTCGCTGGCAAATGGATTATATTTGGCATAGTTGGAAAGAAAAAGCTGTGAGGAAGGATGACTGGATTTGGTTCAGCCAACCGGGGGCGATTGATACTCAGAGAGGAATGAAAGTTCCACCAAAGAAAGAACAGCCGAAAATAAAAGTTGATACTCCTTTGTATTTGAATCTAAATTTGAAATATCCCAACCGTTATTTGCTCTTGCTGAATCGGGGTTTGGATACTAACTATGTAGTTTGTCCTTCTCAAGCCTTTGCTCCTCAGTTTCAGTTGTCCGAGGATATAATTTTAATGCCTCAAAAAGGGGCGATGTTCCCGGAAATAGAGTTTGATGCTGCGGGGAAGGAGGAATATTTGGCTATTGTCACAGATTCTTCTTTGATTGGCTCCTCCACTCCTGAAGAGGCAAGTTTTAGTTGGTTGGTTCCTCGGGAGGAAGACCCCGCTCCTAGTTGGGATGCTGGGGGACTTCTTCAGTTGTGGAATCAGTTAGAATCAACTGGGAGTTGGCAGGTATTTTATCGTTGTTTTGACGTTGTTGATGGAGAGTAAAATCTCCATCTTCATCCCTATCTATCCCGATTTATTTCCATTTCTTATTTTCTGAGGTTAATCATGAAACGATCTAGTTACCAGGACTATGTCCATTTCTTAGGAGAAGTATTCACTAAGGTTCAGAGCAATCTTGGTCCTACGTCAATATATCCTCTGTTGCAGAATAATTTAGACAAACTTGATGAAAATTTGGTCTTAGTTTTGCAGGCTTTGGCAAGGGACATTTTGGGTAAACTAACCTTAGAGGAAGCTCATCATATTGCTGCTGTTATTAACAATTTCAGTATTCTAATTTGCCAGTTTCCTCAAGGTAACAAATACTGGAATTTAGAAATAGCTATTGCTGGTCACCAAACTGCCTTGCAAGTCTATACCGAAACAGCCTTTCCTCAAAATTGGGCCATGACTCAATATAATCTGGCCAATGCTTATAGGGATAGAATCAAAGGAGATAAGGCAGAGAATTTAGAGTTAGCTATTGCTAGTTATAAAGCTGCTTTGCGAGTCTATACCGAAACAGCCTTTCCTCAAAATTGGGCCATGACTAAAAATAATCTGGCTGCTGCTTATAGCGAGAGAATCAAAGGAAATAAGGCAGAAAATCTGGAATTAGCTATTACTTGTTTAAAAGCAGCTTTGCAAGTCCATACCGAAACAGCCTTTCCTCAAGCTTGGGCCGCAACCCAAAATAATCTGGCTATTGCTTATAGCCAGAGAATAAAAGGAGATAAGGCAGAGAATCTAGAATTAGCTATTGCTGGTTATAAAGCAGCTTTGCGAGTCCGTACCGAAACAGCCTTTCCTCAAGCTTGGGCCGCAACCCAAAATAATCTAGCTGCTGCTTATAGCGAGAGAATCAAAGGAGATAAGACAGAAAATCTAGAAATAGCTATTACTTGTTGTCAAGCAGCTTTGCGAGTCTATACCGAAACAGCCTTTCCTCAAGATTGGGCCATGACTCAATATAATCTGGCCAATGCTTATAGGGATAGAATCAAAGGAGATAAGGCAGAAAATCTGGAGTTAGCTATTGCTAGTTATAAAGCAGCTTTGCGAGTCCGTACCGAAACAGCCTTTCCTCAAGCTTGGGCGCGGACCAAACATAATCTGGCTGCTGCTTATAAGGATAGAATCAAAGGAAATAAGGCAGAAAATCTAGAAATAGCTATTGCCGGTTACCAAGCAGCTTTGCGAGTCTATACCAAAACAGCCTTTCCTCAAGATTGGGCCGGGACCCAAAATAATCTGGCTATTGCTTATAACGAGAGAATTAAAGGAGATAAGGCAGAAAATTTGGAATTAGCAATTGCTGGTTATAAAGCAGCTTTGCAAGTCCGTACCGAAACAGCCTTTCCTCAAGATTGGGCTATGACTAAAAATAATCTGGCTGCTGCTTATAACGATAGAATCAAAGGAGACAAGGCAGAAAATCTGGAATTAGCTATTGCTGGTTACCAAGCAGCTTTGCGAGTCTATACCGAAACAGCCTTTCCTCAAGCTTGGGCAGGGACCCAAAATAATCTGGCTATGGCTTATAACGAGAGAATCAAAGGAAATAAGGCAGAGAATTTAGAATTAGCTATTGCTGGTTTTCAAGCAGCTTTGCAAGTCTATACCGAAACAGCCTTTCCTCAAAATTGGGCAAGCATCCAAAATAATCTGGCTGCTGCTTATAGCCAGAGAATTAAAGGAGATAAGGCAGAGAATTTAGAGTTAGCAATTGCTGGTTATAAAGCAGCTTTGCAAGTCCGTACCGAAACAGCCTTTCCTCAAGATTGGGCTATGACTAAAAATAATCTGGCTGCTGCTTATAACGATAGAATCAAAGGAGACAAGGCAGAAAATCTGGAATTAGCTATTGCTGGTTTTAAAGCTGCTTTACAAGTCCATACCGAAACAGCCTTTCCTCAAAATTGGGCAAGCATCCAAAATAATCTGGCTGCTGCTTATGGCGAGAGAATCAAAGGAGATAAGGCAGAAAATCTAGAATTAGCTATTGCTGGTTTTAAAGCTGCTTTGCGAGTCTATACCGAAACAGCCTTTCCTCAAAATTGGGCCTTGACCCAAAATAATCTGGCTAATGCTTATCGGGTTAGAATCAAAGAAGATAAGGCAGAAAATCTGGAATTAGCTATTACTTGTTCTCAAGCAGCTTTGGAGGTCTGTACCGAAACAGCCTTTCCTCAAGCTTGGGCCTTGACCCAAAATAATCTGGCTGCTGCTTATAACGAGAGAATCAAAGGAGATAAGGCAGAGAATTTAGAGTTAGCTATTGCTGGTTTTAAAGCTGCTTTACAAGTCCATACCGAAACAGCCTTTCCTCAAGCTTGGGCGCAGACCCAAAATAATCTGGCTGCTGCTTATAGGGATAGAATCAAAGGAAATAAGGCAGAGAATTTAGAATTAGCTATTGCTGGTTTTCAAGCAGCTTTGCAAGTCTATACCGAAACAGCCTTTCCTCAAGCTTGGGCAGGGACCCAAAATAATCTGGCTAATGCTTATAACGATAGAATCAAAGGAAACAAGGCAGATAATCTGGAATTAGCTATTACTTGTTGTAAAGCAGCTTTGCAAGTCCGTACCGAAACAGCCTTTCCTCAAGATTGGGCCGCAACCCAAAATAATCTGGCTAATGCTTATACCAATAGAATCAAAGGAAACAAGGCAGAAAATCTGGAATTAGCTATTGCCGGTTACCAAGCAGCTTTGCGAGTCTATACCAAAACAGCCTTTCCTCAAGCTTGGGCCATGACCCAAAATAATCTGGCTAATGCTTACAGGGAGAGAATCAAAGGAAATAAGGCAGAGAATCTAGAATTAGCTATTACTGGTTACCAAGCAGCTTTGCAAGTCTATACCGAAACAGCCTTTCCTCAAGCTTGGGCAAGCACCCAAGATAATCTGGCTAATGCTTATAGCGAGAGAATCAAAGGAGATAAGGCAGATAATCTGGAATTAGCTATTACTTGTTGTAAAGCTGCTTTGCAAGTCCGTACCGAAACAGCCTTTCCTCAAGATTGGGCGGGAACCCAAAATAATCTGGCTGCTGCTTATAGGGGTAGAATCAAAGGAAATAAGGCAGAGAATCTGGAATTAGCTATTACTTGTTGTCAAGCAGCTTTGCAAGTCTATACTGAAACAGCCTTTCCTCAAGATTGGGCCGCAACCCAAAATAATCTGGCTGCTGCTTATAACGATAGAATCAAAGGAAATAAGGCAGAAAATCTAGAATTAGCTATTACTTGTTCTAAAGCAGCTTTGCAAATCTATACCAAAACAGCCTTTCCTCAAGATTGGGCGGCAACCCAAAATAATCTGGCTAATGCTTATAGGGAGAGAATCAAAGGAAATAAGGCAGAGAATCTAGAATTAGCTATTACTGGTTACCAAGCAGCTTTGCGAGTCCGTACCAAAACAGCCTTTCCTCAAGCTTGGGCAAGCACCCAAGATAATCTGGCTAATGCTTATAGCGAGAGAATCAAAGGAGATAAGGCAGATAATCTGGAATTAGCTATTACTTGTTGTAAAGCTGCTTTGCAAGTCCGTACCGAAACAGCCTTTCCTCAAGATTGGGCGGGAACCCAAAATAATCTGGCTAATGCTTATAGGGAGAGAATCAAAGGAGATAAAGCAGAGAATCTGGAGTTAGCTATTGCTGGTTTTAAAGCTGCTTTACAAGTCCGTACCGAAACAGCCTTTCCTCAAGATTGGGCGGGAACCCAAAATAATCTGGCTAATGCTTATAGGGAGAGAATCAAAGGAGATAAAGCAGAAAATCTGGAATTAGCTATTGCTGGTTGTAAAGCTGCTTTGCGAGTCCGTACCAAAACAGCCTTTCCTCAAGATTGGGCGGGAACCCAAAATAATCTGGCTGTTGCTTATAACGATAGAATCAAAGGAGACAAGGCAGAAAATCTGGAATTAGCTATTGCCGGTTACGAAGCAGCTTTGCGAGTCTATACCAAAACAGCCTTTCCTCAAGCTTGGGCAAGCACCCAACATAATCTGGCTGGTGCTTATAGCGAGAGAATCAAAGGAGATAAGGCAGAAAATCTGGAATTAGCTATTACTTATTGTAAAGCAGCTTTGGAGGTCTATACCGAAACAGCCTTTCCTCAAGCTTGGGCCATGACCCAAAATAATCTGGCTCTTGCTTATAGGGATAGAATAAAAGGAAATAAGGCAGAAAATCTGGAATTAGCTATTACTTGTTTTAAAGCAGCTTTGGGAGTCTATACCCCAAAAAACTTTCCCATAGATTGTCTTAGAACCGGTACTAATTTAGGCAACCTCGCCTTCAACACAGGCAAATGGGAAACTGCAATCTTGGGCTACAGCTGTGCCATTAAAGCAGTAGAAACCAGTCGCAGTTGGGCCACCAGGAGCGATCGCCGTGAAGAAATCCTCGCTCCAGCCATGAACATTTACAGCGATATCGTTCAAGCTCACTTACAGTTAGGACGAGCAGATTTAGCCTTGGAATATGCCGAGCGTTCTCGTTCTCAAGGTTTAGTAGATTTAATGGCCAGTAACCAGTTCTATAGCGATAGGGAAATGACTTCAGAAGCGAGAAAGTATTTGGAGGAATATGAAACACTGCAAAAGAGAATCGATGCTATTCGTTTTGGATATTCTCTTCAACCTGCTTTAGTAGGAGGAGAACAAGACAAAAAATATCGCAGTGGAGAGGCTTTACAAGCAGAACTAGAAGAAGTAGCTACTTTAGAAACGCAGAAACAGGAAATCTGGCAACGCTTGCGCAGTTTAGACCCCATGGTAGCTGCAGGACAGCAGGTGGAACCCTTAAATATCCAGCAAATGCAACAATTAATTCAATCTCCCACTACTGCTCTTTTAAGTTTCTACACTACTCAACAGGACACTTATATCTTTATTCTCCGTCAAAACCAAACTCCTCAAGTTCATCGTTGTTTAGGACAAGGATTTGAAACATTGCAAAACTGGTTAATAGACAACTGGTTCAAACCCTACCTAGAAGATAAACAATGGATAGAGAACATGGGCAAGTTCTTGCAAGAACTGAGGGAGAGGTTCAAGTTAAATGAGTTAATTAAGCAACATCTAACTGACATTGAAGAACTAATCCTAGTTCCCCATCGTTTCCTCCATCAAATCCCTTTTGCTGCACTTCCCCTCACCAACACCTCCTCAGTCCCAGTTCCAGAACTCTCAGAAAAACTGAATAGTCGAGGAATGAAAATAACTGCCAAGTCATCTAAACCCAAACCTAATCAAAACCAAGCTAATACTTATCTAGGAGATAAATTCATCTTAAGACAAATTCCCAGTTGCCAGATTCTGAACCTCATATCTGAAAGAAAACCAACCAATAAATCCAATCAACGAATGGGAATAGTAGAAGATGCTACAGAAGACTTGGTGTTTACCAGCTACGAATGTGAAACCATTGCTACTCAATATAAGATCCCCTCTTCCGAAAGACTGCAAGGAAAACAAGCCAAAGTGCGAGACTATCGCCAACTAGCTAAAAGATTGCAAATCCTTCATTCCAGTCACCACGCTAGTTCCAATCTAACTAATCCCTTAGACTCCGCTTTAATGCTGGCTGATGGTAGAATTACTTTAGGAGAACTACTAGCTGGCAGCTGGCGTTTACCTGACTTAGAAGAAGTTTTTCTTTCCTGTTGCGAAACTAATTTAACTGTGAGCAAGATTACAGACGATATCTTTACTATTGCTACCGGTTTTCTCTGCGCTGGTGCCAGAAGTGCCATTTCTACTCAGTGGGCAGTTCAGGATTTTGCTACTGCTTTATTAGCTATCTTTTACTACGAAAATCGGGCTAAGGGTGTTACTGTTGCTGTTAGTTTGCAAAAAGCTCAACAGAAGTTGCGCGGTTTGTCCGGGGATTGTTTGAGAAGGGAATATAAGCAGGAGTTGGAACAGTATTTGACCCAAAAGTTAAATCTAGTAAAAGAAAAAATTGCTAGGGAGAAAGATGATCAGGACGAGTTAGCCAAGTTGAGACACATGGAAGAAATATTAGCTCGACAGAAACAGATAACTTTACCCACGTATTGTGAAAAAGCGTTTCCTTTCGCTAGTCCCTATTTTTGGGCTGGCTTTATCGCTCAAGGACTTTAAGAGTGGATAGTTGATAGTTTTTGAGTAGGGTGCGTTCGTAACGCACCGTAACCTATAGTTGTAGTAACGCACCGTAACCTATAGTTGTAGTAACGCACCGTAACCTATAGTTGTAGTAACGCACCGTAACCTATAGTTGTAGTAACGCACCGTAACCTATAGTTGTAGGGCGCGGCACTGCCCACCATAGCTGTTTCTGGAAAAGTAAATTGCTGATTGTAGATTCCAATTCAATATCTTTTGGCAGTTGAGCCATAGCAAAACCTAAAATAATAAACCGCAGATGAACTCACAGGCAAGATGCCTGTGCCACGATGAATGCAGATGAATTAATATCAAACCTGAAAAAGAATGCTACAAATACAATAACAGTTCGAGACTGTTTGTACATGCTTAACACAATCTATTCTCAAAGTCCCCCTTTGATAAGGGGGATTTAGGGGGATAGCAACCATTATCGTAGTTCATATAAGATGATTTTTGTAGGGGTTGACAAAACTAATTTTTGACTGTATCTTGATAATAGGAGATGTTTGTCAAAAAGACTCAACAGTTAATAGATTGATTAAATCCATAGAGGCGATCGCCCAGTTTAACCTCTCT
>JH610984.1 GCA_000252485.1 Prochloron didemni P4-Papua_New_Guinea | reverse complement strand
GAGAAACCCGGTTTCTTGGCTGAAAATTCGAAAGTAGATTTGAAAACATTAATATTATATCAAATACAAAAATGTTTGCTACTATCCCCCTACATCCCCCTTGATAAGGGGGACTTTGAGTGTTACAAGCAATTGTATATATTTATATTGTGGTTATCCCGTGGGTTGAGAAACCGGGTTTCTGACCTGGATCAAACTGCTCAAATTAAGATTTTCGTAGAGAAACCCGGTTTCTGCGTAAGTCCTATCAAAGTCAATTATTCACAAGTTCGGTAATTACTCGCTCTAATCCAGATACAACTCTAGCTAATTTAGCGTAGTCTATCTTGTCCGGTGTATCGTCAATTGTGTGATAATAGGGATAGCGAAAGGTTGCGGTATCGGTTACCATGACACCGGGATAACCTTGCTGCCAAAACGACCATTGATCCGACCAACCTATCCCCGGTATTTGAGCGGGGGCAGCTACACCTTCGGAAGGAAACTGAGTATGACTGCGAAAAGAAGCAATGGTTTTTCTCACTAGTTTTGCCGAGCTAACATTACCAACAAAAGTGATAAAATTTCCTTTTGAAGGATAAAACCAGTTTAAGGGTGACGGATATTTTTGGCTATCTTTCTCTTCCGAGTAATAACCCATTGTTTCTAAACTCAACATGGCGATTATCTTCTCGTTTTGCTTTTTGGAGTTTCTCGCATAAACTAAACTACCCATGTTCTCGGTCCAGAAAAAGGGTGGTTCTTCATTGACAAACTCTACCAATCTGAGAGTTCGATGGGGTTTGGTATTAGCAAATCTACGAGCTAATTCCAAGACGGCTACGGTTCCGGAACCATTATCATTGGCTCCCGGACTGCTAAAAGCGGTGTCGTAATGGGCTCCCACAATGACAATTTCATCGGGATGTTTGCTTCCGGGTATTTCTACTTCTAGATTCTTAAAAGTCTGGTTATCTACAGTATATTCTTGGGTTTTAACTGAATAGCCAATGGTTTGAAAGGAGGATTCTAAAAAATCAGCGGCAGCTTGAAGATTTTCGTAGTTATTGCTATTGCGAGAACCGATTTCACCTCCCAGCTTATTTAAATCTTGTTGGAGTCTATTTTTAATCAGATTTTCTTCAGCAGTGAGAGGGGGTAATTCTCCTTGATAGCTGGTTCCTGGCATGGAAATCAGTGTAAACCACAACCAGCCGAGAATAGCTAATAATAGCATAGCCAGAATTGCTAGACGACGCAAGGCTGCTGGATTTATCAACTGGATTTTGTGCTTTCGTTTTGTTTTGCTTTTCTTCATGAGTTATACTCCATTTAGCCAAGTTATATGATAGAATAATTAAACAAGTGAATTGGATTGTAAATTGGGTTGAGACGACAAAACCCATAGGTCTATCCTAAATCAATATACTCTTTATATTACTAAAATCTAACTATAGATTGAAAGTCTTGGAGATCGCATTTATTTAAGATTACTTTTAAATTTGGGCTGGTGCGTTACGGCGTTAATAGATAAATAAAGGAGTTGATAATTTAAATATGGGAACGCCTAACGCACCCTACGCAAGAATTGTGTCTATTTAAAAACCTTGTGGTGGGCGATGCCCACCCTACTTGGACCCATTTATATGATAAGATGATTAAACAAGCAATTGAGATGGAGTTTCGCCCATGAGTACTGTTTCTTTTCAAACCCTGATTGATTCTCTTGAAAGTTTATCCACGGAAGACCAAGATTGTTTATTTGATTTAATACGTAAAAGACCCATTGAAAAACGTCGTTTAGAAATAGCTGAAAACGGTGAAGAAACTTTAAAGGCTTTAGCACAGGGAACAGCTATAAAAGGAAGTGCTGAAGAGATAAAAGCTTATTTGCTAGACGTTTATTAATTAACTAATTATTTAGTCTTCATTCTCAGGCAAATAATCGGGATTCAAAGTTGCTTCTGGAGTAAAAGGGGATTCTGTAGGAAAAATATTAATTGATAAACCAGTTTCATCTGCTGCTTCTTTACACGCATCCAAATAACATTGAGCAAATACATCTTGAAAATAGCCTTTTAAACTAGGACTATCGCTGAAATAATCCCGCAAGCGACGACGATGCTCTCTAATAGTATGTCGCCAACTGTTAGACCTTTTTTGTGGTTGATATTTATACTTGACCAGGTGCATTAACAAAACGATAAGATTATTTTTAATCCCTCGTTTCTCTCTCCTACCCATATCTTGAATTTCCTCAATTAGATTCACTAAATCTACTTGCTCAAATTTACCTTTCTGCAATAGTTTGGTTGTTGCGTTTAACCACAAGTAATAATCTTGGTGGTAAAGACTAGAATCTATTGTTTCCGATTTTGTTGCTAATTGAGCAGTCATGATAATCTTTTATAAAAGAGGGAAGAGGGAAGAGGGAAGCAGTTCGACGACCCGGTCCCTGCCCGGGAAGAGGCATTAGAGACTACCCACCGGGTCGTTGTTTTATAAGTTATTAAAATATTCTACTACTGCTTTGGCAATAAATTCGTTGCCATCTGAAGGAAAAGGCTCTGGTAAACGAGGTGGTTCCAAAGGTTGATGGAGAAAACTCCAGTCTCCTTGAAAAAATTCCTCAGCTTTGATAATTTGATGATAAGAGCGATCGCGCAATCCGTCTAACAATAATTGAGCTTCAGCAAATCCTTCTCTAGTCAAAGAAACTAGGGGAACTCCCAAACGAAAACTTTCGGCAAAAGTGCTATATCCCGGTTTAGAAACTACCCGACTGCAATAGGGCATGAAATCTACTGGTCGATATTGCTTATCTTCTACTTTAATGATATTCTCTAAATCTGGCGCTTCACTGTCAAAGGTAATAAATTGCCAATGGGGAAATTGCCTAGTATTGTCATAGGGAATAGCTTGCAAACCGAAACCGCCAAAACTCAATAACACTGTCTTATCTTTCTCTGCAGTAAGTTTAAACTGACGGCATAATTCCTCTTGGGAATAGCGAGGAGTTCCCCCAGTTAATCCTGTATCGGTAAGATTAGAAAAAGCAGTCATGGGTTCGTACATGGGAAGACGGAAAAGGCGATCGCACTCCCTATAACAGTCAGACATCCAACGAGCAATATGCTCAAACTCTGCTCCCCAGTCCTCATAGATAAAGTCCCAGCCAAAGTTACTCATCATCCAACAAGGTATTCCCGCAGCTTTAGCGATAGGAGCGGCTAAGGGAGGAATATCGGCCAAAACTAAACCCACTTTATTGGTGCGAATAAAGTCTGCTTCCCCAGCAATAATCTGTTTCTCTCGCTGGCGAATATCTTCTATTGCTTTAAAAGTAGCCTCCTTATCCATGGTTAAACTATCCCTTTGAATCACTCCCACATCAAAAGCCCGAGGACGGTGGATAAAATCTACTTTTAGATAAGATTCTAAGAGCCAACGAGGAGCAGTAGTAACTAAGATCAGCAATATATCTGGATTCAGGTCTTTAATCGCTTGAGCGACGGAACAGATGCGCACCGCATGACCGAATCCATGATTGGTGACGGCGAGATACAGTCTGTGTTGAGTCATTTTTCCTTTATAAGTGGTTAGACAAAATTAATTGTATATTTTGTACCAAAATTTTTGAGAATTTTTTCCACCGCTTCAACTAAAGTAGAATAATTCTCATAAGCCTCACTAAGTACTTAGGCAAAATTAATTGTATATTCGCTATTAGAAAGATAATTCTACGAAAAAGCTATGACAGCCCAAACAAGTAAAGCGACAAGAACCGTTACAGTCCACAGCAGTATGCTGCCGGGATTGGATACTTTGCAGGCGAAAGGAGAAAAAGGCGTGTTTGAAGTCATTGAATCTTTGAAGGATTTTTCAGAAACGTTTGTCAAAGAGAAAAAAATTAAAAAGGCAACGGCTTCAGACAATAAAGACTATTACATGATTAGTGCGCCTAAGGATTATCGCATTATCTTCTACTTTGAAGGGGAAGAGATTATCGTTTTTGATATTTTTCTAAAGCAAAGACTCGCCTTATTTGCAGACAAAGCTGAAAATACAACCAAGTAAATGAAAGATTTTTTACAGTTGAAGCTCGATCGCACTCTTTTCATCAAGGAACTGAAGGAATTCAAAAACTTACTCGACT
>JH610983.1 GCA_000252485.1 Prochloron didemni P4-Papua_New_Guinea | reverse complement strand
CAGTCAAATTGTGGATTGGTTTTATAAGTTAGATACGCAATCGGAAACGAGAGATTTTGAGTATCGTTTTGGCGGGCGATCCCAAAGGGATCCGCTTCGCGGCACGCTTTACAGTAGTCGAGATATCTATAACATCTTTGCAAACAGCGATCGCGATTCTGAAGATTGAGAACTTTTCAAAACGCGCTCAAAAATTCGCGAATTGTTCTGCAAGGCTTACAGGTAAAATTATATACAAATAATTTTGCACGACTATTGGGCTACTTGCGAATCCCTGTCTATGCAAGAGCGGGGAGAGTCAATTACAAACTATGAGTTGAACTAGACGATTTACTAAACAATTTAAAATAACTAGAGACAAAAAACTCCTTTACCGGAAAACTGAGCATGGTCAAAGGATTAACTGTCACCACAATATTGCGTACATCCCTTTGAGCCAAATTAACAATTTGCTTGCCTACCCATTCTGCTGACATAATGCCAATAGGATTGAGATTGCTTTTAAAAGGACCGAGAATCAACTTCCGAATGACACAGGGTGCATCTAAACGACGCAAAGTAACTAAATCTCCCAAAGTCCTTTTACTCAATTCATATAAAGGACTGAAAGCGGGATTAACTTCTGCCTCGGAAGTATTGACCCAAACTTCTTTCTTGGCTATCTGTTCATTAGTCTTCACGGTAGCCAAAAATAATTCCAATAAACGCCAACTAGAAAAGGCATTAACTTCATAGGAACGGGAAATAGCTTCCTCCGTTCTTGCTCCATGAACGTTAATACCGTGATTGAGAATCAAAATATCTATCTTTTCCAATTCTAGCGCCAATTCCGACTCTTGCCCTACCTGCCAAACAATAGTTTTAATCGGGCTACCGTTTATTTCAATTTCCTCTGGAGAAGAAGTAAGAGCAATAACTTTCGCTCCTTGAGTTTGCAGAGCGGAAAGGAGACTCCGTCCCAAACTCCCAGAGGCTCCCGTAACAGCCACCTTTTTCCCTTTTAAAGAAAGAGCAGTACCCATAAGCCGATCCAACACAGAGATAACACCGCAATAATAAGCATTTTGATTGTCAAAATGATGCCGCCAGTGATAGGATTGATTCACCAACCAAGGAGCTGGTGCCCTAGTAAAGGGACCGGGAAGATGAGTCAAATCGGTCAATTGATCCGCTCCTTCTACTCCACTTGCCCTAGCAACAGCACTTACCAAATAGAAACTAGCGTAAAAACAACCTAACCCAGCTCCCCAATATCCGGGAATGGTGAAGCTAAACATAGTCCACCAAAGCAACAAACTAAAAGTTACCATCACTGTTGCTTCCGGTACATCATGATACCAGTGAGCCTGACGATAAATGGTATCGCTTGTAGGAGTATAGTCTGGACGGAAGACTCGATGATGCCAAGCGTGAAGACGAGACAGGGGTGGCAAAGTATGGGAAAGAACGTGGTAAGAGTCTCGTACCAATTCCACGGAAACCATAGAACCGAAGCCCATGGCCATTAGAGTTGCTAAGGTTATCATATAATAAGATTAAGTTGGCTTGTGAATGTAATTATTTAAAATTTTATTACAAATTTTAACATTTTTAACATTGAGAATCTTACAGGAAATTGCTTGGCAAAGCAACTGTAAAGGAGAAAATCTCCCCCGACTCTTCAGCCCCCCGCAGTGCTACAATTTCATTAGAAACTCTAAGAATTAATAAAATTCGTTAGAATTGAAAAAAAATAACCAATATTGCTGTATAATGCAGGGAGGAGCATCGTGCCAAAAAATTCTTGGCCAGAAGGGTCGTCAGAAGAATTCGACCCCATCGGTTCTCTATTATCTGAATTTACTAACCAGGAAGAAGAAGAGGAAGAATTTAGAGGAGATTTTTTTGAAGGTGGAGCGGGACGGAGAAAGAAAGCCGCCTTTGTATTGATGACTATTTGGGGAGTAACCATAGGATTGTATTTCTTTTCCTGGGGTTACTTAGCGGTAGCAGGCTGCACGGGACTGATTCTTATCCATGCAATCAGGCTGGTGGCTGTTTCGCTGCCACCAGCTCCCCCATTACTTACCGATGACGATGCAGCACCAGCAGTATCCCTGGTGGTGGCAGCGAAAAACGAGGAAGCAGTCATTGGCAAATTGATACCGATGCTCTCCAGTTTGGACTATCCTGCAGATAAATATGAAATTTGGGTTATCAACGACAACAGCAGCGATGGCACGGGAGTAATATTAGATGAGCTAGCCCAAACCTACAACCAACTTCATGTCTTACATCGTTCTGCTGGAGCTGTTGGTGGTAAATCCGGTGCTTTGAATCAAGTATTACCTTTAACTAAAGGGGAGATTATCGGGGTGTTCGATGCGGATGCCATAGTCTCCACCGACTTGTTGCGTCGGGTAGTACCCCTGTTCGAGGCGGCAGAAATGGGTGCTGTGCAGGTTAGGAAGGCGATCGCCAATGCTTCGGTCAACTTCTGGACCAAGGGACAAAAGGCAGAAATGGCTTTAGACAGTTATTTACAACAGAAACGTATTGCCCTAGGAGGTATAGGAGAACTGCGGGGGAACGGACAGTTCGTGCGCCGTTCTGCTTTAAATAGATGTGGTGGTTGGAACGAACAAACTATTACGGACGATTTAGATTTAACTATTAGGTTGCATTTAGATGGTTGGAAAATTGGCTGTTTGGCTATGCCAGCGGTAGAAGAAGAAGGAGTAACCAGCGCGATCGCCCTTTGGCATCAACGGAACCGCTGGGCTGAAGGAGGATATCAGCGCTACCTAGACTACTGGCGTTCCTTCATGGGCCAACCCCTAGGCGGTCGGAAAACTTGGGATCTACTTTCTTTTCTCACGATTCAGTATATCTTGCCTACTGCTGCCGTGCCGGATTTTTTGATGGCGATCGCCCGTCACCGCTACCCAATGCTAGCACCTATGAGTGTTTTAGTCTTCTCCATTTCGGCTTGGAGCATCTATGCAGGACTGTTAAGAACTCGTTCTGAGGAAAAATTGAGCTTCGGTACTTTAATAGGGATTGGTTGGCAAACTCTGCGGGGAATGGTTTATATGCTTCATTGGTTGGTAGTAATGCCTTGTGTTACCGCTCGGGTTTCGGTGCGACAGAAACGCTTAAAATGGGTTAAAACTGTTCATGAAGGTGGGGAAGAATCAATACCTTCTCCAACATATACAGATTAACTTATCAAATAATCTTTTGTCAACCTTTAACTTCTAATTAATCAATAAAATTAGTTAAATAATTAGAAGCAATATGATTGCTTATCAATTATGGATTATTTGATTGCGATTGGGATTTCCCAGATAATCGCTACTACTAGGAGATGAAGTTAAAGGTGTCAACTGCCAATGTTGGGCAAGACGCTGCAAAAATCGATCCTGTTCTCGACGAAAAATACCAATTTGATAGCCGCTATTAACAATAGCAAACCAAACCAAACCTCTTTCTTCTGTGGGAATCACCCCAGCTAAAGCACTTACTTGATTCAAAGTACCGGTTTTTACGGTGGTACCTTTGGGTATCTGGCGATTTTCCATAGTTCCGTGACTGTCCCTCCCAGCTACAGGAAATAAATCCGTCACCCTCACGGCCTGAGACTGCAATTCCCTTTCTATAGCCATTAACATAGCAGAAGCAGCTCTAGGAGAAACTTTATTAGCTAAACCCAATCCAGAACCGTTAATCAACTGAATTTCAGATGCAGGTACTTTCGCTGCTTCTGCTGCTATTTTAGCCACTACTTTCCCCCCACCTACAGTTTGCGCCAGCATTTCCGCCATCTTATTATTGCTATAAATATTCATCTGTTTGAGGATTTCGGTCAAAGTCATGGACTGGTGGCGCAAAAGTAACTTAGCATTTTCCGGCAGTTTAGCTGTAACTTTCACAGCTCCTGCAATAACCACTTCTGGTTTGGGCGTACCTTCTGGCATCTTGCTATGCTGACTGACAGGGGCAAAAGTCCAAAGACGGTTATTAAGTCCTTGTTTCAAAAGGTTTCCAGCAATAGCGCCATCTGACTTAAAATTCATGGCAAAATTGCCCGTAATTAATAAATTGCCCGTAACCTGACGAATACCCAACTTATTGAGAGCATTCCCAAGAGCGATCGCCTCTTCCCAAACAAACAAAGGGTCTCCTGTACCGGCGATGGCCAAATCTCCCTTCAACACACCATCTTCAACTGAACCTACCGCATATATTTCAGTAACAAAACGATAATCTGGTCCCCATTTTGATAACACCGCCAGAGTAGTAGCAATTTTAGTTAAAGAAGCAGCAGAAGCGGCCACAGTACCTTCATAATTAGCTAAGGTAGTCCAATCGGATTGAATCCAAACCTTCTGACCTTTACCATCAATACCCTTTGCCGCCAAAGCTTGAATGTATTCTTGGACAATAGCTTCTACCTTGCGATCGGGGGACAAAGGCAAATTAAATATTTCTGCTTCTTGCCAAGATAATGGACGAACCGGATCGAGTTGTTCTTGTTTTGCTCCTCCCACTTGAAGCAAAAGAGCGAGAAACTGGGAGCTAAGTAATTCCAGCATCATCAACTTCCTAAATTTTTTGCTTATTCTAGATGATGAAGAGGGATCTCGAATAGGTCCGCTTCGCGATGGACCAGAAGAGCCAAAAAATATACATTTTTGCTATAATGTACATTATAGTTAAGAGCCGAAGAATATGAAAAGCTATACTCTGACACAAATTCGCAACCAGCAGGTGGAAGTGTTCGAGCAAGCAACAGTTGAACCAGTGCTGGTAACCAAGCAAAAACGACCCAGCCATGTCATTCTCTCAGCATCTACTTACGAACAACTGATTACCAGATTGGAAGAATTAGAAGATTTAAACTGGGGTAAAGCAGCAGAAACCGCCCTAACTCAATCTTCAATGATAGGAAGCAAAGAATTTACAGCTACTTTAGAAAAATTAGCCAATGGCTAAACTTGATGGTCTGGAAACAGTTTTAGATTTCCTCAAAGGCTTACAACCAAAAATTGCCGCTCAAATTGCCAAAAAAACCTTATCTCTTAATATTGACCCTTTACCTCCTGATAGCAAACAGTTGAAAGGATATGCCGATTATTATCGGGTAGATAGCGGCGAGTATAGGATAGTTTATTGGTTTAAACCAGAAGAAGATTTAGTAGAAGTAATTTTAGTGGGAAAACGTAACGATGATGAAGTATATAAAAAATTAGAGCGTTTGTTGACGCTCGTATCGCTCCAATCTCTAATAACTTGCTGCGTCTTAGGTTTATTCCTATAAGAGAGCGATCGCAGCACCCTCTGTTTTTTCGACTCCATACACATTTTGATTGATTTGTCAACCAGCAAGTCCTACAAACAACCAAAAACAAACAACCAAAAACAAACAACCAAAAACAAACAACCAAAAACAAATAACCAAAAACAACCAACAAACCCCCATTCTGCTAGAATCTTAGAGGTATATATTACTTCTACAAATGGGATCGACTCGCGCAAGGATTGCCATAGACGCTATGGGGGGAGACCACGCTCCCGATGAAATCGTAGCTGGAGCTATCAAAGCCTCCGAAGAAATGAACGTAGAGATTCTGCTGGTGGGAGATACCCCTAAAGTTGAATCTGCTCTCAAAAAACACGCCACCTCTAGCTCTTCCCTAGAAATAGTGGGTTCCGAAGGGGTTATTACCATGCACGAAGAGCCAATCACTGGTATTCGTCGCAAACCCAAGGCATCTATTAACGTGGCCATGGATTTAGTCAAGTCCCAACGAGCCGATGCAGTAGTTTCAGCGGGACATTCCGGAGCGACAATGGCAGCAGCTTCCCTCCGTCTGGGTCGGCTTAAAGGTGTTGATCGCCCCGCTATTGGAGCAATTTTCCCCACCTTGAAACCAGGAAAATCGGCTATTATCCTAGATGTAGGAGCTAATGTTGACTGTCGTCCCAAATATTTAGAGCAGTTTGCTCTCATGGGGACAATTTACAGCCAATATGCCCTCGGTGTGGCAGAACCGAAGGTGGGACTGCTGAATATTGGGGAAGAACCATCCAAAGGCAACGACTTAGCGGTGCGAACCCACGAACTACTATCGGCAAATGAGGAAATCCCCTTTCTGGGCAATGCAGAAGGGAGAGATATTCTTTCTGGAGACTTTGATGTAATTGTTTGCGATGGTTTTATAGGTAATATAGTCTTGAAGTTTACCGAAGCCATTGGCTCAGTTATGCTGCAAACTTTGAAGGAAGAATTACCGAAAGGAATACAAGGCAAACTAGGAACCGCCTTATTAAAACCGAATTTACAGAGGATTAAAGAGCGTATAGACCACGCGGAACATGGAGGAGCATTGTTATTGGGAGTTGCGGGGGTTTGCATCATCGGTCACGGTAGTTCTCAAGCGCCTTCAATTTATAGTGCCATTCGCCTTGCTAAAGAAGCGATCGACAATCAAGTATTGCAACGGATTAAAATCAATCCTCAAGAAAAAGGCGAGTCAAAGAATAACAGTTCCGCAGAAGCAATTGCACAATAGTAAATTGATCAATAATATATTTGCCATGGGGCGCACGGCTGTGCGCCCCTACAATATTATTTATTGATAATTACTCATTGTCGATGGATTTCGTCGGAGAAAGGGAGAAAAATCTTGAAAGGTAAGCATAGAGGCATTGCCATTACTGGAAGCGGTTCGGCCAAACCAAAACAGGTTCTGACAAACCAAGACCTCACTCACATAGTAGAGACTTCAGATGAATGGATTAGTTCCCGCACGGGTATCCAACAAAGGCAAATTGCCAAGCCATCTCAATCTCTGAGCGAACTAGCTACGGAAGCAGGAAAAAAGGCTATTTCCATGGCGGGAATCACCCCAGAACAAATCGACCTCATTATTCTAGCCACTTCAACTCCAGACGATCTCTTTGGCAGTGGGAGCAAAATTCAACACCAACTGGGAGCAACTCGAGCAGTAGCTTTTGACCTCACAGCAGCTTGTTCTGGCTTTGTCTTCGGTTTGGTGACAGCCTCTCAATTCATTCGCACGGGAGTCTATCAAAATGTCTTGCTTGTTGGAGCCGATATTTTATCCCGTTGGGTAGATTGGTCGGATCGCACTACTTGCGTCTTATTTGGAGATGGTGCTGGAGCAGTAGTAGTCTCCGGAACAGAAGCAAAGGATAGCCTGTTAGGATTTGAAATGTGCAGCGATGGCAGCCAAAATGCTTGTCTCAATGCGATCTATTGCCCCGAGTCGGAAACCCTAACCAATGAGGTAGCGATCGCCAAAGGCATTTATCAGCCTATTAAAATGAACGGTAGAGAAGTATACCGCTTTGCCTTAGAAAAAGTTCCCGAAGTGCTCGAAAAAGCCCTATTTCGAGCTAATATTTCCGTGGAGCAAGTAGACTGGCTTATTTTACATCAAGCCAATCAACGCATTATCGATGCTGTAGCCCAGCGTTTGGGTATTCCCCCAGAAAAAGTAATTAGCAATGTGGCAAACTATGGCAATACTTCCGCAGCTTCCATTCCCCTCGCGCTAGATGAGGCCGTGGGACAGGGTAAAATTAAACCAGGAGACACCATCGCCAGTTCCGGCTTTGGAGCTGGACTAACTTGGGGAGCAGCAATTTTTCAATGGGGTTAAGATTAAATTAATGACCAAAACAGCATGGGTATTTCCCGGACAAGGTTCGCAAGCGGTGGGAATGGGAGTGGATTTGCAAGACATCCCGGCAGCTAGAGGTAAACTAGAACTAGCAAATAAAATTTTAGGCTGGTCAGTGTTGGATATTTGCCAGGGAGAAGAAGAAATATTATCCCGCACTCTCTATACCCAGCCTTGTCTTTATACTATTGAATCCATTCTGGCGGACTTGTTGATAGACAAGATAGGTATGCCAAACCTAGTGGCAGGTCACAGTTTGGGGGAATACACCGCACTTTATGCTGCTGGAGTATTCGATTTTGAAACCGGACTGAATCTGGTGAAGCGTCGTGCCGAATTAATGGACGCAGCTGCAGGGGGAAAAATGGCAGCTTTAATGAAATTTGACCGAGAAGAATTAGCAGTAAGTCTTGACAAAACTGCAGATGCAGTGTTAGCAAATGACAATAGTGAGGCACAAGTCGTTATTTCTGGAACGCCGAATGGGGTAGACGCAGTACTGGCTGAGATAAAAGCAAAAAAGAAAGTCACTTTGAATGTTTCCGGTGCATTCCATTCCCCATTAATGGCAACAGCAGCAGCAAAATTTAAAACGGTATTGGAGTCGGTTAATTTTAATGATGCAAAAATACCATTACTCTCTAATGTTAAACCTAACCCTGAGACAAAGGGAAAGGAGCTAAAAAAAAGATTGATTCAGCAAATGACGGGAACGGTAAGGTGGCGAGAAATAATGCTAAAACTGCCAGAAGAAGACATTGAAGCAGTAGTAGAAGTAGGACCAGGCAAAGTTTTGGCAGGATTGCTAAAAAGAACTTGCCGGAGCATCACAATAAGTAATATAAGCAAATACGAAGATATCCAATAGACTAACCAACAACCAACAAAAAAACTATGATTGAATGAATACTATGATTGAAAACAGCAGCAAAAATTCATAAATAACAAACAACAAACAACAAACTATGATTGAATGAATACTATGATTGAAAACAGTAGCAAAAATTCATAAACAACCAACAACCAACAACCAACAACCAACAACAAACAACAAACAACCAACAACCAACAACAAACAACAAACAACCAACAACAAACAACAAATGACAAAAAATCGAGAACCTGTTTCTAGCTTAGTAATGTATCACTACTTAAAGTGGTCTGTAGTAGCGCCCATGTTGGGAGTATATTTTCGCGGTCGGATCTATGGAGCGGAAAAAGTACCGACTCAAGGCCCCATAGTAGTAACAAGCAATCATGCCAGCAACTTAGATCCTCCTCTGGTTTCCTGCAGTGTGGGTCGTCCCGTTGCATTTATGGCCAAAGAAGAATTATTTCGCATTCCCGTATTAAAGCAATGGATGAAATTATATGGTGCTTATCCGGTAAAGCGGCAAATAGCAGACCTTAGCGCCATTAAAGCAGCCCTGAAAGCTTTAAAAGAAGGCTGGGCAACAGGTATATTTTTAGGAGGAACTCGCACCCCTGACGGTGGCATTACCAATCCAAAATTGGGAGCAGCAGCGATCGCAGCCAAAGCAAAAGCCCCCTTAGTTCCAGTGAGTTTGTGGGGAACGGAGAAAATTTTTAAGAGCGGGTCAAAATTGCCCAGCTCCGTACCGGTAACAATAAGGATAGGGGATGCGATCGCGCCGCCGGACTCCAGCAAACGCCATGACTTAGAAGCTGTAACCGCAAAATGTGTGGCAGCGATCGCCGCTATGCACGATCTGGGACGTTGACTAACTAAAAATATTTGTCAAAAATATTTTGAAATTGTACAAAAGAAGAATATTGCCAAAATCTACTAAGTTAAAATACAAGTATTCATTGATAACTAATAATTGATAATTGATTAAAAATACCTATGTCTACCATGAAAAATCAATTTAAAATTAACTTTTGGGGGGTTAGAGGAAGTATCCCCTGTCCTGGAGCTTCAACGGTCCGTTACGGCGGTAATACCCCCTGTGTAGACATGGAAGTAGGTGGGGAAAGGCTTATTTTTGATGGCGGTACTGGCTTGCGGGTTCTCGGTCAGTCCCTACTGGGTAAAATGCCAGTAAAAGCTCACATATTTTTCAGTCATTCCCACTGGGATCATATTCAAGGCTTTCCCTTTTTCGTTCCTGCCTTCATCAAAGGAAATACTTTTAAAATCTACGGTTCTGTTACCCCCAATGGAGCAACAATTAAACAGCGTCTTAACGACCAAATGCTCCATCCTAATTTTCCCGTTCCCTTACAAATAATGCAGGCAGATCTGCAATTTAACGATTTGGAAATAGGAGAAAAATTAGTTCTAGGAGATATAATTATTGAAAACGCCAAGCTGAATCATCCTGGAGAAGCAGTAGGTTACAGAGTAAATTGGAGAGGAAAAACAGCAGCTTATATTACAGATACAGAACACTTGCCCGATGGACTAGATGAAAATGTTTTTCGCCTAGCTTATCAAGCAGATATAGCCATTATTGATTGTACTTATACAGATGAAGAATACTACGATGCCAAATCTAGCAAAGTGGGTTGGGGACATTCTACCTGGCAAGAAGCGGTAAAATTAGCGAAAGCAGCAGAAGTAAAAAAGCTGGTTATTTTCCATCACGAGCCTTTACATGACGACGATTTTCTAGATCGCATTGGGGAACAAGCAGCAGCAGAATTACCTGGAACAATTCTAGCTCGCGAAGGGGAATCCATAGATTTAATCCCATCCACGACAACAAAAGAATAAAAGAATATAAAGAATAAAGCTAAATTTAGCTATGATACAGTTGCTAGCAAAGAGCAACCTAGTAAAATAGTTTTGGAGGTAGCTCTTGCCAAGTTATTGGGAAAACCGTGTATGGGTAACATCATCCATGGCCAAAGTATTAAAGCCAAATGCTATTGCCCTAGGCAATTTTGACGGCATCCATAGGGGACATCTACAAGTACTTAAACCTATTTTACAGCACTGCAATCCTCCCATTAATGTTGGCGAATCTCTTGACTTGGGAGAAAAGAAGAAAGCAACCAATACCCACGCAACTCTCGTTACATTCAATCCCCATCCTCGGGAGTTTTTTACAGGAGAACAAATCCAACTGCTAACTACCTTATGGGAAAAAATTCAACAGTTAGAAAAATTGGGTATCCAGCAACTAGTTCTTTTACCTTTTGACCGTTTCTTAGCTCAATTAAGTCCCGAAGAATTTGTAAAAAAAATACTAGTAGAACAGTTAGAAGTATCTTTAATTAGCGTGGGAGAAGATTTCCGCTTCGGTTATCAGCGATCAGGAACAGCTGAAGATTTAAAGGCGATCGCCGCTCAATTTAATGTAGAAGTTTTTATGACATCTCTAGAAACTAGTGTTAATTCAGAGCAAAATTTGCGCATTAGCAGTTCTGCCATTCGTACTGCTTTAGAAAGAGGTGAAGTGAAATTAGCAAATCAACTTCTAGGACGTGCCTATAGTTTAACTGGAACTGTAGTAGAAGGAGCTAGGTTGGGCAGGACAATAGGGTTTCCTACTGCTAATCTTCAATTACCAGCTGATAAATTTTTGCCTGGACTAGGAGTTTACTGGGTCAGAGTTACGGTTGCTACCCAGAGTGAAGATAACGTCAGCAATACTGTCTCCTTGAGTCAACCTACTTGGGGAGTTATGAATATAGGTTGTCGTCCTACAGTTGATGGCAAAACTACAACTGTAGAAGTTCACTTGTTAGATTGGTCTGGAAATTTATACGGTCAAACCATTACTGTTAGCTTAGAACAATTTCTGCGCTCTGAACAAAAATTTTCCTCCCTAGAAGCTCTCAAAGCTCAAATTACCCAAGATTGCGATCTGGCTAGAGAACTTATAAAATCTCAAAATAAAGCAATAGAATAAATTAATGATGATAGTTGATTATCAACTATCAACTATCAACTATTAACTATCAACTGCTATAATTGATTTCCATGCAAGACAGAATCTCCGCCCTAAAAGAAAACCTCAATCGCACCATTGTTGGGAAAGCCGATGCCATTCGTTTAGTGATGGTAGCGCTATTGAGCGGAGGACACGCTCTCTTAGAAGACGTACCAGGGGTAGGAAAAACTCTCCTAGCTAAATCCCTAGCTCGCTCCATTGATGGGAAGTTCCAGCGTATTCAATGCACCCCGGACCTTTTACCCACGGATATTACCGGAACCAATATTTGGAATCCCAGCACCAGAGAGTTTGAATACATTCCTGGTCCAGCTTTTGCTAACGTACTCCTAGCCGACGAAATCAATCGAGCAACTCCTAGAACCCAATCTGCCTTGCTGGAAGTGATGGAAGAACAACAAGTAACCATAGATGGGGAATCCCGACAAGTACCGAAACCCTTTTTTGTCATTGCTACCCAAAATCCCATCGAGTATCAAGGCACGTTTCCTTTACCAGAAGCGCAAATGGATCGCTTTACCCTCTCTCTTAGTTTGGGTTATCCCACTGAAGCAGAAGAACTGATGATGCTGCAACGACAGCAAGATAAAATTAGCGTGGACTCACTATCTCCCTGTATTTCCCTTGCTGACGTGGAGGAATTACAGCGTCTTGCTACTGAAGTAAAAGTGAACGAGTCATTGCAGCAATACATGCTTAACTTAGTGAGAGCGTCTCGTAGCGACGAAGAAATCACTTTAGGAGTGAGTCCTAGGGGAACCGTAGCATTGCAGCGAGCAACCCAAGCATTGGCTTTCTTAGAACAGAGAGACTATGCTATTCCCGATGATGTTAAATTTGTAGCAACATCAGTTCTTTCCCACCGCATAATTCCAGCAGGAGGTCGCCAAGGAAAGAGAATTGTGGAGCGATTGCTGCAAGAAATTCCCGTAGAAGGATAGAAATTTTTTTTGTTGTTGGTTGTTGGTTGTTGGTTGTTTGTTTATTGATTTTGCAGTGGTAAAGTGGCACACATTAAAAATGTGGAATAAATCGTAGGTTGGGTTTCCGAACGAAACCCAACAACACAAAAACAGGATATAAATCTATACCTATGGGTTGAGAAACCGGGTTTCTTGCAAGAATTTCAGCATTAATCCCTAAAATAATAAGAGAAACCCGGTTTCTTGGCTGAAATCTATTTTTAGAATAAATGAATAGTAGTGAGAAAATAAAACCATTAATCTGGATAGGGTCAACGAAACGAGCAGTATAGCGCTACTACTGCTTTCAAAATTCAAAATTCAAAATTCATAAAGACGGCTATGACTAGGTTTCAGGCTTTATTAATGACAATACCTAAATGCGTAGTGCTATACAAGACTTACCCTTGGAAGTTCGTAAAGTGGTTGGTTTTGATCTTTCAAGATTTTTAAAAATCAAAAAGGAGAAAACAATGACGGAACGTGTTAATGTAGAAATAAGCAGCGGCAATGTTTTTGCAGATATTGGTATTCCAGAACCAGAACAAACTCTTGCAAAAGCTAAACTTGCTAATAGTATTTGTGAATTAATTAATGAAGGACATTTAACTCAACAAGAAGCCGCAAAAATTCTCGGTCTGGATAGGTCAGAAATTTCGGATATTATACGAGGAAAATTAGATGGTTTTTCTTGCGATAGCCTTTCACTCTTTATTAATACTCTTCGTCAGACGCTAAGAGAAAGATTGGTGTTAAATATATAGTTGTTTGTTGTTTGTTGTTTGTTGTTTGTTGTTTGTTGTTTGTTGTTCGTTTATTGATTTTGCAGTGGTAGCGTGGCACACATTAAAAACGTGGAATAAATCGTAGGTTGGGTTTCCGAACGAAACCCAACCTACAATTGCTTATAACTACAATTGCTTATAACAGGTATCTGTAGTAAACATTTTTATATTTGATATAATTAGATATTATTCAATTGATCGTGAGTTGAGGAGATAAATTAAGATTAAAATTTATTGTTCCATTTTTATCTTAGGATCATTGTGATAAATCCTGAAATTGTTTATTTATTTAACCAACGTTTTTTCCAATGAGTGGTTGGTTCTAGCAAACTAGCTTGTTGTTCTTTTTCTCTTCGTTTCAAGATTAGTTCTCGACAATCTTTCAAAGTGGGGTCTCGATAGGGAATCGCTGCACGAGTTTGTAAATGTTCTCGTTCTTGCAGAGAAAGAGGTGGTAAATAAGTATCTGTGAAGCTAGCAACAGTACCGGGAGATGATCTCCCCACACTCTCACTAGATCCTATGTTCAAACCTGCTTTTTGTAAAGCAATTCTTACTGCTGCAGCACAGGAATAAGTAGCCAATATACCAGTTTGTTTCAAACATTGAGCTACTTTCTCTAGAAATTCTATTGTCCAAAGTTGAGGACATTTAGGTGAGGAAAAAGGGTCGAGAAAAATAGCATCTGCTTGAAAGTCTAACTGATTAATTTCTCCAATTGTTATTCTCCCATCCCCAACTAAGAGTTTCGCTTCTAAATTAGACTCTTTTATTTCCTGTTTCACTGCTAACTGAGTTAGTAACTGAGGAACTGGTGGTTGCCAAAGAGAAAGTAATCCTTCTGCAATAGCTTTATTGTATACTTTGGGTTCTATTTCTAAAGCAATTAATTTAACTTTACATTCGGGATTTACTGCCCAAATAGTTTCTAGGGCAGCACAACTATTATAACCTAAGCCATAGCAAATATCCAAGATTTGTAATGAATTACTATTTTTAGCTAATTCTGCTAATCTACAAGGCAATACAAATTTTTTCTCTGCTTCTTCCTTGGCTCCAAAGTGAGAATGAAAACTTTCCTTGAACCAATCAGAAAAAAAAGTAGAAGAACCATCTTGGGTTGATTGAATAATTAATCTATCTTTATCCATATTAATCTATAGCTTTTCTTGGACTCATGAGGTACATCTATGATATCGGCCTGTTTCTTGCTTAGTATTGAATGAGAGCAACCTAGCAGTTGCAGTTCGGCTCCGCGGTCAGTGAGCGCTCGCCCTGCCCTTCGGCTACGCGGCCCCTGAGCGAAGTCGAAGGGCAGGGACCGCGTAGTCGAAGGGTAGCCGAACTGCACCGCAAGCTGTATAACTATCAACTGTCCACTCGACCGAATCTGAAAATTGACAACAAGCTAAAAACCAAGAGGAATAAGGCTTTTCGAGTTTCTGGCATTTTTTTGCGGAGACATTCGTCACGAATTAAATTTTGAATTTTGAATTTTGAATTTTGAATTCTCCGTCAGGAGCTATCAACTGTCAACTGCTATCAAATCTGTTGGGGTGTTACAATTAAAAAGAACCGAAGTATCTTTAATAGGTAATTCTGTTACTGGATGCAAGGCTAGCCAACGCTGAAATGACCTGCCACCTTGTTGAATAAAATCAATTAATAAAGGAAAACAGTCCAGACGATAAAAACCACATAAAGGTTCCCAACCTTTCTCACTTCTGGGCAACAGAGCAATATCTTGTTGTTTCACTGTACTCAAATAACTAATCCATTTATTTATTGCTTCCGCTTCCAATCTCGGTAAATCGCAAGCTAACAATAAAACCCACTGGGTTTTTACCTCTTTTAACCCTCCGGCAAATCCTATTAACGGTCCTTGACTTCCTTTTGCCCCCAATAAGGGAAAGTCGGATAAAAAACTGCAGTCTTTGGGTAAAATATCCTTGTATTTTTCTTGTTTGTCTGCTACTATATACACAAAATTACTGCATTTCCTGGCTATGAGATAAATTCGCCGCAACAGGGGTACGCCGTTAATAGGAATTAATGCTTTATCTCTTCCCATGCGCGAACTTTTTCCTCCTGCTAGAATAAGAACGGTAATTTCTAAACTTGGTAAATTTTCCATAGATATAGATGAGCGATCGCGACGATCCCTTACAAGAGCAAAAGCTGATACAGCTCAAGCTATATATTTACCTTATCCCAGTGCTGGGATTTTTGCCCGCTCTTTGGACTCTATATTGGCGTAAGGGTAGTGGCGAGGAGCAAAAGGTCTCTCGCTTATCCATCACTCTTGCGGGAACTTGGCTGCTTGGTTACGCTTTGCTCTGGACAGGAGCATGGCAAACCGACCATTTTTTGACTCTACGGTTATTATTTCTCAACAGCATGTTCACTTCCGGTTATTTTTTGCTATCTTTTGCCTTAATGATTCGGTTGTGGCGAGGTAAATCTGCCAGACTGCCTTGGATTAGCCGTATTGCTGAGAGAGTTTTCAATAAACATTGAAGCCACCAGTTACCAATTATCAATTATTAATTAATTGCTCGCTGACAAATAGGAACTCCTTATTACCTAATAACAATGGATCAAAATACCACTCCCGAGCAACAATCAACTGAAACGCCGAAAAAAAAATCCCACCAAGAGAAAGAAGGGACCTTGGCTTTGGATTTGGTTGAGTTTAACTGCAGTAGCTACAGTTTCGGCAACAGCGGGAGCCATGCTGGCTGTATCTATTTCAGAGATTACTTCTGGGGATGATACAACAATACCTGACGAACCCAAATCAGCTATCCTAGAAACAAAAGGCTTTGCCCTGCCAGAACTAACCCGTTCCGTCAATATTTTGGTTTTGGGGACGAAGGTTCTAACTTCCGATTTGGACGATAGAACTGAGGATGAACTTGGATACCACGCCCTGGTAGATTCGTTCCATGGTCTTTCCGATACCATGCTTTTGCTGCGGTTTGATACTGAGAAAGAAAAATTGACAGTGCTTTCTATTCCTCGAGATACTCGCGCTCGCATCTCAGGTCATGGCATTGATAAAATCAACGTGGCTAATTATTACGGCGGTTCGGAACTGGCAGCAAACACTATTGCGGACCTTTTAGGTGGGGTACAGATAGATCGGGTGGTGCGGGTGAATGTGCAGGGTGTGGAGAAGATTATCGATGCTTTGGGGGGCGTGACGGTTTACGTTCCCAAGGATATGAAATATGTTGACGAAAGTCAGCATTTGTATATCAATCTAAAACAAGGGAAGCAGCACCTAGATGGCAACAAAGCAATGCAGTTTTTGCGCTTTCGTTATGATCGCCTGGGAGATATTGGTAGGGTACAGCGACAGCAAATGTTGATGCGCTCTCTGGTGGAACAGGCGCTTAAACCCAGCAGTTTAGTGCGCCTGCCCAAGGTAATGTCCATCATTAAATCTAATGTTGAAACTGATTTGAAAGGGGATGAACTACTAGCTTTAGCAGGTTTTGGCGCTAAAGTTGAACGGTCCAAGATCCAAATGTTGATGTTGCCTGGTTATTTTAGCGGCGATGGTAAGGAAGAGGTGAGCTATTGGCTACCCAATACTCGTCGTATTAATCTTATAATGGCTCAACATTTCGATATGGGAGATAAGATAGCAGAAGCTCTTAATCCAGCTTACGTGAGGGTGGCGATTCAAGATAGCACTGGGGATAAGGAAGCAGTAGCTGCCATGACTCGCTACTTGCGAGAAGTGGGTTATACTCGGGTGTTTATGGCTGATGATTGGCAGGAACCTTTAGCAAAAACCCGCATTGTGGCTCAACACGGAGATACTATTACTGGAGATGCACTCCGTTCTGCTTTGGGTGTTGGGGAAGTGCGGGTGGAGAGTACTGGTTCTCTAGGTTCCGATCTGACTATTCAAATTGGCCAAGATTGGCGGCGACAACAATTTTATGAATAGGTGTCCTTTTTTTGCTCGATCGCGCAGCGCCGCTCTTAGCGATCGCCTTCGTTTAAAACCCTCTCAGACCATCTATCCTTTGTTTAGCTCTATTGCGTTCCCAGCGCAAAGATTTGAGGATCTCAGGAGGTAACTGGTCTGCATCTTCTAAAGCGCGATCGAAGTGCTGCAGTGCCAATTTTATCAAGTACATTTGTTTTTTATCTCTGCCTTGTTCGTGGAGAATTTGAGCTTTAAGATAGTAGAGTTCTGGGTTATTTGGAGTAATTTCCATGGCGCGATCAACAAAAGGCAAAGCTTTATCATATTGTTCTAAATCTCGATAAGCCACCGCAATACCCCGATTCACCAAATAATCTGGAGCAGCATTATCTTGAAAATTGGCGATCGCCTTATCTATATCCGCAAAAGGAAGATTTACTGCTAAAAGTAATTCCATATATCCTTGAATCAAATTTAATTCCGGATCGCTAGCATTTTGTTTTTCTGCTTTGCCAAAATAGTGGAATACTTTTTGCAGTTTCGGTAGGGCAGCAAAAGCTCCTTCTGTTTCAAAGATATAAGCCCCTTCTAAAAAATGGCCTACAGCTGTATAAAGATTTCCTCTGAAAGGGTCTCGACCTTGCAATCTTTCTGCTGCAACTAAGGTTTTCCCACCGTAAATTCTCAAGGTTTCCTTATCTTTCTCAGTATAACCTATAGCAGCCCTCAAAGCATGAGCGAGAGGGTCTATTGTCTGGCCATATTCGTTTCTACTGAGATAGGTTTTCGCTTCTTTGTAATTTCCTTCTCGGAATAAGATCTGGAATGCCTCTTCTGTTTTGTCGTCAATGTTGCGGGGATTAGTACTGCGAAAAGGATCGCCAGCAAATGCCGCAGTACTGGAAAGACTTAGAGCAATGGCTAAAGGCAAGGATTTGCCAAATGAGAATCTCTTGAGTTTATTATACCACAGTTTCATGCTCATCTCCACTATTCACTGTTGAATAAATTTGACCACAGTAACTTAGATTTTGTTCCGTTGTTAGTTTTTTGTTGTTGGTTGTTGGTTGTTGGTTATTTGCTTAGTCCAAGCTATCAAACTCCCGACAAATAAATAACAAAATCTTCTTCTCCATCTTCTTCATCCCTTTCTATTTCCCAATCATCTATATATAGAATCTCATTATTCTCATTATTATTTAACTTATTTTCTGACTCTCCAGGTTTAGCTATAGAAAGTTTAGAAGTGAATTCAACCTGTAGTCTTTCTGCATAATTAAATACTTTTTGCTGTCGCTCCACAGGTAATTTGTTGATTTTTGCTAATATTGCTTGTTCTAAGGCCATGAGATTTATTACTTCTCTTAATATTGTTTGTCTTATACTGTTTGGATTAATTAAATAAAATTTTATCTTTAATACTTATAGCATTAAAAATAATTTGTGACAACACCCTTGTTATATTTTGAAATCGCACGGAAATTGAAATTATTGCATCTTATTTATTGCTCGTTGTATGTTATATAGGGTTTCTTGGACTAATGAGGTACATTTATGATATCGGCCTATGAACGTGTTTAGTATTGAGTGAGAGCAACCAACCAGTTATTGTATAACTATCAACTGTCCACTATCAACTGTCAACTGCTATAGATTGTTTGTTTGTTGCTAATTCAAGATGCTATATCTCACAAATTTAGTCTATCATCCCCCTGCTACTCCTACTCCTATATTAAAAGGAATTAACCTAGAATTAGCACCCCAAGAGTTAGGACTGATAATCGGTCCGAGCGGTTCCGGGAAAAGCACTCTGTTGGAAATTTTGGCAGGACTAGCAGTACAAACAAAAGGAACTATCTGTTGGGGGGAGCAAGAACTAACTTCGCTTGATTTACAACAACTAGGAGGACTGGTCTTCCAGTTTCCCGAACGACATTTTTGCGGAAACACGGTCTTAGAAGAACTGCGTTTGGGTCATCCAGAGTTAAAAGTAGCTACAATGAAACAAGCTCTCGAAGAAGTAGGATTGGAGCAGATTCCTTTCGATACCGATCCTTACCAACTTAGCGGCGGTCAGCAACGTCGCCTAGCCCTAGCAGTACAGCTCATTCGTCAACCCAATCTGTTATTATTAGACGAACCCACCGCAGGACTGGATTGGTCCATGCGCCGTCAGTTAAGCAAGCTGTTAGCAAAATTGAAGACCCATTGGACCCTATTGGTAGTGACTCATGACCCTGATGAATTGTCCGGGATTGCCGATCGCTGTTGGAGCATAGACAAAGGGATTTTAGAATTCAATAACAAACAACTAAGTTAGACAAATTAGCGATCGCACTACAAGAAAATTGCTCCTCTAATCAAACATAGAAATAAGACGAGAACCAAAAACCAAACCAGCCACAAACAAAGCAGTTATAGCCGAAATCAACACCGCTCCAGCAGCACAATCTTTAGCAATTTTCGCCAATGGATGATAAGTTTGTTGAGCAATCAAATCTACCAAAGATTCAAGAGCCGTATTCAACAACTCCAACACCAAAACCAAAGCAATAGTCAATCCCACCAAAGCCATTTCCACCACAGTCACCTGCAACAGCAACCCCAGGAGAATCGCCACGGAACCAATCACCAAATGAATGCGAAAATTCCGTTGAGTTTCAAAAGCATAGCTAACCCCCTGCCAAGCATATTTGAAACTCATCAGCAAATTAGGAGCCACATGCCAAGCTAAACGCCGACTTTTGAGATTAGCGAATTCCGAATCCTCTAGATTAGGCTTTACCAAACCGATACCGTGCAATAAGTCTTGTTGCTGTGATAACATAGAAATAAGACTCTCATCATCAGGGTGGTCCCACCCTAATAGATGAAGCAACCCATGAGCTGCTAACCAAGCTAATTCAATTGTTAAAGAATTATGATGTTCCTCAGCCTGACGACTGGCAGTATCTACCGAAATTACAATATCCCCTAAATATAAAGGTTCCTCTAAGAAAACAGACCCTTGAGGAACATCTACCTCCAGGGCAGCAAAAGCCAATACATCGGTAGGTTTATCTTGCTGGCGGTATTGATTGTTAAGAGCTTTAATTTCCAAATCGTCAGTCAAACGCAGGCTCACTTCATAGCCATTGGCTGCCGGTAAATAAAAAGAAAGAATTTTCAGCCAGGTCTGAAACCATTGCTGCCAAGTTTCAGGGCCGACCAAACTCTCTTTTACCTCATCTTTACCATCAACAAGGTTTTGAAGATTAACTACTACATCTGCGTTCATCTGTGTTTATCTGCGGTTAATATAATCTACCGAGTTAAATAAGAAAGACCGATTAAGAATCCCAGCAAACCGATAGTAGTGAGGAAAAAATGCTTCAAAGATTGACCTTTTTTCCTCACCATATTGCGCATGGCCAGTTTAACGTAACTGGGCCGAGGTTCGCTAACTTTTTCTTCCTCTGACGATACAGCATTTTCAAGTTTTGATGACTCACTCATATAACAATTGATAGTTGACAGTTGATAGTTAATAAAGCGCTCCAGGTAGTTGCTTTTTGGTCTAGCAATAGTACTAACGATTGCTAGATTTTAACACCAAAAAACAAAAAACAAACAACAAACAACAAATAACCAATTAAACCAATTGATTTTCTTGCCGTAAATAAGCTTCAATAAAGCCATTAAGATTACCGTCCATCACATCATTGACAGCAGTAGTCTCCATGTTGGTGCGCAGGTCCTTAACCATTTGATAAGGATGAAAGACGTAATTACGAATTTGATTCCCCCAAGCTGCTTCTACCATATCGCCTCTAATTTCCGCAATAGCCTGAGCCTGTTGCTGGAGAGCAATAATCAATAACTTGGCCTTGAGAATAGCTAGAGCTTTCTCCTTATTTTGCAATTGAGAACGTTCCTGAGTACAGCGCACCGCAATACCTGTAGGAACGTGAACTATCCGCACCGCAGTTTCCACCTTATTGACATTTTGTCCCCCTTTCCCCCCGGAACGGGAAGTAGAAATTTCTAAATCTTGCTCGGGAATGTCCAACTCCGCCCCCTCATTCTCCAGAACGGGCATGATTTCCACCCCAGCGAAACTGGTTTGACGCTTGCCATTGGCATTAAAAGGAGAAATGCGCACCAGTCGGTGAGTTCCCTTTTCCGCCTTCAAATAACCGTAAGCATATCTTCCTGTTATCTCTAGAGTACATGATTTTATACCAGCTTCTTCCCCCTCCGAAAGTTCTGCTAAACGAACGTTATAACCCTGTTGTTGGCCCCAACGCTGGTACATGCGCAAGAGCATTTCTGCCCAATCTTGAGCATCAGTCCCCCCAGCCCCAGCATTAATGGTCAAAATAGCTCCGTTTGCGTCGTAGGGACCGGATAAAAGCTGTTGCAGTTCCCAGCGGTCTAATTCCTGCCCCAACTGACTTAAATTAGTTTCCGCTTCCTGGAGCAAACCAGGATCCGGTTCCAACTCCAATAATTCGGCGATCGCCTCCGTATCTTCCAAGCTTTTTTGCCAATTACTATACTGCTGAAAATTAGACCGTAGAAAGTTAAGCTGTTCTAGAGTGTGATGAGCTTGCTGCTGACTCTCCCAAAAATCCGGTTGAGCGGCAGATTGCTCTAAGTCTTGAATTTTAGCGGACAGAGCGGGAAGGTCAAAGATATTCCTGGGTAAAACCCAGGCGATCCGACATTAAGGCTACTTCTCGTTTCAATTCTGTGATTTCCATCTTGAACAATGAGCAATAAACAATAAACAAGTGGTGAGTTTTATTATAGCGTTATATATATCAAATCTGAAAATGTTTGCTACAGATACAATAATATACAAGCTTTAAGTACCTAGGCAAAATTACAAATAATTTTGCACGACTACTTAATCACGTGATCGCCCACCACAGTAATTAATCCATTACTGGGCTGAAATTGAGAGGGATCGCCACCGGACTCGATAAACTTTTGCCGTTCTGCTTCTAGTAAACTAAGATCTCCTCCGGCTTTCACCATCGAGCCAGTTTTCGCCTCTTCTAAGATTTCCTCTTTGTCCTCGGTAGTTAATCTACGTAATGTGGCGATCGCCTCTTCATTATTCACTTCTAACTTTGTAACCTCGTTTCTGCGTAATTACTAAATTGTCAATCAGAGTTTAAGATTTTTTTTTCTTTTGAGTTATTACTGCGATACCGGTCATTAAGAAAGCACTATTCAACTCAATTATAGCCATGTAGTATAAAACAACTCATGAACAGTATTCCATCTGAAGTATATAATTTACCATTTAACCACTGACCTATATGTAGGTGGCGATGATCGCTAACTCTAATATAGCTATATCTAGTTTAGGCAATGTCAATCACATATCATATCTATCAATTTAAAAAATGAATTGACTTTAGTTCGTTCATTGAACTATAAATATAATTAGATATTTAGACAAGTTACTCCAATTTTTCTGAAAGTTGTATACTCATTTACAAACAGCAACTAATAGTAAGATACTTTTAGGATAAAGTTGTAATTGACTAAGATTTTACCCCAAAGGAGCAAAATGAATTTACAACAAGTACTTGACAATACTGATGAAGCGGTAGTAGCGAAAACAGGACGAGGTCTCAGCGAGCCTGAAAAGACTATCCTGGAAGGTGTATGGAAAGGGATGACCTATGAAGATATAGCAGAAAAATCTAAATTTAGTCTAAATTATCTCAAGCGTCACGTAGGTCCCCAGTTATGGGAGCGACTTTCCATTGCCATGGGGGAGCCGATCAAAAAAACCAACTGGCGCAAAGTGGTTCTAGAAAGGCAAGGAGAAGATGCAGGTTTTGAGGAATCGGTTTTTGCCAACCCTAAATTCTATGAAGACGCTGCTAATGTTCAGCCTACAGAACCGCGCCAAGATTTTGCCGATGCTCCTGATGACTTTGTTTTTTATGGTCGTACCGAGGAACTAAAAAACTTAGCCAATGGGCAATTGATGATAAATGCCGTGTATTAACGGTGTTGGGAATTGGCGGTATGGGCAAATCAGCTCTAGGGGTTAAACTGGCGCGAGAATTAGAAGATGAATTTGAATTCGTAATTTGGCGCTCTTTGCGTCCTGGCAAATCTCTTGCCGATCTCCTGGGCAGTATTATTTCATTTTTCGCTTCCGGATACAGGTCGCAACCGAAGATCAGCCAAGTTATTGAGTATCTTCGCCGTTACCGCTGTCTTCTAGTGCTAGATGGGCTGGAAGCTATTCTTCAATCAGGTCAGTTGGTGGGATGCTATGGTCCAGACTATCAAGATTACGCAGAATTTTTGCGTCAGTTAGGAGAAAGTTCTCATCAAAGCTGCGTTCTGATAACCGCTCTGGAAGCGCCTCGAGAAGTTACCCAGCAGTCAGGAGCAACTTCCCCAGTGCGTTTATTTAAGTTGAAGGGTTTGAATGATTCAGAAGCCACTAAAATTCTCAAAGACCAATTAGAAGAACAGGACGCCAACAATGACTGGCAGGATCTAATCGACCTTTATTTGGGCAACCCAGCAGCATTAAAAATTGTCGCTCAAATTGTGGCTGAATTATTTAACGGCAATGTTACTGAATTCAAACAACAAGAAACCTTGATGTTTGAAGATATCAGCCGTCTGATCGCCCCTTCTTTCAACAGGATCTCTGATTTAGAAAAAGAACTGCTCTACTGGTTGGCAACAGAACAGGAACCAGTATCCTTTTCGGCCATTGGCAGTGCCATTCCCCTGGCTATATCTCAAGGAGAATTATTGGAAGCCCTCAAGTCTTTGGAGGCGCGATCGCTAATTGAAACCACTACTGCAGGAGGAAAATCTCTCTTTACTCTCCAATCTCTGTTAAAAGAGTACGTTATCACCGATCTCCTGGGCAAAATTGGCAATTCTCCCGCCAAAGGTGAATTACCGCTCTCCCAATTACTGCGACAAGAAGAGTCTATTGAGTTAACTCCTTCCCAGAAAAAGCCTTTAAATTTAAGCCAATGGTTTCAATATAAATTCGATGGTAATTGGCAGCCTATAGAAGTTTTCTTCAGGGCTAAACCCAACATGTTAGGGAACCGCCTGCGCAGTACATTCAATCTCCGAGGTTCTCACTATGTAAAGCGGTTCAAAGAAATTGAATTGGGTTCGACAGACGATACAGCAATGGCAATGTTGGTGGCGATCGCGAAGGAAGGAACCCAAGAAATTCTCATTCGTGTTCAGGTTCAGTCTCTAGAAGAAGACAGTAAGTTACCTGGTCAGCTGGCTCTGAGTTTATTTAATGACACCGGAGAAACTATCTGGCAGAAAACATCTTCTCAACCAATGGAATTTATTCAATTCCCTCTCTTTAAAGCGAAGTTAAAAGAAAAATTCCGCATTGAGATAACTTTAAATGAAGTTACCCGTATTGAGGAATTTATTGTTTAGTTGCTTGCACTTTGTTGTTTGTTGTTTGTTGTTTGTTGTTTGTTGTTTGACAAAAATACCCTTTTTTATATTAAGAATGGGGATTTCTTTATCGTTGCGAATTCTTCATTGATTAGCGCATCTCCTTCAGACTTTCGATTTGTTTGGTAAACATATCTAAGAAAATACTAATTACCTTGCGATGTTCCCGAATCTTAATATTCGTACTAATTGACATTCCCGATTGCAAATAAATTTTTCGGTCTGCAACTTCCAAATATTGTTTATTTAGACTAACTTTAGCAGGGAATCTGTAGAAATTATGGATTGCGTCTGGCTCTAAAGCATCGGAACCAATCCAAATTACTTCCCCTTTAATATCCCCAAATTCATTAAAAGGAAAAGAAGTAATCCTCACATCAACAGTCGTTCCCTGCTTAACAAAACCAATATCTTCATTGCTAATAAAAACTTCCGCAATCAAGATATCATCAGGCACAATTTTGAGGGCAGCGTCTGCGGAATTGGGATTGGGAACGCTTCCTCGACCCACCTGCAAATCGAACACAGTTCCGGCAACAGGAGCGAGAACTTCCTGGTATTTTAACGTTACCTCTGTGCGGCTGATTTGACTGTCGATCTCGGCAATTCTTTTCTCATTTTCCACGACAGTTTTCGTTAACTGACTGTCAAGATTAGCAATTTGTCTGTCGTTGTTAGCAATGAGATCCTGTAGGTCTTTCTCTGAGAAAGCCATAGTATTGGTTAACTCTTCCCTTGCTTGAGAGATATTCAACTGCAGTCTTTGCTCTTCTTCCTTTAATTGCTCGATTTCCGCCAAGCGGGTTTCTACTTGTTGTTTCTGCTGATCGTACTCAATCTTGCCGTTGGACTCCAGATCTACTAATGCAGCGCGGCGATCGTTCACTTCCTGTTGCTGCCTTTTCATCTGAATGTCAGCCAGCGCTCCCTCAGCGACTAAGGGACTGATATCTGCTAAAATCCTTTCTTCCAGTTGCAGACTTTGTTTTGCTTGATTTAGAGACTGAAGGTTGCGATTTTCAATTTGTCTCAGAACCAGGCCATCAGTCCAGAGGCGTTCTTTAGCATCTCTTAATTGCACTTGATTTTGACTCAGTTGTTTTTCCAGTTGCTCTACTTCCAACCTTGCAGCAGCAACGCGAGAATTGTACTCAGCCCTGGTAGCAAGAAATCTGCTGAACTGTTGTCCGTTTAAACCAGCCTCAGCACCGTCCAGGCCCAATTGAGCCCTAAACAGTTGATTTTCTTCTATCAGTGAAATTCGGTTTTTGGCTAGACTGGCAATTTCTAGGGGCAGTTTCAGGGCGATAATTTTTATTTCAACCTCTCTAGTGGCCAGGGATTCTGCCATTAAAGCCCGGTAAAATTGATTCTCTTGGGATAAAGACTGACGAATGGTCTTGAGGGATTGCAGTTCTGCTACTGCTGCAGTATTATCCAAAATGAAAAGCACATCATTTTCTTCGACGCTATCGCCATCTTCTACATATACCTCTTCCACCACTCCATTGAGGGGAACTTGTACTTCTTTCACCGCTCCTTCTGGTTTTAGCTGACCTTGAGCAGATACTACTTCTTCAAGTTCGGCAATACATGCCCAACCAATACCAAAGGCAGTGAAGCCAACAATGGTCAACATCGCTGCTCGCGCCCACACTGGAGATTGACGCAAAACTACTGGCTGATCGAAATCGTAAAATTCATCTCTCAGGGACGATGGTTTGGTTAAAACTACATTGTTTCCAGTTGCAGAACCATTGTTATTTCTGAGTTCATTATCATTATTCCCGTTGTTGTAATTACCATTCATAATTTGTTGTTTGTTGTTTGTTGTTTGTTGTTTGTTGTTTATGAATTTTGGCTGCTATTTTCAATCATAGTATTCATGATATCTAGGCTTTGTTGTTTGTTAATCTATTTTTTTACCTATTTTTTAATAGATGGCTAATAATTAACAACCAATAACCAATAACCAATAACCAACTTATATATTTTTTCTTGTTGATTATAGAGATAGTAATAGCGGCCTTTCAATGCCATTAATTCTTCATGTTTACCCTGTTCTACTACCGAACCGGAATCCATCATGACAATGACATCGGCATTTTTAATTGTACCGAGACGGTGAGTAATGAATAACACTGTTGTGTCCTTAAATGCTTCTGCCAGATTCAAACAAACTTGTTGTTCGGTAGAATAGTCCAAAGCGCTAGTAGCTTCATCTAAAACCAAGATATTGGGATTTTGCAGAACCGAACGAGCAAGAGCAATTCTTTGTCTTTGTCCTCCCGATAGTGATGCGCCCCTTTCTCCTACCCTAGTATTGTAACCGTTGGCTAGGTTCATGATGAATTCGTGGGCAGCAGCAACTCGAGCGGCTTCAACAATTTCCTCTGTAGTTGCATCGGGATTGGTCAAGGCAATATTCTCTTGTACCGTACCGTCAAACAAGAGAGTATCTTGCGGTACGACCCCAACCTGACGGCGAAGAGAGTAGAGTTCCACCTTGTTAATATCGTAACTGTCAATCAGAATTCTTCCTGCTTCTGGTTCGTAGAGGCGGGAAATAAGCTTGGTGAGGGTACTCTTTCCTGCTCCACTTTGACCTACAATGCCCACAAAGGTGCCGGGGGCGAATTCCAGATTGACATTATTGAGCTGCAACGGTCCCCCATGTTTGAAACGAAAAGAAACGTTTTCGTACTTCAAAGCTCCCACAATAGAAGGCATGGGAATATTGCCCTTGTCTTTTTCTGCTTCTTGGGGATGGTCTACAATATCGCCCAACCGCTCCAACGATAAGGCAGTTTCCTGGAAGTTTTGCCACAATTGGGTCAGGCGCAAGATAGGAGAAGTAACGTAGCCAGAAATAATTCGGAAGGCGATCAGAGTTCCCAAGCTTATCTGCCCTGCTAATGCCAGATAAACACCCACCCAGATAACCAATAACATGGATAATTTATTCAGGAAATTGCTGGCGGAACTAGCTATGGTAGAAGTGACAACAGTTTTGAAACCTGCAGAAACGTAGCGAGCATAGCGCTGCTGCCATTCCCAGCGGGAGCGCAATTCAATATTCTGGGCTTTGACCGTCTGAATGCCTGACATCACCTCTACTAAATGGGACTGGGTTTCAGCGTTGCGTTCTGCTTTAACTCTTAACTGACGGCGAATGACAGGAGAAAAGATGAGAGTGAGGACAACGAATACTGGGATAACCGATAATGACACTACTGTCATCAGGGGACTGATTATCACCATGACGACAATATAGATTACGGAAAAGACAGAGTCCAGAACCACAGTTAAAGCAGTTCCCGTGAGGAACTGCCGGATATTTTCCAATTCGTTGACTCGGGTAGATATTTCTCCCACCGGTCTTTTCTCAAAGTAACGCAGGGGGAGACGTAGAAGGTGGTCGATAATTTCCGAACCCAAAGTCATGTCTATTCGGTTGGTGGTATCCACAAATAAATAAGTGCGCAAAGTAGTCAGCAATGCTTCAAAGACTGAGATGACAATCATGAAGATCCCCAGAACCTGCATGGTATCGGCGCTGTTTTGACCTATTACTTTATCTATAACCACCCGGATCATTAAGGGATGAGCCAAACCGAAAAGCTGGACGAAGAAGGAAGCGATAAAGACTTGCAACAATACCCCACGGTATTTGGAAACTACAGGGATAAACCAGCTTAAACCAAATCTTTCCTGGGGAGTTTCTTTAGTGGGTTCCAGGATTAATACTTGTCCGTCATCTTCCCAAGTTTCCAGAAATTCTTCCGGTTTGCGGCGAAGAATGCCCCTTTCCGGTACGCCAATGACTACAAAGCGATCGCTGATTTCGTAGAGTATAGCTAAACTATCTTGCCAACGCACCAATCCTGGAGTTTTCAGCCTAGAGAATACTTTGGGGGAGATTTTGATAAGTTGGGCATTCAGTCCCATTAATTCGGCCACCGCACCGCAAAGATTGAGAGAAATAGTTCCAGTGCGCCGCATTTGCTCTGCAATAATCTTGGCAATGGTGTCTTTGCGAAAAGGCATGCCGAAGTATTTACTCAGCATTTGGAAACAAGCCACACCTGCGTCTAAAGGGGTCTTTCCCCGAACATAAGGATAGTTTTTCCAGGCTTTAGAATCTTTTCTTTCTCGCTCTTCCGGGATTTCTTCTTCCAGCAGTTCTACCTGGGCATAGGGAATTTCTTCTCTTTGTTGTTCCCCTTCTACTACTTCCACTTCCACTTCTACTGGTGGGGTATCTTGCCAATGGTCCTCCGTTTCTGCTACGATATAATTATCTTCTACTGGTTCCAGAAGACTGAGAGGAAATCCTAAAAAACGAGCGGGTCCGGTTCCTGTTACTTCAATTGAGCTACCTGCAGTTAAATTGAGACGACTGCCCTTCTCCAAATTAGCTACTTTACCCCCACTAAACAACCAAACTTTGTTTTTTTCTAAGAGAGGTGAGTCTTCTTTTACTTTGGTTTTGCCTACAGGGAGAGAGTACACTTCGGCGAAAGAAATAGCATCCAGAGCTAGTTCTTTGAGATTGCCATCTCCCCGAGCCTGCTGTCCTAAATGATAGCCAATCACGTCGAAAGCTTCCACTAAGTAGCATTTTTCCTTAAAGGAGGTTGCCCACTGGGGGTATTTTTCTAGGAGTTGATGGAATTCTCGATTGCTCAGAGTGAGACAAATTACTTCTGTAGAGGCGATCGCCGTTTCGCAAGCCACCCCCCGCAATTGACTGACACAACCTAGCAAGTTTCCTCGTTCCAGTAATTGCAGAGTTGCGGGCATTTGGTTGCGGGGGTCGTAACCTAGCAAGCGAGCTTTCCCTTCGTATAAAATAGCTACGTGAGGGGGCATTTTCTCCCGCATCAGGATTACTTGGCCCATGCGATAGCGCAAAGGTTGTAATTTAGCGGATATTTCTGCTATTCCCTCTGGCGGTAATTGCTCGAATGGTTCCAGTTCCGAGAGAAAATCTTGAATTCCATCTGTAGTATAGGTCATAACCCAAAAACTAGGAAGTTTAACGTTTAAAAACTATCAAAGTATTTATTCAATTTAGCTTGCAGCCGAAGTAGGGAATAGAAAATAGGGAATAATTCTATTCTGCTACATCCTCGAAAGAGACAGTTTCCTCCAGTTGTTGTTTCAGCCAAATGCGGAATAGTTCCTCTAGCAATCTTTGTCTGGTTCGTTTGTCCAGTTGAGCGGAAATAAACTTTTCCATCCGCACGATAACTAGCCGTTCTCCCAATCTAGCGGGGGGCAATACTTCTCCCGATTTGCTATTGGTCAGCATTTTCGCTACTTTAGGGTTGAGTTCGTGAAGTTCCACCGGACCTATCAATCCTCCAGTTTGGGCTTCTGAACCTTGGGAATATTCCTTGGCTAGGTCGGCGAAAGAGGTTTCATTTTCTTTGATGCGAAAGTAGAGTTCTTGGGCGACACCGGGGTCTTGAGTGCTAATGAGGGAATATACTACTTTATCTAGCTGGCTTTTTCGTTGTAGGAAATAGGATTCTATTTTATTCCCCCAGGTTGCTTCTTTGTATTTTTCCAGCTTTATAGCTCGTTGGATCCGCTCTTCTAATTGCTCGGGACTCATGAAATTCTGCTTTCCCCAAGCTTGCAGTTGTTCTTCCGTAGTAATTTTTAATTGTCCGCAAAACTGTTGGCGAGCGAGTTGTTTTTCCTCTGGCGTACATTCTATCTCGGCGATCGCCCCATCCACAATGGTTTCCCTAGCTAACTGGAGCATCATTTGAGATTTTACCAGTTGGGGAAACAATTCTCTTTCTGTTAGTTGGCGATCGCCTATCTTTAAAATAGATCCCATAATTCTTCTTTATTATCTAACCCACATTTTGCACTTCGTTTTGTACTATGCAACGTAACACATAACCTTGGTTCAATGGACCAAGTATTTCTACACTACACGATTGTAAGACATTTTGAAGTGCGGAAAGTGGGTTCTAATATACACAGATTTTAGGGGCACAGCAATCCCATGCCCCTAAGCACTTCATTTTGGCTATTGGGATTTAACCAATAGGCAATACTGTTTCCTCTTCTCCTAAGAAGCGGGTATTGATGAGGTGGCGGAAAGTTTGCAAGTCATCAGGCCAATTGTCAATTCGCCGTTGCAGTTGTTCCAAGCGCTCATCCGCGCTATACTGAGTCACTCGGTAGTTAAAGTTGCCCAAGAACATTAAAGCGGGGAAAGCAGGTTTTTCTGGTTGCTGCAATCTCACTTCATTGATACTGAGATTGAGCTGGCACTGTTCCAACTGATAGACTAAATTAATGGTGGCTTGCACTGGTTTCGTGCCGTACTGTCGCCAGAGACCGTCAGCCAGGAGATTTTCCACAATATATTTTCTCGGTCCATCTGGTATATCCCCAAAGGCAATCACGTTTTTGGGGCTAATGCTGGTGCTTCGGTATTCTGCATTAGGTAGTTTTTCCAAGCAGGTTCTGGCCACTTTCGGTGCGTTTACTTCTTCGCTATTATTAGTTCTAATAGATTCGGAGAAGGTAATGCTTCCCGGTTGAGCCACAATTTTCACCCCGTTTTGGAAGCTTAATTGCACCGCTCTGGGGCTGGCCGTTGGCTTTCTGGCTAGTTCCCAATCCTTAGGGATAACGCCGCTTAATTTGAGGAAATCGAGGCTGACAACTTGGGGATTGAGGTTTTTCGCAGCGATTACAATGCCTAGGTCTTGAATATCTAGGGTTTTCTTAGATATTGGGAATGTGCTAGATGTCATTAAATTCTTGTTCCTGTTTTCCTTCCTATGGTAACTCGATTGAAATTTGTTGACTTACAACTTTCTTGTGTAATTGTAATCAAAATTGTTGATTATTAAAGGATTTTGTTAGATTTTAAATATTTATTTAATCTTTCGCCAGATTCTCTCCTTTAACTTTTGCACAAAATTTACAAAAAAAACGGCGTTGCATCTCTGTGGGATGATTTGGATATATACCCAAAAATTTTTCCTTATTTATCAATAGTTTTAGCTATCTGTTGATTGCACTATCATCCCGCAATTGTGCAACGCCTAACTTTTTCTTTTCCTGATTATTGGCTGTGAATATTAGAAGATTCCCGGAGATTAATCATTTCTTTTTTAGCTCACAGGAGAGCAGTATTACTCCCTGTTTAAACAGGGAGTAATGCTAGGTTATTTTATATGAGGGTAAAATCAAGAGCGACAACAATGTCGTTAAAGTCTTGGTCTCCACCACCAAACAAATCTTCAAAACCGAAAACATTATCTCCCAGTAAGCGGACATGGTCGAAGTTATCAGCGTTTCCTGCTATGAATGGGAAGTAAACATTTTCAAAATTATCTGGAGTGCCATTTGCAATGATAAATGGTGCATATAGAGAGCCTACATCTAGATTTGCACTTGTATTGCTAGAATCTAAATCTAGTTCGCGACTACGCTCGATCGCTGCTTCTGTATATCCAGCATCTCCTGGATTCAAATTCCCTATGGCACCTTCTTCATTATCGATTTCATAGAAACCAACGAAGTTATCAAAGGCAGCTTCCCGGTTCACCATTATGTCAACTTCCACAGTTTGACCTGGTAACTGCCTCAAGTCTAACAATTCTCGTTCTTCTTCTCCTTGATCGATGGCAACCAACTGATCCAGTCCTAGAGTGTCACCCACCTCGACATTGAAAACGAAATCATTGAAGTCACCGCCAAAGAGAAGCTCGTCTAGATTCACATCTTCCCAAGCAAGATTATATCCACCATTTTCTAACTCAGAAATCCTTACTTGGTCGCTATCACGAAAAAGGGAGAAGGTAGTTGCTGGTGTCTCATTTGTCTCAATGGAAAATCCTAGGCGATCGCCTGCAGTAAATTGCAGTTCGCGAGTCAACCCTTCTGTCAGACCGGTATGAACTTCACTAAAAATGACTTCTTCACTTAAAAGATTATTATTTTCATCTAGACGGAAGACCTTCATTCGATCCACAAAAGCAGAATCATTTTCAGTGAGAGTAAACTTGAGGGGAACCGCCAATCCTGAAGTACCACCCACTGTAAAAATTCCTCCATTTTCGGTGAGACTTCCATCTGGAGTTGCTAGCAAACCAACACCACCAGGATCTGTTATCACCCCATTTGCTAATCCATCATCATCTCCTCGTCCCCCGTCGATAAAGTGGAGTACTACCAAATCCACATTATCATCGGATTCTACTACACTACCATCGGGATTTTGTACTAACCCCTCTACATCGAAGAATTCCGCTCCAGTTTCACCATCATAAGTGAACTCATACCAACCTAAATCCGTATCGTACTTCCAATAGGTATTGGCATTGCTTCCTGGTGGGAGCAGAATGCTGATGTCTAGTTCTCCACCCACTTGCAAAACTGGCTCATTTACATTTGGATCGTCTTCGATTTCAAAAGTTAGGAAACCATCCTCAAACTCAAAACCTTCTACTTCTGGATCTCCTGTAATACCTGGAGCGGGATTTGTTACTACATCGACATTCTTAAAGCTTATACCTACTGGTGCCACTAGAGTAAAGAACTCATCGGTAACAGGATTACGAACAGAGGCTACATTAGATTGCTCCACATCCTCAATGCCATCTCGGTTGCGATCGCCTGCTATTCTTTCTATGCTATCTATAACACCGTCACCGTCTTCATCAATATCATTCAAATTTATCGTGACTGTTGCATCATCTGTTAACTCTCCGTCCGAGACAGTTACAGTTAATCCAAAACTCGGAGTTGTTTCAAAATCCAACGGAGCGCTATTTACTACAGTGATTAAGCCCGTAGCTGGATCGATAGTAAATGCCCCTGAATCATTTCCTCCCGTTATTGAGTAAGAGAGAATATTCCCATCTAAATCTGTAGCTATAACCGTTCCTACTTCCGTTCCGTCGGCACTATTTTCGTCTATTGTGAACTCTGCATCTTGTATTTCAGGGCGATCGTTCCCCTCTTCTGGTAAATTGTTGAGATTGATTGTTACTGTTGCATCATCTGTTAACTCTCCGTCCGAGACAGTTACAGTTAATCCAAAACTCGGAGTTGTTTCAAAATCCAACGGAGCGCTATTTACTACAGTGATTAAGCCCGTAGCTGGATCGATAGTAAATGCCCCTGAATCATTGCCTCCAGTTATTGAGTAGGTTAGGCTATCTCCTGAATCTGGGTCTATCGCTACAACCGTTCCTACTTCTGTTCCCGAGGCGCTATTTTCATCTATTGTAAAAGTTTCATCATCTACAGTAGGCGCTTCATTTACATCCTCAAGATTGATTGTTACTGTTGCCTCATCTGTTAACTCTCCGTCCGAGACAGTTACAGTTAATCCAAAACTCGGAGTTGTTTCAAAATCCAACGGTGCGCTATTTACTACAGTGATTAAGCCCGTAGCTGGATCGATAGTAAATGCCCCTGAATCATTGCCTCCAGTTATTGAGTAAGAGAGAATATCCCCATCTAAATCTGTAGCTACAACCGTTCCTACTTCCGTTCCGTCGGCACTATTTTCGTCTATTGTGAACTCTGCATCTTGTATTTCAGGGCGATCGTTCCCCTCCTCTGGTAAATTGTTGAGATTGATTGTTACTGTTGCATCATCGGTTAACTCTCCGTCTGAGACAGTTACAGTTAAATCAAAACTGGGAGTTGTTTCAAAATCCAACGGAGCGCTGTTTGCTACTGTTATTTCGCCCGTTGTTTCATTTATTTCAAACGCCCCTGCATCATTTCCTGCCGAGATAACGTAGGTTAGGGTATCTCCTGAATCTGGGTCTATCGCTACAACCGTTCCTACTTCTGTTCCGTCGGCACTATTTTCGTCTATTGTAAACTCTGCATCTGCCGCTACAGGTGCTTCATTGACATTTTCAACATTAATTGTAACTGTTGCCTCATCCGACAACCCTTCCAGGTCAGTAACCTTTACTGTCAGCTCGAAACTGGTGGTATCCGACTCAAAATCTAAATCCCCACTATCTAAGACAGTGATTTCCCCTGTATCTTGATTAATAGTAAATGCTGCAGTGCCATTGCCATTGGGGTCGGCATTACCAGCAATTATTTCATAAGTTAGTTGATCACTATCTTCTGGGTCGTCAGTAATTTCGATGTCAGTAGCAATTACAGTGCCAACTACCGTTCCTACTTCACTATTTTCCGGCACTGAGAAAGCAGCATCTTCGGCTACGGGACCCGGTACTGCCAAAGCAGGAGCGCCCTGGTTGAAAATAAAATCATCCGCAGTGAGGGTTCCTGTAAATCCTTCCAGAATTGCCAGTTCTACATCTTCTCCTTCCACGGTAGCTTGGATAACGGTACTGCCTTCTTGCATCACAAAGCTTAGGTCTTCAAATGCAGTTACATATTCAGCTAAACCGCCAATACCAATTTGGTCTACTCCTTGGATGAAGCGATTGACAATATTGGGTTGAACTGGCACTTCTGTTTGAACCACCCAAAACTGGTCACTACCAGTACCCCCTTTGAGAACTCCATCCTCTCTACCTGCAAAAAGAAGGTCGTTGCCAATACCCCCTAATAAAGTATCGTCTGTAGCAGCAAAAAGAAGGTCATTACCTTCACCAGCTTCCAGTCTATTCCCACCTCTACCTGACCTGGCATCTAGGGTATCGTCTCCTTCACCCCCTAGTAACAGGTCGTCTATTCCTGCGAACAGCTCATCATCGCCGGAACCGCCATCAAGAGTATTGTTTCCTTGAGCCGGACTAGCGTCGAGAGTATCATTGCCTGCTAACCCCAGCACTTCATCCCCAGTGCCTGTAACAATTAGTTCGTCGTTCAACTCGGTTCCTTCAATGATCGCCATTTATTTTGTACTCCTCTAGTTTCAAAACTTACTTTGTCTGAGTGGAAATCCCTCTGTGGGAATGGGTTTGTTAGGTTTATCGACGATTATATATCTCGGTCAACCTTTTTCCTCAAAGAGTTTCAATCTCCATCGCCTTCCCGAATCTAACAATAATCTTAGTAGAATAGAAAGGATGAATCCTCTATATTAGTTAGTGACTATCTTTTGGTTAAGATTTTCCTAATTCCATCCCCAGCAAAGTCTTGTTACTCGTTTGGTTCTAATATACACTTCCGGAATTTGGTTTCTGGGGCTGACTATGTCTTTGTCATTCTGAGCGGTTTACCCTGCAGGTAGCAAAGAATCCCGGAGATTCACAGCTTACGGGACTATTGATCAGATAAAATCACATTTTGACTACACCCCCCATGCCAACCGCTGAGAAATGCGGTCTTAGATCCAATTTGGCTTTTTCACGAAAAATACCGGGGCGGTGCAGAAAGAATTTCTTTTGTTAATGTGGCGACTTCGGAGAAATTAATAAAAATTACAGCATTACCTCCTGCCCTCTGTCTCCTCACCACCGAGGAAGTTTTTCGCTAGACTATGATGGAAATGAGAACTAACCTAGGAGGAGCTGTGAACGACAATTTCCCGAAGCTGTTTCAATACAATGACTCTGGCTTGGGCTGTTTCCTGACTCTCTTGCTCATAGGTTTATTGCTTGGGTCCGTAGGTCTGGGCTGGGTGGTCAATGGTTTCTTGATTCTGCTAGTTTTATTGATACTTACTCCGGCGATCGCCTTATTGGTGTTTCGCTGGTGGTTGAAAAGAAAACTAGTTCAAGACCAATGTCCTACTTGCAGCTACGAATTTACTGGCTTTAAGGCTACTCAATTTAAATGTCCCAATTGCGGTGAACCGCTGCAAGTACAATCCGGGCGTTTCACTCGCTTAACGAGCACCGGAACTATCGATGTGGACGCAGTAGAAGTTTCGGTTAAGCAGCTAGAGGAATAAAAAATGGAGCAACAAGAAAATAAAAACTGGAAACAAAAACTAGAAGACTTAGAAGCAGAAATAAATCAGCCTAATGGGGAACCAATTCCTCAAATATCAATGGATTTTAAAGCAAGAATTCAACAGGTATTGACCTCCGGTCGAGGCTGGTTTAATACTCTTCCTAATACAGGCAAAGTTGCAGTTGCCATAGGAGGGGTATTAATAGGTATTGTAGTGTTAAACTCTGTTTTGAAATTAGTTACTTCTCTTCTCGTTATTGGGGTCTTGGGAACTATTCTTTTCCTTTTGTATAAGTTCTTTATTTCCTCTTCTATCAGGGAATAAGGAATAGATAAGAATCTCTTAAACAAGAAACTAACATAACGCTTAGAGAAAGGTCAGCAACTAGCCCTGTTGTCTGAAGGAAGACAATCAAAAAAAAAGCTGTTTTCTTGAATCTTGCTTGGTTGAATCTAGGTCTAGGGGCGCACAACTTTTCGCCCCTACTACAATAATTATAATAATGGGTAATTAATAGACAAATAGACATGGAAAATGGCAAAACCTCGGTAGAGAAAATAATAATACCGCAAGAACCTCAAGATATTAAAGGAGAGAGAGGAATAAATCGAGGAATAAATCAAGGAATAAATCTTTGGCAGTGGATCGAGGACAATAAGGCGATCGCCCTTTCTGTGGGTTTATTGACTGGTATGAGTTTAATCTTGACTGCTTTTATTGTTACTCAGATTCACATTCAAAGTAAAAAGGAACTGCTACAGTTAGAAGAGCATAGAGATAAAGTATTTTGGACTTTACTCAAGCAGTTAAACTCCACAGTAGAAGAACGTAAAACAGCAATTTTGGGTAAAATAAAAGCAGTGGGTGCTGATCTTTCTTTTGCTAACCTCGCTCAAGCTACAGCCAATGGTGGAGATTTTTCCCAAGCTAATTTCAGCAATGCCAACCTAGTGGAAATGAAGCTTAGTTCTGCTCAATTGCAAGGAGCCAATCTTCGTAACGCCGAATTAGTCAATGCGAACTTGCAAGGAGCAAATCTCAGTTTTGCTGACTTGCAAGGAGCTAATCTTGCTGGGGCTAATTTTCAGGCGTTGCATCTCTGTGGGATGATTTGGATATATGCCCAAAATTTTTTCCTTATTTATCAATAGTTTCAGCTCATTGAAATTGGACTATCATCCCGCAATTGTGCAACGCCAATTTTCAGGGAGTAACTTTCGCTCGCAGACCATTGACTACGGACGAAGGATTTGTTGTCCCCGAACCAATTAAGGATACTATCGCCAAGATTCAAGATGTTGATTTTAGCCAAGTTAGAAATTTAAATCAGACTCAAATTGGTTTAATTTGTGCTGAGGGTGGTATTCATCCTCAATGTGATTCTAATTGATTAGATTATAGCAACAATACCCAATCTCTAATCTATCGACAGAGTAGCTATCAAGAATTTTCCCCAAAAATCCAATTGTTTCCTGAGTAACAATACCCAATCTCTAATCTATCGATAACTTTTCAATCCCTTAGCTAGTAATAGTTTGAGCATATTTTTCCCGATTTAAGATGATTGTCGAGTTGATAGAGTTTTTTAGTAGGGTGGGCATTGCCCACCACAGCATCTATCGCTGTAGTCAAAAGCAGTATCAGGCGTTGCATAATTGAGACATGAATAAATAAAAACTAGCTCTCTCTTTTTCCTCGTGGCACAGGCATCTTGCCTGTGACTTCCTCTACAGGCATCTTGCCTGTGACTTCCTCTGCGGTTTATTATTATTTCATATCTTGATTCAGCAACGCCCAGTATCAATAGTCTCCTGACGGACTGCAGTTTCAATATTCTGAAAAAACTAGATTTTAACTAAATACTTTCATAGGCCAGAGTCCGCTCTTATCTGCTCCAGCAGCACGCGGTTTTTCTTTTACTTTATTAAAATTTAACTGCAAATCGTTATATAAAAGCATGAACACTAAACTATCTTGTGTTTTCCATGAGTTTAGGTGCGTTGAGAACACACCCTACAAGGCTGCGATGGAATCTTACGCAGCGACTTACTGGCTGTTGGGTTTCGTGACCTCAACCCAACCTACGATGGAATAAACAATTGAGACCCGAAGGGTCGTCTTTACTCCCTCTTCCCTCTTCCCTCTTCCCTCTTCCCTGGGAAACACAAGCAAGACTTTTTCAGCAAACCCTATATAGTCAGGACTTACGCAGCCACGCTATCAGTAGGGTGCCGTTCGTAACGCACCACACTATCCATAGTGTCTTAGACCAAATTTTGCGTAAGTCCTGATAGTTTATTGGTCATTTTGTCGGGTAAAGAAAATCCGCATTAATCGCTATGTGCGAAAGACAGGTCAAAGACGAACGAAAGCTATTAAGTGCTTCTTAAGAAAAATTTTAGATTTTTTTTGTTTGGGGAAGACTAAGATAAATATATTGAAGCCAACGAAGATTAGTTGATTGGCTTTAACCCAAATCAAACAATGAGGTGATGCAGTGAAAAAGATTCTTTTTGTGGTGTCAGAGTGGGGTTACTGGGGGGAAGAACTAGTTGGTCCCCTGGAAGCATGCGATGAAGCGGGATATGAAATAACCTTCGTAACTCCCACGGGTAAAAAACCCACACCGCTGACAGTTAGTATGCAGCCTGGTTTCACAGATCCCCCATTGGGTCGATCCGTTACCTCAAAAGAATATGCTGAAAAGACCCGCAAGTTAGATGAGGAGAGCCGACTAGATCATCCCAAGAGCCTTGCCGACTGGTTTCCGCTGCGAGCTTATCCAAGTTCTAAGACCTATCTCAGAGATATGGAAGCCTATTACAAAGAACTAGATCGCCTAGTATCAGAAGAACTGGTAAATTACGACGCTCTTACCATTGTTGGCGGCAGTGGTGCTTTGGTAGATCTAGCCAATAACCAGCGGTTGCACGATTTGATTCTGGGCTTTTACCAGCTTAATAAACCTATTGCTGCTGAGTGCTATGGTGTTGCTTGCTTGGCTTTTGCGAGAGACTTCAGAGAGAAGAGGAGCATTATTTGGGGCAAACACGTTACGGGACACCCTACCGATTACGACTACCTGGACGGTACTGGATTTGAAGGCCCCCACGCTCCGGATGGCTCCAACACAGGATTTGGGGACGGTTATATCAACTTCGGTCCTCCCTTCTATCCTCTAGAACACATTCTCCGGGATGCTGTAGGACCGGATGGAGAATATATCGGTAGAGTAGGTCACGTGACTTCTGTTCTGGTAGATTATCCCTTTATCACCAGCCGTTCCACTGCTTCTTCTTATGAGTGCGGCCAGAAATTAATTGAAGTCCTGGAGCAAGGACTGACTCGCTACAACTGGTAATGCAGTTGATAGTTGATAGTGGACAGTTGATAGTTATACAGCAACCAGTTGGTTGCTCTTATTCAATACTAAACACCTTCGCAGGCTGGTATATAGATGTACATATTGAGTCCAAGAAACGCTATAAAAGGGAGAATTAATGAGTAAGAATACTGGGCGCTTTGCCATTCTCGAGCAATTCCTGGCAGATGGAATCGACCACATGTTCGGTAACCCTGGTACATCAGAAGAAGGATTTTTGGATGCCCTCTGGGATTACCCAAACCTAAAATATATCTTGACATTGCAAGAATCCATCGCTGTGATGACAGCGGACGGTTACGCTCGGGCAACTCAAAAGCCAGCCTTAGTGCAAATTCACAGTACTCCAGGTTTGGGCAATGCCATCGGCGCACTTTACCAAGCAAAGCGGGGTCATTCCCCCTTGGTGGTCATTGGTGGAGATGCGGGCATTAAATATCAGGCCATGGATGCTCAAATGGCCGGAGATTTGGTGGCCATGGCGGAACCAGTCACCAAATGGTCCACTTTGGTCATGGAGCCATCCTCCCTGTTGCGGATTGTGCGTCGAGCCATCAAAATTGCCACCACACCTCCTATGGGACCAGTATATGTTTGTGTGCCTGTGGATATTTTGGATGCTCCCGTAGTTGAATCCGTAAGACCCACCTCTTTCCCATCCACTAAAGTGCTGCCAGATGAAGCATTGTTGCAAGAAGCAGCCCAAATGCTGGTAGCTGCCGAAAAACCAATGATTTTTGTGGGAGACGGCATTGCTTTCTCTGGGGCTCAAGAAGAATTAGCTCAGGTTGCGGAACTGTTGGGAGCTGAGGTTTGGTCAGCAGATTCTGGGGAGTTGAACATGAGCTACAGCCATCCCCTTTATCAAGGCTCTACAGGACACATGTTTGGCTATTCCAGTTTGCCTATCACTTCCAAAGGAGATGCCAACTTAGTCTGCGGCACCTATATGTTGCCCGAGGTATTCCCGGAACTGGGGGATATCTTTAAACCTGGTGCAAAGGTGATTCATATAGATTTAGATGCCTATGAGATAGCCAAAAATCATCCTGTGGATATCGGTATGGTGAGCGATCCCAAACTGTCTCTGGGGAAATTGGCTACCATCTTAGAAGCCATGATGACACCGGAGCAGAAGGCAACTGCAAAGGCTCGCACTGGGGAAATTGGCAAGGGGAAACAAGCGCAGCACGAAAGTGAATTGGCAGCAGATTTGAAGGTCAAAAATGCCGTTCCTCTCCATTTCTCTCAGTTTGCTAAGGAACTCGTGGCTCAATTACCAGAAGATGCTGTTATCTTCGATGAAGGTCTCACCAGTTCTCCCCACCTGACTCGCTACCTACAGCCAAGCCAACCAGGTCATTATTTCGTTACCCGAGGCGGTTCCCTGGGGGTAGGACTTCCTGGGGCAATTGGCGCTAAATTGGCCAATCCCGATAAAACTGTCATTGGGGTTGCGGGAGACGGGGGTAGCATGTATACAATCCAAGCTCTCTGGTCTGCTGCTCGTCACAACGTAGATGCCAAGTTTATTATTTGCAATAACAGTTCTTACAAGCTGCTGCAAATCAATATTCAGGCTTACTGGCAAGAACGAGGCATACCTGCTCGGGATTATCCCCTCAGTTTCGATTTATCCAAGCCATCAATTCGCTTTGATGAAATTGCTAAGTCTCTGGGAGTGGAAAGCGTCCGAGTTGAACAACCGGAAGAAATTGCTCCGGCTATTCAACAAGCATTAGCTCACAACGGACCATTTCTCATTGATGTAGTTTTGGAAGCTAATGTTAATCCAGAAATGATTGGGATTAGGTGCGGTCAATAGCCCGTAGGGGCGCACAGCGGTGCGCTCAACACAGCAGTACGCCCAATTTAAAACAGCTATAAATAGGAACTTGTTAATGATTCATCAATTGATATTTGCCAGTCCTAAACCAGGAATGAGCGAACAAGATTTCCTGGACTATTGGAAAAACGTTCATGGGATTAAATACGCCAGCAAAATTCCTCAAATTAGGCGTTATATGATTGATTCTAGAATTCCTTTCGGTGAGGAAGAAGAACCTCTTTTTAGTGGTGTTGCTGAAATTTGGTTGAAAGAAGAAGAGCAAATTGCTTCCCTTCAAAGTAAAGAATTTTTAGAAGGAGCTAGGCGGGATGAACCTAACTGGGCTGCATTTTGGCGCGCTATTGGCTTCGATACCAATGCTCATGTGTTGCTGGAAGGAGAACCTTAGTTGCTTTCATCATTTGCTGGATCAAGGAGCAGGTCTGAATCTGAGTACTCATTATGGCTTCTCCTTGATGGAGGATTTTGAATACGAATTGAATGTCAATACCATCGGCAAGGAAAAGTTGCTGGAAGCAGAAAAAATGCTTCACGCTCGTCAGGAGTCAGATCAACAAAAGATCGAAAGCCAAAAGCTGATGGCTGCCGTCAATAACGACGACATCGCAACAGTTCAACAACTAATTCAATCCGGTGTCAATAAGGAAAAATCAACCATTAGCAACTTAGCACCTTTAACAGAAGCTGAAGTAAAAAAACTGGCCACCGAGTGGTATAATCTTCTAGATGTACATGGGTCTCTAGAAGATTATCGTCCCCTCTTAGCAGAAGAAGGACTGAAGATGGAGTTTCCAGAAGGAACTTTCACCGGTTGGGAGGGTTTTAAGAGCTGGTACGAGCGGGTAATTGGCATTTACTTTGATCAGGTTCACACTCTTAAGGAGCTCAAAATCACCTCAGTGTCTGGGAATAAGGTAGAGGTAAAAATCGTCGTTAACTGGCAAGCTAGCACCTGGAATCCCCCAGCCCCTAAGAGTGAGCGCATTGTGATGGATGCCTATCAAACTTGGGAAGTGACGAGATCTCCCCAAACCCAGAAACCAGTGATTCAAGTCTATATTGTGGACTCCATGGAATATGCCGAGGGTTCAGCGAAGCTCTAGCAATGGACAATTAACAAGGAAAATCTGCTCTTAAGTCTCATTTCAAGAATTATCTTGACAATTTAGGAGAATTCAAGGAAGTGCAGTTAGAGAAAATAATTACCACCGACGACTGTACATGACGCTTTTTATCTAGAAAATGGCAAAATTTACCGTCATTTTACTGGGTGAAAACCCTAGATTATAAAATTTAATTCTTCTTAAATCAGGAGCTAATTGCCATGATTTTGATAACAGGTGCTACTGGAACTAGCGGCAGTGAAATTGTTAAACAGCTTGTAGCTAAAACTGTTGCGGTGCGAGCCCTGGTAAGAAACCCAGAGAAAGCTAAGTGGCTTCTTGAACTGGGAGTAGAAATTGTCCAAGGGGATTTTAGCGATCCAGATAAGCTCAAAACAGCTCTAAAAGGAGTGGAGAAGGCTTTAATGTTGCCCCCCATAGATCCCAATGCGGTGGATTGGCAAAGTAACTTTATTGAGGCAACTAAAAGCTCGAATACCAAATACGTTGTCAAGTTTTTATGTAAATGTCTCTCCAGAGCAATTCAAGGAATCCCTGATAAACTGGGGTCAATCCGAGTGGGTGGCGGATGTGGTTAACGAACTTTACCAGCAGGTTTATCAAAAGGGTTACGCAGCCACAGTAACCGATTCCGTCAGTAAGATAGCTGAAAAACAACCCATATCTTTTGACCAATTTGTTCAAGATCATCTGGCAATATTGGGTGGTTAGGGGAGTGAGGGTGGCAGATGCCAGCGTCATGCCCTTCGTTCAATCGGGAAATTGCCATAGGGCGATCGCCATGATTGGGGAGAAAATCTCTGACATGCTCAAAGATACCCATGGTTTGTCGTAGTTAATAGGAATCAACTTAATTTCGACAATTATATCCCTGGGTGGCGCACCGTCTCGCTTGCAGATCCAGACGACCGAATTATCGAAATTAGTCAGGGATTTGTGGATGAGGATAATCCCCCTCTTTTGGAGTAGCCAAAGGTCTGGATGCGGGAGAAACCGTATTTAATACGGCTGATGCTTGTATTGACAGGCAGTAATAAATTTTTTTTGGCAAAGTGTTGTCAAAAAGAAGATAAAATGTTACACTTGGTACTCAATTAAGGGAAAATTCGCACCGGAGCTTCAGGTTAAATCCCTTCTCTCCTCTCTTACCCTCTGCGCCCTCTGCGCCGGAGCGGTTCATTCCAACAAATTAACACTGCACAAATACAACCATCCTTTTTTTGGAGATGTCTAACATGGCAAACGCAATTGATTTTACGTTCTCAGACCTCATTGCAGGTTATGTCACCAGCTATGACAAAAACAAAGATACCTGCAAGGTCAAAACATCAGATGATCGCGAATACACCATCCATTTAACGGATCTCACCAACGCCGAACTGGTACGCAACCTGGGAGAAGGATATCAAGGAGCAACCGACCAACTACGAGGTATGCTCACTCCCGGACGCTTTATGCTGGCATATGGGATTTTCTACCCCACCCAAGATGGAGACAACCCCTTTGAGGCGAAAAGCATCCTCTTCCCCGGACGTAGCTCTGATAAGTACTCCTTTGAAAAGCAAGATTGGTGGTTAAAACAGGTTAAGGAATTAGCTGATTTCTACCTCAACGACGAGTTCGATGTGGATCACGGTGGTAAAATTAACTACCGCAAATACCGCACCAACCTAACTATAGAAGGGAACAAGCATAAAAGCGGTCGGCAAGAAACCGATACTATCTCCCGCCTAGTCTATGGTTTCGCTTCTGCCTATTTAATCACGGGAGAAGATAGCTACCTGGAAGCTGCTGAGAAAGGTACTGAATACTTGCGCCAGCACATGCGCTTTAAAGATAAGAGCGAGGGTATTAGCTACTGGTATCACGCCGTCGATATTAAGGACGATGGTACCGAAGAGAAAATCTTAGCCTCGGAATTTGGGGATGACTATAATGCTATCCCTTGCTACGAGCAGATTTACGCTCTGGCAGGTCCAGTACAAACTTACCGCATTACGGGAGATCCCCGGATTTTGGAGGATGCCAAAACAACGGTAGAACTGTTCCATCGCTACTTCCACGACGATACGGACAAAGGGGGCTACTATTCTCATATCGACCCCATTACCTTCAGCCCCCACAGCGAATCTTTGGGAGAAAATAAGGCGAAAAAAAATTGGAACTCTGTAGGAGACCACGCTCCTGCCTATTTAATCAATCTCTGGCTGGCCACTGGGAAGGAAGAATACGCCGATTTCCTGGAATATACTTTCGACACCATCGTCAAACATTTTCCCGACTACGATGAAAGTCCCTTCGTCCAAGAGAAGTTTTTCGATGATTGGTCCAAAGACCAAACTTGGGGTTGGCAGCAAAACCGGGCAGTGGTAGGACACAACCTGAAAATCGCCTGGAACTTGACCCGCATGTTCGGACTGAAGGACAAGCAGGAATACCAGAAACTGGCAGAAAAAATCGGTACTGTTATCCCAGATGCAGGATGCGATCGCCAGCGCGGCGGTTGGTACGATGTGGTGGAACGGGTGAAGAAGTTCGGCAAATTCCACAAATATGCTTGGCATGATCGCAAAGCTTGGTGGCAGCAAGAGCAAGGTATCCTGGCTTACTACATCATGGCTGGGGTCTATGGGAACGAACTGAAAGATGAGTTTCTCCGCTATGCTCGGGAAGGTACTTCCTTCTACAATGCCTATTTCCTCGACCACTATGCTGGCGGGGTGTACTTTAACGTTTTAGGCAATGGACTGCCCTACGCTCTAGGTACGGAACGGGATAAAGGCAGCCATTCTATGGCGGGCTACCACTCCTTTGAGCTGTGCTACTTAGCAGCAATTTACACTAACTTGCTGGTTATTAAGGAGCCCATGGACTTCTACTTCAAGCCCCAACCAGAGGGCTTCCCTGGTAATATCCTGCGGGTAGCACCGGATATTCTACCACCAGACAGCATTCGCATTAAGCAAGTTTGGATTGATGGCCATGACTATAAGGATTTTGATGCCAAAGCTCTCACTGTCAAACTACCAGATAAATATCCTGCTGGTACTAAGGTGAAAGTACGGATTTATCCCACTGCCATTGATTTTGAAGTTGCCTTGCTGGAAGCTGTTAATGGCACTGCTAAGATTGATTTCAGTGGCAAGCTAGAAGGTCAAGGTGCCTTAAATGAGCTGGATGATGAATTTGACCGCATGGAAATTCAGCAAGCAACAAACCTGGTCTTCGTCATGAATGACTTGGAATCAATTTCCTCCCAGGCTTTACGTTGTTTGGCCTTCTTTATCCAAGGCAAGCAACGTCAGGGTGAGATAACCGTCAAGGCTGTTGGTGCTAATGCAGAGGTTAAGAAGGCCCTGGAACAAAGTCAATTAAACGACCAAATTGTTGTGGAATAGAGGTTAACCGCACCAAAAACAGAGATGAGCGCAGACTTCCTCTGCGCCCTCGGCGTCTCTGCGGTTCAAACAAAAATTTATCGGCTGTTAGAACCTCTGGTATCGTAGGTTGGGTTGAGCGATAGTGAAAGCCAACATAAACATCGTTGGATGTTGGGTTTCGTTGCCTCAACCCAACCTACAATGGTTAAAGCTGTTAATTTACGAAAAAATAGGTGACCAATAGAAAAATGACTAATAATTCAAGCAACTTCTCAGAACTGATCAATAAGAAAACTTACGGCGCAGCAATCCCAGTACTTCCCAACCCAGAAATTTCTGAATTTGTTGCCAGCGCTCAGTTATTGGGAACGGTCAACAATAATCGGGGTCGTTGGAATCCGTTTTTGCCGGAAAATGACATGACCAAAGATGGTGCACAATACTCTAAAGAAGTAGAATTAAGAGCTAATGGTGGTCGTCACAGGGACGGTATCTACGCCTTTCGTTTTACAACCAATCATAGCTTGTTTGAGTCTTTTAAAGCTAATCACTATAAGACGGGTGAGAAAGGGGAACCAAAATTAGTAACGGGCGAGGGCGCGAATAAAGCACAGAATATTATCATTAAAATTGAGAAAGACGGTGTTTATACCATATCTTTCAATCCCACAGAATTTAAATTTAATATTTCGCCGCAACCGACTTATTTAACTGAAATTGAATCAATTCAAATTAACGGTTTTGTCTGGGACGAGGAGGATATGTTCCAAAAATTTGATGAAACTCGTGCTAATCATGAAATGACCAAAAATGGGGATTGGTGGGAGAAGACTGTACCTCTAAAAATTAACGGAGGTATCGATTTTCGCGCCGATGGAGTGTATCAGTTCCTCTTTTCTGTTAATCACAATGAGGACTGGGGATTTGCTGCTTATAATGACGGTCAAGGTACTCTAGTGGGCGGTACGGGATTTGGCAGTAGTGGAGGACAAAGCAAGCATTCTGGCATCACTATTCAAGTATTTGCTGATGCTGATTATACTATTCGGATGAATCCGAAACAATATAAGTTTGAAGTCAAGTCTCCTGAAGGGATAGAACCAGTGAAAATATGGAACGATCTCAAATCTTTTCAATTGCTGGGTACTTTCTATGAAAAAGACCAATTTGCACCCACTAACCCGGGACGAAACATGGCCAACTGCGAGGATAATATTTGGCAAAAAACTCTAGAATTACAACCGGGAGTTTATGGTGCTAACTTTGCCATTAGTAACGAGCTTTTTCTGGATACAATGGCTTTAGGTGCTTGGATAGAGTCGGATAAAACTCACAAGTTGATGGGTTTAGGTTGGCATGGTAAACCTAACGAGCAAAATGTTTTGTTTGAAGTTATCAAAAGTGGCAAGTATCAATTTACCTATGATGGAGATAAAGATGCTTTTTCAATCGAATTGTTAAATGAAAGTAGTTCAAATTCAGAAGAAATTGCTATCCAAGCTTTACCCACTATTGACACCTTGCAATTAGTTGGTAGTTTCGATGCTCCATTGGTAGAGTGGAAGCCAGATAATCCTGCTAACAATATGGAAAGAGTTGGGAATAGTATCTTTACCAAAGATGTAGAATTAGAAGCTAATCGCAGTTATACCTATAAATATACTGTCAACAATTGGAATTGGCTTTGGGTATTTGCTGATTACGAATTAGATGGTCACGGAGAAGACTTTGCTGGTCGTAACCCTGATGTTGCTAATTCCAGGATAGAAGATTTGAAACTTTACGGACAGCTAACTAATCACGGAAATCCTCCCACATTGCAGTTTACACCAGAAGTTAGTGGGTGGTATACTTTTACTGTGGATTTGGAAACGGGAGCTTATTCGGTACAACCTAAACAATAATTACCCTCAAAACCCACTAATAAACTAGATCAATTACAGCTAAATTCAAATAACTAGAGACGTTTGGGTCGAACGTCTCTACAGATGTGGCGGCCTAAGTCTTGCACCCAAACCTTGCCAATAGCCAATAATATATGGGGAAATGGTGGGCAGTGCCGCACCCTACATATATATAGGACGATGACTTCAACAACAACACCAGAAAACAAAACTTTAACTCTCAACATCGGTAACGATTATAATTTTCTGGAAAATGTGATTGCCATCATTGAGCAATTAGACTTAGAACCGCTGCAAAAACAGTTCATGACACACCGCTGGCTGCAACAAGTCATTCAGTTGGAAAGGTTGTGGAAGCGTTATCGTTTCGGATACTATTTGAGTCGGATCGTTACTATTGTAGGGGGAGTAATTGTTCCAGCCTTAGTTAGTTTCAATATTAGTTCCGATAATACCAAGGTATTATTTGGTTGGTTGACATTGGGTTTAAGTCAAATTGTGGCTATTTCTGCTTCTCTGGAAGAGTTTTTGCAATACGGCAAACTGTATTGTGAATATCGCAATTCAGCAGAGCTGATGAAGATGGAAGCTTGGCATTTCTTTCAGTTTAGCGGTCCATATAAAAAGTTTACTAGTCACCGCAGTGCCTATACAATGTTTGCTGGTAGAGTGGAAAAAATTATCGAGCAAGATTTAGAAGTATTGAATCAGGTAGCAGAAGAACAAGAAAAGCAAGAAGAGCAATCATTTGAGTCTATGGAAAACCAGGATACCATTAAGGGTAAGAACTAACTAAATGCTGACTCTCTGACAACTATGTCTGTAAAGCTTATATAGCAAGGATTACAGGTAATCCAAATTGGTTTAAATAGAGACGAGATTTAAAAATAATCTAATAAGAGTGTGAAGGGATTTATAGGGTTTTCAAGAAATCTCATAGGTATAAAATCTCATTTAGCACAGAGAAAACAGTAAAATTTTGACTCTCTCCGTCATGCTGAAAACCTTTGTATATAATGGTTTTAGCTATTGTTGTCAGAGAGTCAGCTTTTTGATATAGCACTACGCATTTAGGTTAGGACATTAATAAAACCTGAAACCTAGTCATAGCCATCTTTTTGAATTTTGAATTTTGAATTTTGAATTGCGCGTAGCGCTATAGCTCCAGATTCGCGCTCCACACCCCCAAATAAAAAAGACTATGATTTTTTTGATTCAATGAGTACTATGACTTTTCAATTCCACAGAATCATAGTCATCATGATAATCACGAAATCATAGCAAAAAATGAGAAACTTCCCCTGTTCGCCTTGTCGCACTGAACGATTCTGTGATATGATAGCTCAAGGAAGTGTTTCAGACAAAACCGTGTTAACTGCCGGTGCAATGTCCAGCCCGTAATATCCGCTTGGTTTGGGGGAAAGTGGACAAATTAATTGGGGAAAGAATCGTAAGATTATTACTCCGTTGTCCAGAGTAATAAAATTATTATTTCTCATTTAAATAAAACACTTCCTACTACTGGAAAGAGTACAATAGACAAGGTTTTTGTTTCGATTGTGCCCCTCAACTCTCATTAGAAGAATAAGTAGTGTCGATAAAATAGTAAAGTCAGCGAACCTGAGAGAGGTTAAATAATGATTCAAGCTGTCAAAAAAGCAACCGAGATAACGGTAGATGAACCGCCTAAAATTGAACATCTGTTAACTTTTCAAGAATATCTTGAATATGTTCCAGAATCGGATGTTAGATACGAGTTAGTGAAAGGAAAATTAATACCCATGCCAGCAGCCACACACTTACATACCAATATTTGCAAGTTTTTGGTTTATAAGTTACAGCGTTATTTTGCAGCGGAAAACTTAGATTTAGTGGCCAATGCTTTGGGAACGGGAGTGCGAACGGAAGATAATACATCTCGAATCCCAGATGTGGTAGTATTTAGCAAAACTGTTTGGGAACAAGTTATTCATCGTCCAGGAGCTGGAGTTTTGGATTTTGAAGAACAGCCGATTCTAGTAGTAGAAGTTGTCAGCAGCAATCGCCGGGATGATTACGAGATTAAACGGGATGAATACGAAACAGCAAAAATTCCCGAGTATTGGATAGTAGATCCAAAAAAGAAACTCGTGAGGGTATTTACTAAATCTAGGAATAAAGAAGGATATACTTCTGTGGATTTTACGGAAGAAAAGACAATTGTTTCCAGTCAGTTTTCACAACTAGTTTTATCCGTGAAAGAACTGCTGAATCCTCCTATAGTGGAGGAATTAATTAAAGAAGAACAAACCACAACCAAAACCTTCCAACAACAGGCTGAAACTGAACAACAACGAGCTGAAACTTTAGAACAACAGGTTGAAAACGAACGCCAGCGAGCTGAAACTTTAGAACAACAGGTTGAAAACGAACGCCAGCGAGCTGAAACTTTAGAACAACAGGTTGAAAACGAACGCCTACGAGCTGAAAGCGAACGCCAGCAAGCTGAAAACGAACGCCAGCGAGCTGAAACTGAACGCCAGCGAGCTGAAACTGAACGTCAACGAGCTGAAACTGAACGTCAACGAGCTGAAAAGTTAGCCCAGCGTTTGCTAGAAATGGGAATTAACCTGGATTCGGAAAATTTTGGTGGTGATGTAGAGTAAATTAGCGCTACCAAATCTTATTTGATATAGGGTTTACATTTGTTTACTAACAGAATGTAAATCCTATATTAGATAAAATAATCAAATCAGCTAATATGAGAGAGGTTAAATAATGATTCAAGCTGTCAAAAAAGCAACCGAGATAACGGTAGATGAACCGCCTAAAATTGAACATCTGTTAACTTTCCAAGAATATCTTGAATATGTTCCAGAATCGGATGTTAGATACGAGTTAGTGAAAGGAAAATTAATACCCATGCCAGCATCCACACACTTACATACCAATATTTGCAAGTTTTTGGTTTATAAGTTACAGCGCTATTTTGCAGCGGAAAACTTAGATTTAGTGGCCAATGCTTTAGGAACGGGAGTGCGAACGGAAGAAAATACATCTCGAATCCCAGATGTGGTAGTATTTAGCAAAACTGTTTGGGAACAAGTTCTTCATCGTCCAGGAGCTGGAGTTTTGGATTTTGAAGAACAGCCGATTCTAGTAGTAGAAGTTGTCAGCAGTAATCGGCGGGATGATTACGAGATTAAACGGGATGAATACGAAACAGCAAAAATTCCCTCCTATTGGATAGTAGACCCAAAAAAGAAACTCGTGAGGGTGTTTACTAATACTAGGAATGAAGAGGGATATGATTTTGTAGATTTTACGGAAGAAAAGACAATTGTTTCCAGTCAGTTTTCACAACTAGTTTTATCCGTGAAAGAACTGCTGAATCCTCCTATAGTGGAGGAATTAATTAAAGAAGAACAAACCACAATCAAAACCTTCCAACAACAGGCTGAAACTGAACAACAACGAGCTGAAACTTTAGAACAACAGGTTGAAAACGAACGCCAGCGAGCTGAAACTGAACGCCAGCGAGCTGAAACTTTAGAACAACAGGTTGAAAAAGAACGCCAGCAAGCTGAAAACGAACGCCTACGAGCTGAAAGCGAACGCCAGCGAGCTGAAACTGAACGTCAGCGAGCTGAAAAGGAACGCCTACGAGCTGAAAAGTTAGCCCAGCGTTTGCTAGAAATGGGAATTAACCTGGATTCGGAGAATTTTGGTCCTGATGTAGAGTAAATTCGCACTACCAAATCTTATTTGATAGTGCTAATTTACATTTGTTTACTAACAGAATGTAAATGCACTATTTGTTTTTAGCAAGAATACTGTTAATAATGATTTTGATAAATGAGAATTCACTACTAGACTGTGTTATAATCATATAACTATGTAGCAATCTATAAATATGGACGCAACTGGACTCGAACCAGTGACCCCCACGATGTCAACGTGGTACTCTAACCAACTGAGCTATGCGTCCTCAGACAAAAATATTCTAACAGATAGAGGGGAAATAATGCAAGAAAAAAAAATTGCCAATATATTTGCTAGAATATTTGAGTCATTCAGCCCAAGCAAGTAAGATTCTTTGAGTCAATCAATAGAGATTCCCAAACTGGATACCTTGGCGCAAGAACTGGCAGCAATTCGGCAAACAAGTTCTAAGCGAATTGCTTTATTGGGTTCTCGCCACGTTCCCATCACCCATCAGCATTTAATTGAGATGATGAGTTACGCTCTTGTCCTAGAGGGCAATCGTCTCATAACCTCTGGTGGGACGGGGACTAATTCCGCTGCTATTAAAGGCGCTATGCGTGCCGATTCGAGCCTTTTGACTGTAATTCTGCCCCAAAGCATGTCTCGCCAACCACTGGAGTCGCGCAAGCAGCTCGAACAGGTGATTCATCTAGTAGAAAATCCAGACAACGATAATTTATCTTTGGCAGAAGCCAGTGCTTTGTGCAATGGAGAGATTATTTCCCGGTGTCAGCAACTAATCTGTTTTGCCTTCCACGATAGTCACACTCTTCTGCAAACCTGTACGGAAGCAGAGGAACAACACAAGTTGGTGACTCTGTTTTATTTCGATTAGGTAGCAAGGCTGTGAGGGCGCATAGTTATTTGTGCGCTCCTGCAGTAGTCTGACAAACTCAAAAATAAATATTAAGAGAGCAAAAAAAGTGTTAAATTTTTTTGTTGAAGTGGTTGAACATGATTTTGTGCAAGCAAGATGGTCGGAAATTGAAGCCTTGGTAAGACAAGAGTTTCAAGATTCAAATTTCAACGATTACAAATTTGACTGAGTACATCTTCCGCATCGGCGGCGTAAAGTTCGCCCACCAATATACTTTTGCGGCGATGGAGGTAAGGATTGGGATTCCAATAAGGTCAATTTTTGTTTCTAGATTCCATAAATAACGCTGTTGGTGGGCAATGCCCACCCTACAATTTTCCAAATCTATTTATTTGTAGCAAACATTTTTATAATTCATATTATTAGATTCATGCAACTACATTTTGAAGCTGACATCATCTGTAGCAAACATTAAACATTTTCAGATTTCATATTATATTTGGTTAAAAGCACCAGAAAAATGGCGCTCGCAACAGTTATTTAACTCGACCGAATCTGAAAATTGACAACAAGCTAAAACCTAAGAGGGATAAGGCTTTTGCAAGTTTCTGCCATTTTTGGCGGAGACATTCGCCAATTCTTAAATTTTGAATTTTGAATTTTGAATTTTGAATTCGACCGAAGGAGCTATTTATTATCTACAATTGGTGCTGTGGGTATACCGGGTAATTTCTTTGGCTCTCAAGGGGAAGGATTTCTGCGTTTGACTACTTTGGGCGATCGAGATGAGATTGAGGAAGTTGTTGAAAATTTAAGCCAACTTTAGGGTGAGGGGCACAGCTGTGCGCCCCTACAAAAAAATTTACAAGCCAGATAAAACTTCTTTAGCTGCTGCTAAAGTTTGCTCAATATCTTCTTCTGTATGAGCTAAGGAAGTGAATCCTGCTTCAAACTGAGAGGGAGCTAAATAAATGCCTCTTTCTAACATTCCTCGGTGGAAGCGGCCAAATTTGGCTGTATCGGATTTCTTGGCATCATCGTAATTGTGAACAGGTTCCCCAGTAAAGAACATGCCAAACATGGCGCTAATATTACCACCGAATACCTCATGGCCTTCTTCTTTAGCAATTGCCAATAAGCCATCAATTAATTTCTTGGTAATAGTCTCCAGTTGTTGGTAAGTTCCGGGCTTTTGCAACAATTCCAGGGTTTTAATTCCGGCGGTCATTGCTAGGGGATTGCCGGAAAGGGTTCCCGCTTGATACATGCTTCCTGCTGGGGCTACTAGAGACATGATATCTTTCCGTCCGCCGTAAGCGCCTACTGGCAAGCCGCCGCCGATGACTTTGCCCAAGGTAGTGAGGTCGGGGGTAACTCCAAATTTAGCTTGAGCGCCTCCGTAGGCAATGCGAAAACCAGTCATTACCTCATCAAATACCAGCAAAGCCCCATTTTCTTCGGTCAAGACTCGTAAGCCTTCTAAGAAGCCACTGTCGGGGGGAATGAAGCCGGAATTTCCTACTACCGGTTCTAAAATTACTCCGGCAATCTCGTTTGGATGTTCCGTAAAGAGAGCTTTTACTGCTTCTAGGTCGTTGTAGGGAGCAGTTAAAGTGCTGGCGGTAGTGGATTTGGGTACTCCAGGAGAGTCTGGTAAACCTAAGGTGGCTACTCCCGAACCAGCCTTGACTAAAAACATGTCGGCGTGACCGTGATAGCAGCCTTCAAATTTAATTACTTTATCTCGCTGGGTAAAAGCTCGCATTAGTCTTAAGATGGACATGCAGGCTTCGGTGCCGGAGTTGACAAAGCGGACCATTTCAATGCTGGGAACTGCCTCGATAACCATTTCAGCGAGGATATTTTCCTGGAGACAGGGAGCGCCAAAACTAGTGCCTTTCCCTAGAACTTCCTGAAGAGCGGCGATTACTTCTGGGTGGGTGTGGCCGCAGATTGCTGGTCCCCAAGTACCAACGTAGTCAATATATTTATTGTCATCTACGTCCCAAATATAGGCGGATTCTACTTTATCGAAGACGATGGGCTGTCCGCCGACGGATTTAAAGGCTCGCACGGGGGAGCTGACTCCTCCGGGCATTAGTTTTTGGGCGGCGGCAAAGATTTCTTTTGATTTGGTTGTTTTTAAACTGTTTGCAGTGGCCAACGATTTCTCCTTGGTTAAATAAATATATTTGAGCCTCGATCGCGATCGGACTTATGTGAGATTAGATTAATTGTCGGACTTAAGCAAGAATGAGAATAATCTGGATATTTTTAGCTTTTATCGTTTTCGATACTGAATTTGGCTAAAATGTACTGATAGCCAAGTTGGAATTAAACACAGCAATCGCTATGACGCTTGCTGTATCAACTGTCAACTGTCCACTATCCACTATCAACTGCCGTACAATGTCATCCAGTCAACCCACCGCTTTGACCCAGTCTATCCCCATTGAGAAAATTCGCTACAACGATCGCGGTTTAGTTCCGGCGATCGCCCAAGATTATCTAGACGGTACTGTCTTAATGATGGCTTGGATGAATGGGGAGTCCCTAGCCAAAACTTTGGCTACGGGGGAAACCTGGTATTGGAGTCGCTCCCGTCAGGAATTATGGCATAAGGGAGCTACTTCCGGACATATTCAGAAAGTAAAAGCTGCTCGCTACGATTGCGATAGCGATACTTTGCTGTTTTCTGTAGAACAGGTGGGGGATATTGCCTGTCATAAGGGGGAGAGGAGTTGCTTCCATCTGGTGGACGGTGAGGTGGTGGCTCCTCCAGCGGATACTTTGTCGGGATTGTATGAGGTTATTTGCGATCGCCGGGATAATCCGGTGGAAGGTTCTTATACTCGCAAGTTGTTGGCTGGGGGGGATAATAAGATTCTCAAAAAGATTGGGGAAGAAGCGGCGGAAGTGGTGATGGCTTGTAAGGATGATGACCCAGAGCAAATTGCTGGGGAGGTAGCGGATCTGTTTTACCATGCTTTGGTGGCTTTGGCTCATCATCAGGTTCCTTTGAGGGATGTCTATCGTAAGTTACAGGAAAGAAGGGGTTAGTTTGTTGTTGGTTGTTGGTTGTTGGTTGTTGGTTGTTTGTTGTTTGTTGTTGGTTAGTTGTTTATTAATTTTGGCTGCTGTTTTCAATCATAAAGATGCTTTCTTAAAATTACCAATATGTCAATCATAGTATTCATTCAATCATAGTTTGTTGTTGGTTGTTGGTTGTTATTGAGGTATTGTAGAATTAAAATGCCTGCGGCCATACTAGCAGCAGTACCTAACCAAAAACCTGTGACAAATACATCTGAGCGATCCAAGGCCCAGCCACCCAGCATGGGTCCGATAAAGAAACCGATCGCCCAACATTGAGCGTTAATAGAAAAGTAAATTCCTCGTAAGTTTACGGGAGATAAATCCATTGTTAAAGCGGAAGCAGAGGGATTATAAATAGCTACTGCTATACTCATTATTGTTAATGCTATAATTGCTGCAATTAAACTATTGCTAGTAACAATTCCTGTTACTGAAATAAAGAAAAATCCTAAGCCCCAGAAGAAAAAGCATAGCATTAAGGCACGACTGGGAACAAAACGATTGAGCCAGCGAGCTATTGGTAACTGGAGGAGAGCAGTTAAGAAGACGCTGAAGCTAAATAAATTGCCAATAGTTGTTTCAGAAAAGCTATTTTCACCGAGACTATTTTTAAAATATAAGGGGATGGCGGTATTATAGAGAGCAAGATAGGTGGTGAAGAGAATGTTGGCTAGGAGGAAGATGATTAGGGAGCGATCTCTAAAGGCAATGGACCAATTTTTAGAAAATTTAGGCAATAATTTGAACTCGGTCCATCTTTTTTTAGATTGTTTGAATTTTTTAGTGTTTACTTGTTCTTGTTTTTTTACTTGTTCTTGTTTTTTCTCTTTTGCTTGGATATAAGTTTCTGCAATTGCCAGATATATTAACAGGAAAAATAAGCCAAAAGCCAAGGCTTCAAACAAAAATAAAATTTGATAACTATCGTTGAATTTAGCTATCCAATTTCCTGCTAATATACTACCAATACCTATGCCAATACTATCGGCTAATCTACTGAGGGCAAAAGCTTCATTCCGTCGTTCCAAGGTGGTTAAGTCCGCTACTGCTGCTTCTATGGGGGGCCAATATAAACCTATTCCCAATCCTTTGAATAAATTGGCAATTATTAGGGTGGGAAAATTAACGGTGAATGCGAAGATTAAATTAGCTATAATGGAAACTGCTGCTGATAGTAATAAGGTAGGTTTGCGACCGCGACTGTCAGCTAGAGAACCGCCAAGAAAACGACCGAAAACACCGGATAAAGAAGCGGTAGCTAGGGCTGTCCCAACTAAAGTGGAGGATAAACCTACTTGGTTGACGAAAAAAATCGGAGTGTAAAATATAGTCAACCCTGTGCCAATATTTAAGATTAATCTACCGAAAGCCAGTATCCAAATTTGACGGTTTAGCTGGGGCAACAAAAAAAGCATATAGTAGTTGATAGTTGATAGTTGATAGTTGATAGTTGACAGTTGATAGTTGACAGTTGATAGTTGATAGTTGACAGTTGATACAGCTATAATAGCTCATAATTGGATTGTCAATTGTTCGTTTTTAATCTTTCGTTGTTAATCATTCGTTGTTAAAAGGCTAATGCAGGAAGTAGATATTATTGTAATTGGTAGTGGTATTGGCGGGTTGAGCTGCGCTGCTTTGCTGGCACGTTATGGCTTTAAAGTAATGGTATGTGAAAGTCATTCAATTCCCGGTGGGGCAGCCCATGCTTTTGAGCGCCAGGGTTTCACCTTTGACTCCGGTCCTTCCCTCTATTCCGGTTTATCAACTAGCCCTTCTAACAATCCCCTGCGTCAGGTTTTAGATGCCTTAGAAGTGGATATACCTTGGGTAACCTACGATACCTGGGGCTGCCATCTTCCTGAAGGACATTTTGATACTACTGTTGGGGCGGAACAATTTTGTGAAGTTTTGGAGCGGTTACGAGGAACGGAAGCTGTAAGGGAATGGCGATCGCTGCAAGCCCTAATGGCTCCTTTAGCTGAAGCAGCCAATGCTTTGCCTCCTGTAGCCTTCCGCTCCGATTGGGGAGCAATCCAAACTGTGGGTCCATTTCTGCTGCAAATGCTTCCTCACTTGGGCAATATGCCTCGCCTATCTGGTCCGTTTGCTAAGATTATAAAAGATATTCGAGATCCTTTCATTCGCAACTGGTTGGATTTGCTCTGTTTTTTGCTGTCGGGATTGCCTGCCAGGGGTACGATTGCGGCGGAAATGGCCTTTATGTTCGCAGAATGGTATCGCCCCAATGTGGTGTTAGATTATCCCATCGGTGGGAGCGGGGCTTTAGTGGATGCTTTGCTGCGAGGGCTGGAAAAACAGGGGGGACAACTGCGGTGCAATGCCCATGTGGTGCAGGTGGTTGTGGAAAAAAATCGGGCTGTGGGAGTGCGGCTTCGGGGCGGGAGTGAGATTCGCGCCAAGAAAGCGGTGGTATCCAATGCCTCAGTGTGGGATACTCTCACTTTGTTGCCTCCTAAGGCGGTGCCGGAAGGGTTTCGCCGTCAGCGTCAAGCTACTCCCCCTTGCAAAAGTTTCATGCATCTCCATTTAGGTATTGACGGTGAGGGTTTACCAGAGAATCTACCTTGCCATCACATTGTAGTTAAGGATTGGAGTTTGGGCGTTACAGCGCCTCAAAATGTAGTTGCCATTTCCATTCCTTCTCTTCTGGATCCCACTCTAGCTCCTGCTAACAAACACAATATTCATGTCTATACTCCCGCTAACGAACCTTGGGAACTGTGGCAGGGCAGGTCGCGAAACAGCCCGGAATATCTAGCTCTCAAGGAAGAGCGGGCTGAGGTGATGTGGCAAGCCTTGGAGCAGGTTATTCCCGATATCCGTCGGCGGTGTGAAGTAACTTTGGTGGGTACTCCCCTCACCCACGCTCGCTTTCTCAGGCGTGATCGTGGCTCCTACGGGCCTGCAATCCCAGCGGGAAGTCTAAGTTTCTTTCCCGGTCCTAAGACCCCCTTGCCCGGTCTGTTGTGCTGTGGAGATTCTACTTTTCCCGGTATCGGTCTCCCCGCAGTTGCCGCTAGTGGGGCGATCGCGGCTAATACTATTGCTCCAGTTGAAAAACATTTAGAGATGTTGAAAGATATAGGAGTTGATAGTTGATAGCTCCTGAGGTCGAATTCAAAATTCAAAATTCAAAATTCAAAATTTAAGAATTGGCGAATGTCTCCGCAAAAAATGGCAGAAACTTGCAAAAGCCTTATCCCTCTTAGGTTTTAGCTTGTTGTCAATTTTCAGATTCGGTCGAGTTGATAGCTCCTGAGGTCGAATTCAAAATTCAAAATTCAAAATTCAAAATTTAATTCGTGACGAATGTCTCCGCAAAAAATGTCAGAAACTATACTCGCCTTATTCCTCTTGGTTTTTAGCTTGTTCTCAATTTTCAGATTCGGTCGAGTTGATAGTTGATAATTAATATATCCCAATACCGATACGTTTTATTTTTGTTCTTTGTAGGGTGGGCATCGCCCACCAGAGATGGTGCGTTACGAACGCACCCTACACCTACTATCGCCCGTTATAATTGGTTAAAGTAACGACGATTTTTATTAAATAGTTTCTCTATATTATTGACTCGCGAAAATCGGGATGGCGAAAAGCAGGAACAAATGCTGATTCTGGAATTCCTTGTTCCATTAACTTCTCAATGATGTCTTCCGTACCGTTCCATTCAACATGAATTCTATCATCAATTATGCGAAAGTGAACGAACACGCCATGCTGGCGCTTATAGCCATTCCAACCCACATTCATTAAGAGATAGTTGTCGGTCTTTTCATCACAAATAGCGATGGTCTCGTCATATTGATCTGATTTTTCCTCTTCCAGATACTGGGAGAAAACACAACGAATTCCAATTCGATATTGTTCTATTATATCTGTTTGCTGTGCTAATAAATCCATTGCTCAATTTCCTCAATTTCAGGATTAAAGACTAACAGGCTAATCTCCAATTGAGCAATATAATCTACAATTTAATGATAGCGATCGCGGCGAGGCATAGCAAATTAACAGGTTGATTATTTATTTCTATCTTGGGATCTAATAGTTATTTGTAGGGTGCGGCACTGCCCACCAGACACGGTGCGTTACGAACGCACCCTACAACTAATAATTAATTGTCCTAGCCACTAATTTCCGAGATTGGTTGATTACAAGGTTTAATAGGTGGTCCGGGGATAATTACATTTCCTTCCACTCCGATGGCAACTCCTCTGGACTGACGTAGAGCGTTGAGGGCTTTGGGGCAATCGCAGCCGTACATTTCAATCGCCGCATTACTTTCTTCTTCAGTAAATTCTAAGATTAAATGGCCTTCTGGAGTTTGTTCCAGGTTTCTAAACTCATGTTCTATGGTTTCTTGGCCGTTTTCTTTGTTAAACATGTTTTCCCAACTGGCAAGATGAGCATTGCCGGTGCAGGAAGAACGAGAACAATCCAGGTTCGCTGTAGGTGCTTTCTCTGTCTTTTGCAGGGTTTGCGGGCTGTCTGGTTCTCCTGCATTCGCTGGTTTGTCCCCTAACAGCATCAGCAACATGGAACCCACCAACGCGGAACTGGAAAGCAACATTATACTCAATTTATTCATAGCTATCCTCCAAGAAAAACAGTAAATTCCGTTTGATTATAATAGATTGAACGCAATGTGTACGCTTTTTGTTCCAGGACTTACACAGAAACCGGGTTTCTGTAGGAAAAATTTGGATTTGGACCGTTTTATCAGGTCAGAAACCCGGAATAAGAGAGCTATTTGCGTAAGTCCTATGTTCCTTAATCTCAGATTAATTTAAACTATGAAACGTCGTAATTTCTTATTTTGGTTCGGTTTAGGTGGACTAGGGAGTTATCTTCAACCGGTGGTGGCCGCAACCAAAGACAAATTGTTAGTTACTCAAACTGCTAGTAGTAAGGAATGTGTCTCCATTGGGACTATAGGGGAATTAAAGGAAAAAGGCCATCTTCTAGTGGAAGAATCTCCTGTGGGGGATGTTTTGGTGGTAATGAGTGAGGCAGATAGCTCTCAATTAGTTGCTGTGGACCCAACTTGCACTCATGCAGGCTGTTTCGTGGAATGGAACCGAAAAGGAGAAAATTTCGTCTGTCCCTGTCACTCTTCTAAATTTAAACTCAATGGGGATGTTATCTCTGGTCGCGCTAATTCTCCTTTGAAAGTGTATCAAGTTAAATTAGAAGGAGATGAGATTTTCGTGAGTGAATAGGGAATAGGGAATGGGGAATGGGGAATAGGGAATAGGAAAACTCAACTCGCCTTGAAAATCTTATTTGTATAACCTTCTAGTTTTATTCAGCAAACCCTATTTAACTAAAGGTTCCCTTGCAAATATTTACCCCATTCCGCTGCTAAAGGAATTTCGGTGAAAGGGATTTTAATTGTAGGAGTGCCATTTTCAGTTAAAATGAATTCCAGGACAGCAGAGCCTTTACTGGGAAGTTCTTCTAGGTCCACAGGGCTATCCCCCACTAACAAGCGGATTTCTTTCACGTCCTTGAGGGAAAAAGTCTGTAAGTCCACTGGTTCCGACCGGGTGGGTTTGCCCCAAGTCAACAAATCCCCTTTTTGACCCAAGACTGCATAAATATCGTACTTGCCTCGGTCAAACTGTTCTACCCAGCGACGATACGCCTCTACTTTCTGGTATTCGTTCCAACCGCTCCAGGCTAGCACTCCAAAAGCGATGAGTAAAGGCAACCACAATAAACCTCTTTCCACGTTGGCAATTTTTTAATTCACTAGCATCCTATTAAGAATAAACAAAAAAAGACCACGAAGCTAGATAAATAAAGCTACCATCAGCAATAAGATAGGAAAATGCTTGTAATATATAGATGGGTAGATTTATGACGAGTTATGCAACTTCTTCTGCAAGAGCCGATATGAACGAACTGCGGCGATTGAAAGGTTTGCTTCCACCAGAGTTGCAGAGTTGGGTCATGGTGGAAGGAAGTACGGAAATTAGTCCCCCCTTGATTCAGTGCGAAGAACTGGGCAGGGATGAGGTGGAAATTCAAGTTGACTTGGCTAAATGGGAGAACTTTGCCATTGACCAGCGCAACTTGCTTTTTTGGCATGAAGTAGCCCGCATCCAAAATGATACTATTCCCAGGGAAGGCTGGGAAATGGCTGCTCTGGCTATTGGTTTGGGCGGTGCTGTGGGGGAACTGTGGGTACAGGACGGTTTGTTACTGTTGCTGGCTCTTTCCCTCTGCGGTATTTCCGGTTATCGACTTTGGCAGAAAAATAATAGCGATCGCACTGTTACGGAAGCCATGGAAGCGGATGAAAAGGCCATTGACCTAGCAACTCGTTTCGGTTACTCCCTTCCCAATGCTTATAAGAGTTTGGGAAGTGCTTTGAAAAGTTTAATCGAGCAAACTCCCAATCGTCGGGTTAAGAAGAAATACGAGACTCGCTTGCAATCTCTCCGACGCAGTGCTAATAAGGCCAAGGCGAAAATGGAAGAGGCTCGGGATGCAACGGAAAGGCAGAAAGGTAGGGAAAAGAGAAAGATTCAAAATCTCTGATTGGGGTTTATCCCCCCGGCCCCCTTCAAAAGGGGGGAGAATATATTTATAGCAATTCCCAATGAACAATTAACAATAAACAATGAACAATTAAGAGAAAATTGTACTTCTC
>JH610982.1 GCA_000252485.1 Prochloron didemni P4-Papua_New_Guinea | reverse complement strand
TTGTAAACCTATATAGAATCTTTGTATTTCGTCTACTCAAGAGCAAGTGAATGATATCTAATGAAAATCTTTCCCAAAATATTAATTGTAGGTTGGCGATTACGATAGCGAAACCCAACACCTAATCTTTTGGCTAAAAATATGGATTGTATTTCAGCCAAGAAACCGGGTTTCTCTTATGATTTTGGAGATGAATATTGAAATTTTGGAAAGAAACCCGGTTTCTCAACCCACGGAATACAATAGAAAATTGTAGGGTGGGCATCGCCCACCACAACCAAATTTTATCTCGTCTACTCAAGAGCAATTGAACGATATCTAATGAAAATCTTTCCCAAAACATTAATTGTAGGTTGGCGATTACGATAGCGAAACCCAACACCTAATCTTTTGGCTAATGAAAATCTTTCCCAAAATAATATCAAAGTATATTGGTGGGCAATGCCGCACCCTACTTCTCAAAGTCCCCCTTATCAAGGGGGATTTAGGGGGATTGTAAACCTATATAGAATCTTTGTGGTTGAGAGATTTGCTGATATTTTTGACTTCTTCTTCGCTTTCCAGTCGAATAGCTTCCTCTTCTAAAGCTTCCTGTCCAGAAGAAAACGCACCGACATCGGGAAGATTATTCAAAGTATCAAGGGTTAAGAAAAGGTCATCCCAACCTGATATGAACTCAGGATTCTCTAGAATTTTTACATCCTTTAGTGCGTTTGCTGCTTCTTCATCTCTCATATCTTCTCTTATTTGCTGGAAAGTTTCCAGAGTTCTCTCTAAATATTGAATATATTTAACACCACTAGACAATGATTGCTTTTTTCTCCATTGCTTAAGCATGGAAATTCCTTGTTGTTCTATTTTTTTAAGTTTTTTTATAGAGCGATCGCCATATCTGAATCTTTCTAATTGGTTTGTCCATCTTCTCAACCAAATGTCCCATTGTTCAACTATGTAATTTTCTTGCTTTTCTTGATTAATTTTAAGTCCTTTTTTTAACCTGCTTAATCTAGATTTAGTTCGCTCGGAGTTTGATTGATTCATTTCAGATTCATTCTCCTTGATTAAGGATTCAAGACGATTGATTTCTGCCATGATATTTTCCAGTTCTTGCTCTATCAATTTTTCGCGTTTTTGATAAGATGTATTAGAGCGAGATGAATAATACTCTTGCTTTTTTTTATTTTCTTCATCAATAATCTTATTTTCCTCTTCAAAGCTAGATTCGAGTTCGCGAATTTCTAGAGTTATTTTTTTATCCAAGAAGAGATTTTTAACTGAATTGTAAAGACGAAAACCACTCTCCGAATCCCACAACAATATATTGGTCCCAAAAATAAAAGGTATACCCAGAAGAAAATGCCACGAAGTATCTAAATTGAATATTAGAGATGCTAACATTTCTGATATTTCAATTAAAGCTGATTTGTAGTCGTCATAAATAAAAAGAATTAAAAAAAATACTACGAACGATAAATATGAAACTAATACCAAAAAAATTGGATAAATTATTGTAAGAAAGATTTTCTTTTTTATATTATAGCTTCGTTTCATTTCTTGACGCTTCTTATCCATTGGTAGATAGCGTTGTCTTCTATCTCTTTCTAGATTCTCCAATAATTCACGATTGCTTTGCCCAAACTGTGGTTCGATGATGCCACAGTTTGGGCAATAGTCTTGTGACTCGTTTACGTAAAAATTGCACTCACGACATTGCTTAGACATTAGATTTCCTTTTGTGAATAATCAAATAATAAATAATCTGCTTTTAACTCTTCCCAGGATATTTCTGATTCTTCCTGGCGCTCCTTAGAAACAAGAACATCTTAGAAATCCTCCCAAAGTTAGCCCCACTGTTGAAGATCCATAAAAACAGTTGATTCTATTGTAGGTTGGGTTGAGGTCACGAAACCCTTCGGCGACCCTCTGGGCAGGCCCAACAGCCAAAGAGCTTTGTGTTGGGCGGTCCCTGCAGTTCGACTCCGCGGTCCCTGCAGTTCGACTCCGCTCACTGATCGCGAAGTCGAAGGGCACTGGCCGCGTTAGCCGAAGGGTTTCGCTACCGCTCAACCCAACCTACAAATTTTTATAATATCAAATCTGAAAATGTTTGCTACAGATACAAAAATGTTCTAGTGGATTGGATTTCAGCCAATTCGCCGGGTTTCTCTTATTATTTTAAGGATTAATGTTGAAACTTTGGGAAGAAACCCGGTTTCTCAACCTACGGGATAACCTCAATCTATACTACTATGGGATAAACTATTTGTAGCAAATATTTTCGTAATTCATATAACTCGACTGAGCATTATTGTTTAGAGAAAATTGAATTTTTGGAGAAAATCCTCGATCGCTACCCTATGGATAGATTATAAACTGAGCGTTATGCAAGCTCCAGAGAAGCCAGTATCAAAAACTGGTGAAATGAAAAAAGGGCGCACTCTTCGCGGATCCGTGACCGCACCGCTCCGCGGATCCCTTCGGGATCGCTGTTAGTGAGAACCTAAGCATTACATCGAGAGAGAAATAGGTAATCCTGGGAACCTGGGAATTAATTGGTCGAAGATATTATAGGTGGCGTTGCATCTCTGTGGGATGATTTGGATATATGCCCAAAATTTTTTCCTTATTTATCAATAGTTTCAGCGAATTGAAATTGGACTATCATCCCGCAATTGTGCAACGCCTTATAGGTAGTGTGGTGCGTTACGAACGCACCCTACTAATAGAGTTGCTGCCTAAGTCCTGTGCGTCAGCGTGGGGAAACATTTCCGCAACGTCAGGTTCTAAACGCACAGTTGTTGCGCCAAAACTTTTTCTTGCCGGGCCAAGTCTTCTAACTGTTAGACTCTTCAAATCATATTCCGTCCGCAGTTCATCTTCCATTGATAACTTATCCCTCCTCATAAGCTTTTCGTTCAGATCGAGTCACTTCTCTTGCGAAGTCCAGAAGAAAACGCACCGGCATCGGGAAGATCGTTCAAAATATCAAGGGTTGAGAAAAGGTCATCCCAAGCTGGCAAGTTAAACTCAGAATCCTCTAGAATTGTTACATCCTTTAATGGGTTTGCTGCTTCTTCATCTTGAAGAGATTCTCTAATTCGCTGGCAGGTTTCCAGAGTTTTATCTAAAAATTGAATATATTTAGCCCCACTAGACAACGATTGTTTTTTCCACTCCTCAAGGGTTATAATTCCTTCTTGTTCTATTTTTTCAAAGTTTTTAATGGAGCGATGGCCATATCTTAATCCGTCTAATTTGTTTTTCCATTTTCTCAACCAAATGTCCCATTGTTCAACTAGGTAATTTTCTTGCTTTTCTTGATGAATTTTCAGTCCTTTTTTTAATCTGCTTAATCTCAATTGAGCTTCCTCGGAGTTAGATTGATTTATTTGAGATTCATTCTCTTTAATTAAGGATTCAAGAGCATTTATTTTGGCGATGGTGTTTTTCAGTTGTTGGTCTATCAATCTTTCCCGTTCTTGATAAGATGTGTTGGAGCAAAATAAATAATACTCTTGCTTTTTTTTATTTTGTTCTTCAATCATCTTATTTTCTTCAAAGATAGATTTGAGTTCGCCAATTTTTAGGGTTAGTTTTTTATCCAAGAAGATAGATATGCGATTCCCAATTAAATTGTAAATATAATAACCTAGCAAACCAGTGAAGAAAAAAGTAACTAACAGAAAAGCAGGAGACAACAATATTAAATCCCATTTTTCAAGTCTTAAAGTTGAATTAGCTAATATAAAATAAGCAATAACTCCTAAAATAACTACTAAAATCAAAAAGAAAATTCCGAATTTATTTTCATAAAGTGCAATCAATTTTTCAGTTGTTGTGTTATGACCTTGTTTAATTTCTCGACGCTTCTTATCCATTTGTAGGTTGCGTTCTTTTCTATCTTTTTCTATATTCTCCAATAATTCACGATTGCTTTTTCCGTACTGTGGTTCGATGATGCCACAGTTTGGACAATAGTCTTCTGACTCCTGTATGTAAAAATTGCACTCACGACATGGCTTATACATTAGATTTCCTTTTTAGCAGTTGACAGTTGACAGTTGACAGTTGATAGTTGATAGTTGACAGTTGATAGTTGATAGTTGACAGTTGACAGTTGACAGTTGATAGTTATACTGCAACCTGCGGTTGCTCTCTCTCAATACTAAACAGTTTCATGGGCTGGTATATAGATGTACCTCGTGAGTCCAAGAAATGCTATAATCAATAAACTACCACATCAGTTGAACTGAAGCCAGTATGAAAAACTGGTGAAACGAGAAAAGGGCGATCCCTTCGCAGCACCCGAAGCGCCGCTTTTACCTATCGCCCTTATTATAACACATCTAAAAATGTTTGCTAAAAATAGTTGATTTTATTGTAGGTTGGGTTGAGGTGACGAAACCCAACAGCCAAAGAGCTTTGTGTTGGGTTTCGCTATCGCTCTACCCAACCTACAAATTCTTATAACTCAGGGCAGGCCCAACAAACTATCAACTGTCAACTATCAACTGTCAACTATCAACTGTCAACTATCCACTATCCACTATCCACTATTTAAATTTCTCCCACCGCTCTTTCAATTAATTTGCGAGCAATAGTTTGAGTGCCGGTATGTTCGTAATAGTTAGTAGTCATGTCGAGAAAACCAGCTACGAAATCTAATTTATCGTCGGAGAATTCCACAAAACCTTGTAAATGCTGGAAAATTGCTCCGGGACTCAAACCGCGATCGCTCACAAAATTCCCCATCCAGTCTTGAACCCCATCAAAGGCATTGCCAATAAACTCCAATTGACCTCCAGGACTGCCGCCGGGAATGAAACTACTAATACTGCTAAAAGTGGAATTATTTTCCAAGTCTCCCGCCGATAGATTGCCAATGGTATTGTGAACTTTGAGGATAAAATCGGGACCCAGGGGAATTAAACCGTCAATACAAATTAAGGCTGCCATGCGCATTAAGGAATCCCCACTATATTCCTCTGCGAGGGAACCAACAAAATCCCCAATGCTATCTCCAGGAATACCATTAATTTGGCAAAAAGCCACTATTTCTACTACCAATTTTAAGCACAAATCGATGGATTGAGCTTTCTGAGGATTGGGAGTGATCCGGTTTAAGAAACCTAACAGGGGAATTTTTTCTCCCACTTTATTAGCTATAGCTGCAGCACCCAGAGCGGTATCGGCGTTGTCTACAGTTTGGTACAACCACATTGCTCGTTGGTATCCTTGAGACTTGTCGTTGTAGAGCCAAATAGCGCGATCGCCGATTGCTTGAATGGTATCTTCGTCTTCTTCTCCCGTTACTTCTCGAATCGTATTGACAAAGCCTACGGTGTTGTTCCATTCTCCAGGAACCACAAAATCTAGCGCCCGCAATGTCATGATTGTGATATTATTTGTTGGGAGTTCGTCTACCAATTCAAAAATAGGTTTGCCCATTAGTTTCTCCTTGTTATTTGTTGTTTTCTCTTGTTGTTACTTGTTCTTACTTGTTGTTATAGCTTATTACACCAACTATAGCGCTACGCGCAATTCAAAATTCAAAATTCAAAATTCAAAAAGAGGCTATGACTAGGTTTCATGCTTTATTAATGTCCTAACCTAAATGCGTAGTGCTATATCCACTATCCACTATCCACTATTTAAGTCCAGCGATACCATTGAGATTAAATTTAGCTAACCAGGTTTTGCGATCGCTCTCAGTAAAAGAAGGGTCTTGAGAAAGAATTTTCACCTGAAAACCACCAGCCAAAACAGCAGTTCCTTTACTGGTAGAAGGTACTGCTGGATAACCGCCAATTTTTTCTGTACTTTGTTGGAATTTATCCTTGGCTTGAGGATTATTAAGAACATCGGAAATAGACATTAAAGCCACTTCCTTGCCATTTTGTTTTAATTTTGCTTGAGCGAAGCCTTTTTTCTCCTGGGTGAAAACTACTTTGTAATCCCCACTATCCCCAGGAAAAAACTTATTAAACTCGCTCCCTTGCTCCGACTCCTTAACAACTGCACTGGCTCCTTTTTGAGTGCTTTGTTGTTGAGCTTGCTCGAAACGAGAAGGGGGTTCGCTGGCACAACTAGTTAAAAAGAGCCAAGTAGCTAATAGTAGGGCAGCAGATAATTTACCTACAGTATTTCTCAAATTCATATTTAGTGCCTCAATGGATATTTTGTCTCTAACAAGATAATTGTATCTTTTGATTGAGCCATTGGCCCAAAAATATAGAATTACTTTATCTTGTCTGGCTTGACTAGGACTTACACACACAACCAGAGAAACCCGGTTTCTGCTTAAGTCCTATTGACATCTTTAGAGCATCTGTAGTATTATCTCCTAAGATGCAAAATCTTGCTAAATCAAATAATATCTAAATTATCAAAACCAAGATAAATCCAAATGTTAAACTAGAACCTGAATCATTTTGAATTTTGAATTTTGAATTTTGAATTCGACCGAAGGAGCTATCAACTGTCCACTATCAACTATCAACTGCTATATTATGCGGATTCTGATTTATTCCTATAATTATCATCCAGAACCCATTGGTATTGCTCCCTTAATGACTGACTTAGCAGAAGGTTTAACCCACCGAGGTCATAAAGTTCGGGTTTTAACTGCCATGCCTTGGTATCCTCAAGGAGAAATTTATCCAGAATATCGAGGTAAATTATTTTGTACCGAAGAGCGCAATGGTGTCAAGATTCAGCGCTGTTATATTTGGAGTCGGATACAACGAAATGTGCGCAATCGAGCATTAATGGAACTGTCTTTTATGAGTCTGAGTTTTTTCCAAGGTTTGGGATGGACACCAGATATAATCTTACTCACAGTTCCGGGATTACCTGTTTGCGTTCCTGCAGCCATGCTGAGTAAATTGTATGGCAAGCCAGTAATTTTAAATCTCCAAGATATTTTACCAGATGCAGCAGTTCATGTGGGTTTAATTTCTAATCCCAAATTAATTTCCATCCTGGAGGAATTGGAAAAATTTGCTTACCAAACCGCCACCAAAATTACTGTTATTGCGGACGGTTTTAGCAAGCATATTCAGGAAAAGGGAGTTCCCAAAGAGAAAATTGTGGAAATTCCTAATTGGGTAGATATTGATTTTATCAAGCCCTTGTGTCGAGAAAATAATTACTTGCGGAGGGAATATGGACTGGAAGGCAAATTTGTGGTTATGTACTCGGGGAATATTGCTCTGACTCAACCTTTGGAAACGGCGATCGCGGCAGCGAAATTATTAGAAGACAAACAAGACATTGTGATTGTGATTGTGGGGGAAAAGAAAGCTTTAAAGCGATTAGAAAAAATTAGTCAAGAGTACAATGTAGATAATGTGTTGTTGGTTCCTTTTCAACCTCGAGAAAAACTCCCTCAAATGTTAGCAGCGGCAGATGTGGGTTTGGCGATCCAAAAAAAGAATGTGATCCACTTTAATATGCCTTCTAAAATTCAAGTTCTCCTAGCTAGTGGTCGGCCAATTATTGCTTCAGTGCCTCTCAGGGGAACTGCTGCCAGGGCAATTGAGCGAAGTGGGGGTGGTTTGGTGATTCCTCCAGAAGACTCGGAAGCTTTGGCCAAAGCTATTGAGCAATTATACTCAGCTCCCCACCAGGTTAAAGCTCTGGGAGCCAGGGGTAGGCAATTTGCAGAAACAGAATATGGCTATGAACTGGCCTTGGACCGCTACGAGCAATTGTTTGCCCAAACTACAGGTATTTCATTATAATATAATATTAAGTTGAGCGGGCTATATGCCCCTAACCAAAAAATATTATATTATACTTGTAATATAAGAAGTAATTGAACGATTTAGTGAATATGACGGCAATAGATGCCTTAGCAGAAATAACCAGCGAACAGTTAGCGAATATCATTGCCCGAGGGGCAGATGAGAAAAAAGCAGAGGATATTGTCTTATTGTCAGTAGCCGATGAGTGCTATTTGACGGATTATTTTGTCATTGTTACCGGCTTTTCTAAAGCCCAAATGCGGGCGATCGCCGATTCCATTGAATCCAAAGTCAAGGAAGAATTGCAACGCCATCCTTTGCGAGTAGAAGGGAAAGCAGAAGCTAGTTGGATTTTACAAGATTATGGAGATGTTATCGTTCATATCTTTTTGCCTCGGGAACGAGAATTTTATAATTTAGAAGCGTTTTGGTCTCACGCCCAACGCATCGATTTTCAGAGGTTTTAATATCATCCCCCTAAATCCCCCTTAAAAAGGGGGACTTTCCAGGCTCTCACAGGGGTAGGTTTTTAATATTTGGGTGTTGGCCAGACAAGGAAGATTAGAAGACAGGTAGAAAAGGAAGATTTTTTAACGAAAAACGCCTGCATTGAGCGCTTGCCCTGCCCTTCGGCTACGCTCAGGGACCGCGTAGTCGAAGGGTAGCCGAAATGGTCTTTTCAACGATTTAAGTAACATTAGTAACCAAACCATTTTGGTACGGTTTTCCCCCCTTGTCTACTTCCCCACCTTGTCCACCTTGTCTTGTCTTAGCCGATTTGTAAAAAACCTACCCCTACAAGCTTTCCAGGCTCCCCCCTTTTGAAGGGGGGCTGGGGGGGATCGAACCGTAAAGCAGATACAAAAAACTTATAAATCTGATTGCATTTGTAGCAAACATTTTTGTATTTGATATTAGAAATCCGGTTTCCATGACTTTGTCCGAAGTGAGAATGAGTTCTTGTTCGTAAATCGACTCATATCCCATATGTACGTACTCCAGTTGTTTTCCAAGAGGAATTCTGAGGGTTCCTGAGAACCAAGTCGCAATTAAAGTCTTCATCTCATTTTCACTCCTTGATAGTGGATAGTTCGTATATTCGCCGAAATGGCAAACGCTGAAAGTTTTGTGATTAATATGAAAGAGGGCTTTAGATCTTAGTCAAGAGTTCGGACCAGGCGATCGCCTCCGGTCTTTTGCCTTGATTTATGATAGCAAATGCCTTATTTGCTGTTGCCGGAATGCTCAAACATTTGACGCAGGCTGTGGCCACATCAATCCTGCTAGTTTGACCAAATAATTTATCTCCAGGAGCAATAACTACTCCTAATTTTCCCTTGGTTTTCGCTTGCAATAAGGTGTTGAGGTCGTAAGATGTATAAGGGCCATCTATTAGTCGAGAGGGACGGATAATCGTATAGGGTAGGTTGGAATTAATTACTGCTTCTTCTCCTTTCTTTTTAGCATCCAGTACCCCAAAAGCATTGAGAATTTTAAAGGGCAATTGGTCCGAACTGCCAACACCCACAGAAGAAATATAGATGAATCGCTTTAAGTCTCCGGGAGCAGATTTTACTAAGTTAATCGTTCCTCTCCCATCCACAATTTCAGGACTATTTTTAGCAACAGAGAGAGCGTATTTTTTATTGGAGTAGATTTTAAGCCATTCTAACAAATTCGTGCTTTCAAAATTCCACCTGCTGGAAGGAAAAGCGGTGGTTCCAGTACAGGAAATAATATGGGTGACATTTTCCATTACTGGCGGAAGAGTAGAAGGGTCGCGAAGGTCGGCGATCGCTATTTCCACCCGGCGATCAAACATTTTAGCTGCTTTGTCCTGATTACGGGTCAGTACCCGCACTTGAAAACCTTCTTGCAGTAGTTTACCTGCAGTCAGTTGTCCCACTCCACCCGTAGCCCCAGCAACTAATATAAGAGAATTCATCAAACTCAGTTCAACTGTCAACTGCTATAGTATACTAAGAAATAGAAAGGAAGCAAAAAAACGGCAATTACCAAAATATGCTTCCCACCAATAACCATCCTCAATCATCTGTGTTTATCTGTGTCCATCTGCGGTTAAATTTTTTGCTCAGAAACGAAGCAATAGTTGCTGGCGAGATAACTGCAAGAGTAGGGGAGCAAACTCACTCGGAGGTAATGCAGATAGAGGCTCAATAATTCGTTCTAGTTCCGGGTCTAACGTACCAAAACGAGCTAAAATTATACTTTTAATTTCTTTTTGCCGTTCCTCCTTAATGCCTTGTTCAAAACCTATTTCAAATCCTTTCTTGACAGCCTTGTCTCTATCCTCTTTGTAAAGAGTTTCTAAACGGTCCATCAACCGATTATCTTCCTCATCCAAACCTTCTTGATCTTTTAAATTATGACGTAGATTGTACAGCAACTCCAAGGTGGCAGCTCGTAAAACATTATCGTATTCTAATTGTTCTAATTCTTCCATTGCTTGTTGTTGTATTTTATCCCGACCTAAGACTCTCAACCAGAGATTTTCCGGAGTTTGCGGTAGTTGGTCGATGGCCACAATACAAGTGTGAAAAAGTTCTGGAGAAAAATGGAATGCTGGCAACCAATCTTTTTTGTTTTGAGTGCCAAATCCCGATAAAACATCCTCCGATACTGTGGGAGTTAGAATCCACATTTTAATAATTGTGTCTTCCCTAAAATTGTTTTTTTTCTGAAAACTTTTATTGTCGAGAGCCACTAGGACTTTCGTGATAGTACCAAGACAATCCTGTACGCCGTCAACATCTAGGGGAGCAGAAAATCGCCGCAATATAAAAGGAGTTTCCGCCATTTTTAGCAATAAATCAAGATTTTTTAACCCTTCAATATGCTCCAGATGTTCCTGCCGGAAGATATCAACTTTCTCTGGTTCAGGCGGCTCTATTTTAATTCTTTTCACTTCTCCGTAAGGTGCGAGGAAATGGCTTAAGAAATCTTTCGCAAACTCATCACTATTGCTCATAATGTAGCTCCTTTTAATTTGAATATTTTAGTTATAGCATAGGGAATAGGCAAGAGGCAAGAGGGAATAGGGAATAGTTATAGCGCTACGCGCAATTCTTTCCTGAAAATTCAAAATTCAAAAATAGGCCATGACTGGGTTTCAGGCTTTATTAATGTCCTAACCTAAATGCGTAGTGCTATATAAGCAATTGTAGGTTGGGTTAAGCGATAGGGAAACCCTTCGACTGTCCCAACACAAGTAGCTGAAGTACAGAGAAGTAGGGTGCGGCACTGCCCACCAATAGGGTGCGGTCACAAACAGTTGAATTTTATATTCTCAATAGTCAAGGCTTACCCGCGATTGTTAGGCAGGCAGCCCAGAGGGCTACCCCACGATTGATTAATAGATATTCAGCCGGAAACAACTACTTTTGACCACACCCCACCAATATACTTTGATACTATTTTAGTTAGATTTTAATTAGATATTATTCAATTGCTCTTTCCTAGACGAGATAAAATTTGGTTGTGGTGGGGGATGCCCACCCTACAATTCTCAATACAAAAATACTACTTATAAAGATCGTCCATCGCCCTTTGAGAAATATCCTCACAAGCAGCATCAAAGATAACTCTACCTTCACGCAATCCAATCAGGCGATCGCACTTCAACAGAGCCAACTCCAGATCGTGGAGACTCACCACCAAAGTTTTCCCTTCTTTTACACTCATCTCCCGCAACAAATCCATTATTTCCCGGCTCAACTCCGGGTCCAAACTAGCAATAGGTTCATCAGCCAAAATAGCTAAAGGATTTTGCACCAAAACCCTGGCTAAAGCAACCCTTTGTTGCTGTCCTCCCGAAAGCAAATTAGTTTTTGCGTAAAGTTTTTCCTCAATCCCCACCCGACTCAAAGCAATCCTAGCAGTTTCTACTTCCAAAGGAAAAAGAAGAGAAACAGCAGCTTGCCAAAAAGGCCAGCGAGCCAAATGACCAGCATTAACATTGTGGATCACAGCTAAATTATCAATTAAATTAAATTGTTGATAAATAGTGCCCATTTGTGCTTGTATTTGTCGCAACTTCCCAGGAGAAACAGAAGCCAAATTAGCTCCCAAAACCCAAACTTCCCCAACTGTAGGCCATAAAGTCCCATTGAGCAAACTAATCAAAGTACTTTTTCCCGCACCAGAAGAACCCACCAAAGCCACTCTTTCCCCTGGATAAATCCGCAGATTAATATCAGTCAAAGCAGTACAAGAATTAAACTCCTGGGTTACTCCTTTCAACTCGAAAATCGGAACCTCCTCTCCTTCTTCCTTTCCCTGTCTCTGGGTCTCTGGGTGAAACCTATTTAATCTTGCCAATCTTCCTCCCTATGGCTTCAATTTCCCTATAATTAGCATTCTCCGTTTCAATAAACATGGCAGCCCCAAACAAATCCAAAATTTCCTTTTCCTCTGCTATATTAGCATCTAACTTCAAGAAAGCGGCTTGGACTTTTTTTTACAAAGTCTTTCCCATAGCGTTCCTCAACTTTAGGATTAATAACCCAATGATAATCGTAATAAGCAGGAGTCCGCCAAATTACTTCAACTTTATCTAAATCAACCTCTTTCTCTTTCACTCGACTTTCCCACACCTGTTCATTTAACGCTCCCACTTCATAACTACCAGCTTCTACTAACTGAATAGTCGTGTCATGGGAACCAGAAAAACCAGGCTTTCCTTTCAAGTCTTCCAGTTTAACTCCTGCCTGTTCTAAGAAATATTGAGGCATTAAACGTCCCGAAGTAGAAGACTCGCTGCCAAAAGTAAAAGTACGACCTGTTAAAGCTTGCAAACCATTGATGTCTTCAAATGGTTGAATCCCGCTATTTTTATTAGCAATAAAAACGCTGTGAAACTGAGCATCAATATCTCGTTGGGCGATGGCCTTCGCACCGGGAACCTGTAATCGGGCTTGCACCCCCGTCAGTCCGCCAAACCAAACTAAATCCAGGTCTCCCACTCGAAAAGCCGTCACCGCTGCTGCATAGTCGGTTACAGGCTTGTATTCTACGGTCACACCTAATTCTGCAGTCAAATAATCCACCAACTTGCCATGGAGTCGCTGTAGTTTCTCCGGGTCTCGATCTGGAATCGCCCCAGCAATTAAAGGTTGTACTGCTTGGGAGTTTTGAGAATTATGCTCATTGTTAGTAGAGGTACAAGCAGTGAAAGGCAGCAATAAGATAAAGAGTAATCCCGGCAAATAAACTTTTTTCATGATACTTCTCGGGCAAAGGTCAACCGCGACGTTTTAACTCGCGGATGAAGTTGACGCGGCTAATTTATTAGCCATCCCCGTAAGGGGCGGGAGACAACAAGGTCTCCCATAAACTCCCATTTCTGGGGTAAGTTGGCCTCGTCAAAGTTATCGGTCGGTACTATCCAAGCCGCACTGCCTTACCCGTCCTAGAGCTGTTTAACGACTCGGTTCTAGAGCCTGGGACTGGCACGCATCCCAGGGTAGGAACTTTAACACTTGCCGATAACGTAGTTCCCATAAAGAGAACTTAGACTGGTCAGCTAGCTTTAGCTTCAGGGCACGAAGCCCCGCTGCAGAGGGCGCGGGGTGCTGACTGACAATTGAATTTTACTGTTAACTAATATAACACATAACCAATGCTCAAGGTCAGAAAAAGGCTTGACAAGTGGGTTGGCAAGTAATATATTGGTATTGTGAGGAAATGTGCCTACCTATATATAGGTCAATTTACATTTCACTACAATATTTCAAACAACCAACCACAGGCAATTCGCCCGTGCCACCAACCAACACTTCGGCTACGCTCAGTGCAGGCAACCAACACTTCGGCTACGCTCAGTGCAGGCAACCAACAACCAATCCCATGTCTTACAGTGATTTTACTTTAGATAACCTCAAGAGCCAATTCAATCTAATCATTGAACAACGGGTTGACTTATTTACCTCAGTTGAGACTATAGCACCTACTGCCCTCTTACAAGAAACTTTAGAAGAAAATATTCCTTTAGCATTGGAGATAGATACAGAAAAAGCCCGTTCTGAATTAATTGTAGCACCTATTCTCGTAGAAGTACGCAAGCAATTTAAACGGCAAATTAGTTTATTTTCAGGTTGCGAGTTCAATATCGATAAAACTAGAGGATTGACTGGTAGATGTGACTTTCTTATCAGTCATTCTCCAGAACAGTTAACTATAACCGCTCCTATTGTACTTGTAGTAGAAGCTAAAAATGATAATATCAAATCTGGTATTCCCCAATGTATTGCGGAAGCGATCGCCGCCCAAATCTTTAACCTGGAGAAAAAAAATCAAATTGATTGTATTTACGCAGGAGTAACTACAGGTAGTATTTGGAAGTTTCTTAAATTAGAAGGAAATCAAGTTTTTATAGAACCAGGAGAACATTATTTAGACAATCTTCCATCTATTCTCGGTATTCTTGCTCAGATAATTCATTCTACCAAACCCACAACATATAGCAGTGGATAGTGGATAGTGGATAGTGGATAGTGGATAGTGGATAGTGGATAGTGGATAGTGGATAGTGGATAGTTGACAGTGGATAGTGGATAGTGGATAGTGGATAGTGGATAGTGGATAGTGGATAGTTATAATTAAAAAACCTCTGTCTTTAAGATAACGCCAAATGTCTTATTAATATAAAATACGAAAATGATTGCTACAAACGGCTACTATCCCCCTAAATCCCCCTTATCAAAGGGGGACTTTGAGTTTATTTGATTGTAGGGTGCGTTCGTAACGCACCAAAACTCATGCACACAACAAGATACTTTGATATTCATGCTCTTATATAGCGTTTCCCAAGCTAGTGATATCAAATCTAAAAATGTTTGCTACAGATACAATAGTGTTATAAATAATTGTAGGTTGGGTTTCCCGATAGCGAAACCCTTCGGCTACGCGGCCCCAGAGGGTCGTCGAAGGGCAGGGCAACGCCCAACAGCAACAAGTTGTGTTGGGTTTCGTTACCTCAACCCAACCTACGAGTTATAAACTATTTGTAGCAAATATTTTCGTAATTCATATAAGATCGTAGGTTGGGTTTCCGACGCGAAACCCAACACCCAAGGATATAGCGCTACGCGCAATTCAAAATTCTTTCTTCAAAATTCAAAATTCAAAAAGTAGGCTATGACTAGGTTTCAGGCTTTATTAATGACAGTACCTAAATGCGTAGTGCTACATTTGTTTTGGATTAGGCGATCGCTTTGATTACTTCGATCCACCTTCAGTATCTCGATTTTTCTGGCTTGATTGTCCAAAGAAATAGCCCAATATAAGAAGAAATGCATTATGGCGTTTCTTGGATTCATGAGGTACACCTATACACCTGTCTCCTGCCTCAAAACCTAAAACTCTGTACCTCAATTCCCCTCCTGGGAGGGGTTAGGGGTGGGTTTCCCCTCCCGGTCGGGGAAAGGGGTGGGTTACTATCTCTTTCTGGGAATATCCTTGCTGCGGCGATCGCTGGGCAATATCTTTCAAGCCCAATATTTGATACACCTTATCTAGTTGAGGCATTTTTTCTAAAGGAACGGTCATCTATCTTTAAGATAACCTCAAATGTCTTATTAAGATCCTAGGTTGGGTTTCCGACGCGAAACCCAACACCCAAGGATATAGCGCTACGCGCAATTCAAACTGAGAAATTCAAAATTCAAAATTCAAAAAGTAGGCTATGACTAGGTTTCAGGCTTTATTAATGACAGTACCTAAATGCGTAGTGCTACATTTGTTTTGGATTAGGCGATCACTACCCAACTTATCTGGCTTGATTACTCCAATGTTCGTTTATCATTGAATGAATAATCTTAATTATTACATGTCTTAGAAATAGGAAAAAAGAGGCTAATGTCCATAGCCCCTCAATCAAGTTGGTATTATCTCAAGAATTACTCTCGATGTAAAACTTGAGTGGTACAGTGAGCTGCACCATATCCTAGTTTGAGATTGTCGAAGTCGATCAAATGTATCGTCACACCACGATCTTCGAGATCTTTCTGATATTCCGGGCTGATACCCTTCACCATCATGATCTCCTTAGGGCCAACAGTCAGGAAGTTAATACCGTAAGCTTCTTGGTTTGCTATTGATACAGGAATTATTGTGAATCCGAGCTCTTCTTCTAGAAGTTTAACAAAGTTAACACCTTCTTCGCTCTTGTTGTATTCAGCACTGTCATTATCCCATTTCCAAACATCAGCCAACAAACATTTACTGTTTCCATCGGGGGGGGGCGTGCAATCGCGATCGTAACGCTCTTCTTCCATCACAACCAAGTCTTCGTCTATAATATTGAAATGGGTGTCTAGATGCATTTCTTGTTGATTCAACCAAGAATCTTTGACAACTATTACATCTGGGTGGGAATCACCAAACACATCATTTGTCAACATTTGCTTGACTGCTTCTTCATTAGTACGCAGGCCGTTGCCGATAAAGACGCGATCGCCCGCTGGGATGAAATCGCCACCTTCTAAACGACCTTCACCGACTATCTCATAAATTGGTTGGATGCCCATTTGCTCTAGAGCGATCTTGACAAGTTCTGTCTCATTCCGACGTTGTACCCTTGCCATTTTACCAATTACCACCCCTTTGGCTGTAGTAATCATTTGATCGCGCATGAAGTACATGTTCATCAGAGGATTTAATTTATAATCTGCAGCCACTTCATAACCTGCAGCCACTTCACAGTTATCCTCACTCTTGTCATTTGGGCCAATTGGGTCTTTACGCAGTATGATTTTTGGACGCTGTAGCGCTATACGGACCAGTTCCCTCGAACCCAATTTTGTTAGCTTGTCATTAAAACATTCTTCCCGCTTTTCTTTTTCTGCTTGAGTGAAGCAGTTGTCACCGCTGCAGTCTTCCTCGAATTGAAGGATGTTGTCCTCGCCGTTTACGGCTAAATTGCTCGTTGCTAAATTAATCAACTCCGAGCGTGCGCCAAGCAGTAGCAGTTTCTCTTCTAAAGTAACGACTGTAGCACCTGCAGATTCAGCAAGTGCTTCTATGTAATCCTCATGTTCCCTTGTTGCCCTATCTGTACTAAACGTATCCTCGAACAAGGCCGCTTCAGGTTCAATAACTCCTAAAAACAACTCTTCTTTAGGAGTATGCATGAGAATCGTTTTGGCTGGCTGCCACTCCGCGGCAGAGCCGACTTCCTCTGCAGCGACGGAAACAGAACTCCATATCAGCACGACGACAACAATCGTTACAATCGCAAACGCACCCCTGATAATGGTAAAAACCAAAGTGGATAACGAAGTACCTTGGTTTGATTGGTCATTTTGTGATGTTGATGTACTTTGGTCGCGTTTCTCTGTTGACATAGCTTATTTTAGTTGCATTGACAAGATGTTTTCCACAATCAAAAATTTCAACTGCCATGGCTTAAATTGAAACATCGGTTTTGTGGATCAATCTTTCAAGAAACTAGCCTACTAATTACAATAATGTCAACTTGTCTTTGAGCTTTAATCAAAAATTGTTACATATATTTACATTGAAAAATATTTGTTTTTTACTAACGCTAAGTTTTTAGTTGTGTTAACACAGCCTTTCATGAACAAATCTATCATAAATCCAAGTTAAAGGCTTGAAGTAAGGCTTGAGAGGAGTTTGGGATACGAGGATTCAGTGGAGGATATATATTTTCTTGAGCATCAGTAAGCCCGCTGATTCCCGACTCTAATGAATTTTCTTTTGCTTTCGTATTATTATTATAGTCTAATTATAAAATAGGTGTGGTCAAAAGTAGTTGTTTGGGGCTAAATATGTAGAAAGTTAATTGTGGGGTAGCCCTCTGGGCTGCCTGGCTTTCAGGCTAAACCGCGACTATTGAGAATTAAAAATTCAACTGTTTTTGACCGCACCCCTATAAGATTAGGCGAGAAAATTTTTTTGATACCCAAAATCCAGATTTTTTTAACAATTTATCCATTAAAGAAAGAGTTGCTGAAGTATAAACTATGCTATTGCCTTGAGAATTCCAACGACCACCAACTAATTTAGCACCCTCTCCACTAAATGCAGTAGCCGCGTATTTTTTCTTAGATATTCGCCATACGGTGGTACTCATGCACTCAACTGTAAACTCCATATTCAATTCGAGTAAGCACTTCCATCACTTCTTGAGTACCCGCGTCCGTGTCCAATAGTTCAAAAGGAACTACCCCGGCTAAAGCACGATTTGGTCTTTTTAACCAGTTTTTCGCTGCAGAATCATCCTCAAATACTTCTAAGGTACGAGCAATAATCCGAGCAAGGCGATAAAGCCGATCTGACTCAGTGGGGTCGAGAGGTTTATTCTCTTTTTTCCGCCGGGATAGAGTTCTTTCGGAAGTGTGCAGCAAAGTGGCTATTTTTGCTTTAGAAAAGCCAGAATACTCGGCTACTTGCTCCGCTGTACTGGGAGGAAAACCCTGACGAATGAGGTTAACTATCTCTTTCTGGGAATATTCTTGCTGCGGCGATCGCTGGGCAATATCTTTCAAGCCCAATATTTGATACACGTTATCTATTTGAGGCATTTTTTCTAAAGGAACGGTCATCTATCTTTAAGATAACCTCAAATGTCTTATTAAGATCGTAGGTTGGGTTTCCGATACGAAACCCAACACCCAAGGATATAGCGCTACGCGCAATTCAAAATTCTTTCTTTAAAATTCAAAATTCAAAAAGTAGGCTATGACTAGGTTTCAGGCTTTATTAATGACAGTACCTAAATGCGTAGTGCTATATTTGTTTTAGATTAGGCGATCGCTTTGATTACTTATTAATATTGTAGGTTGGGTTTCCGACGCGAAACCCAACACCAAGTAATTTGTAGGGTGCGGCACTGCCCACCACATATATTTATTTGACCTAGTAATATGAAATACAAAAAAAATGCTACAGATACAATAACAGTTCGATAGCTTTTACAGATAGGGCAAAACTTCTATGTTAAAAGTCCCCCTTTGATAAGGGGGATTTAGGGGGATAGCAACCATTTTCAGATTTGATATAAGGTTCTGAATTGATTAACCGCTTAGGAACTCACAGGCAAGATGCCTCTCACAGGCAAGATGCCTCTCACAGGCAAGATGCCTCTCACAGGCAAGATGCCTGTGCCACGTGAACGGAGATGAATTAGTTTATTTAACTTTTACCCTTTCAAAAAACAGCTATGGTGGGCAATGCCGCACCCTAATAATAGCGTTGCTGCTAGAATAAACAAACAACCAATAACAAACAACAAACAACAAACAACAAACAACAAACAACAAACAACAAACAACAAACAACAAACAACAAACAACAAATTTAACTATTAACTGCTATGTCTTCAGTAAAAGCACGAATATAGTCATTTTCCGGCTCGTTCACAATTGCTTCAGGAGTGCCTACCTGGACTATATAACCCTCCTTCATTACAGCAATGCGATCGCCTATTTTCAGTGCTTCATGAATATCGTGGCTAATAAAGACAATAGTTTTGTGTAGTTCCTGTTGCAGTCGTAGCAGTTCATTTTGCATTTCCCTGCGAATCAAGGGGTCCAAAGCGCTAAAAGGTTCATCCATCAGCAAAATATCCGCATCTGTAGCCAAGGCGCGAGCCAATCCCACCCGTTGTTGCATTCCTCCACTAAGAGAAGAAGGAAAATAATCCGCCCATTTTGCTAACCCTACCACTTCCAAACTTTCTAACGCTTTTTCACGGCATTTAACTGGTTCTAATTTCCTCATTTTCAGACCATAGGCCACATTCTCCGCAACAGTTTTGTGGGGAAATAAGCCAAATCTTTGGAATACCATAGAAACCTTAGTTAGGCGAAGCTCTCGCATCCTTTCTTCATCCACATGGGCAATATCTTCATCATCTAGATAAATATGTCCGCTAGTGGGATTAATCAGACGGTTAATACAACGAACCAGGGTTGATTTTCCCGAGCCTGATAACCCCATTATGACAAATAATTCTCCCCGCTCAACGGTAAGAGATACTCCAGCAATACCCAATACCTGACCCGTTTCTTCTAAGATATCACTCCGATTTTTTCCGCTTCTAAATAGTTCAACTGCAATCCTAGGTTTATCTCCATAAACTTTAATGAGACTATCAATGCGAATTTTAGCTTCTGTCTGATTCATTGTTGGTTGTTGGTTGTTGGTTGTTTGCTATATGAAATATGAAAATGGTTGCTACAGATAGTTACGCAGAAACCGGGTTTCTGAACCAAAACTCTGGGTTTTGCCATTTTATCCTGACGAGAAACCCGGTTTCTAGAGCTATTTGCCTAAGTCCTAATGAAAATGGTTGCTACAGATAGAGAATATCCCCCTAAATCCCCTATCCTCCCTCGATTCCCCAGGGCTATTTCATTCTATCGGATTTTCCCTGGATCTAGCAAGTATTTTTACCCCTTATTTTTGAGTATTTACAGATCGCGAAGGGGTCTGGGGCGATAAGATTAGATCTATAGCGCTTCGCTCCTAAAGTGTTGTCACATGCTACATTTATTATACAAAAGTGCTGCATCTGCTGTATCACCTTTGTACAAAGCGAAAGGGGCATTTTTCTGCACGAACTCTTAATTGCCTGCACTGAGCGCTTGCCCTGAGCGAAGTCGAAGGGTAGCCGAAGTGTTCATTGTTAATTGTTCATTGCTCATTGCTATAACTTCTGACTGATAATCGTGCAAATTCCCCGTTTTCCGGAATCAAAACATCCTTTGGTGAAGTCTTTGTCTTATGAGAGCGATCGCTCTTTGTTCCAGTTATTTCAGCTTTATCCAGAACAGGGAAAGTATTTCACCACCATTTACTGTCGCTACAGTAATCTTATTTATACTTTGATTGCTCATGGCACGGAATCGCAAGTACAAGGAGATTATCTTTTTGCTTTGACTTGGAAGTATATTTTCTACGAAATGGGGGAGTTGGAACTATCGGAGGAAGGTGAGTTGGAGTCTGATTCTCGGCAAAGTTGGCTGATGGATCTGACAGGGCTTTGTCTCAATCAGATGGAATTACCTCCTGTTGAGGAGATTAAGTACCACCTGAAAGCCGCACCGCCGCCACTGTGGTGTTATTTGGAGCAAGGGTTAGAGAGTTTAGAGCCTCTTGTTCGTTTAATAGTGGTGCTGGTGGATAAATTTTACTGGAGTGAGGAGCGCATTGCGGCTTATTTACCCGTGGAGGGGGTGATAGTTTCTGAGGCGGATGTAGAAAGGTTGCTGTTTGAAGGTCGTCAAATGCTGGAGAAGAGTTTACCGGAAGATATTAGGGCAATTTATTTGAGAAGGGTTTAGAAGACAATCAAACAAATTGTTTTAATAGAATTATATGTAGGGTGCGGCACTGCCCACCTTATCCCATAGTCTAGCCTCTGTTATTTATAGGAGTCTTGTTTTTGAACCACAGATGAAGTCACAGGCAAGATGCCTGTGCCACGATGAATTAAGATGGTTATACTAAATTCTTTTTTCTCTTCTCTGGTTCCTCTGTGTCTGGGGTGGTTTATTATTATCTCATGGAGTAGAACAGAGCCAGATTTATCCCGGTTTCTCAACCCAGGGGATAACCTCAATCTATTCGTTATAATTCTTCACATTCTTCTATCTTAAGAATGATATATTGTACTAATTGAACTTATGTAGGAGCGATGGAGTATTTAAGCGATCGGGATTTAAATCAATATTTAGTAATTGGTTGAAGTAAATAAAGATGAAAGAGATACCACCCAAGTTTGAAGCCAGGATAAAACAAGCTAAAGAGCTAAAACTGAAGGAATTAGATTTAAGCAACGATTGGAATACAGACGATACTGACAAGTTAAAGGAAATACCGGCAACGGTCTTGGAGTTAAAACAGCTAAAGTCATTAAATTTGAGTGGGAATAAATTAACCGATCTGCCGGGATCTATCAGCGAACTCTCGAATTTGACTTGGCTAAATTTAAATAATAATCAATTAATAAATCTGCCGGAATCTATCGGGAAACTCTCGAACTTGACTGAGCTGGATTTGAGATATAATAGATTAACCAATCTGCCAAAATCTATCGGCAACCTCTCGAAATTAACTAAGCTATTTTTAAGAAAAAATCAATTAGCAAGTCTGCCGGAATTTCTCAGTCAACTCTCGAACTTAACCGAGCTAGATTTCAGTCATAATAAATTAACAAGTCTACCCGAATCTATCAGCCAACTCTCGAACTTAACCCAGCTAGATTTGAGTCAAAATAAATTAACCAGTTTGCCAGAATCTATCAGCAAAATCTCGAAATTAACTCAGCTGGATTTGAGAAAAAATCAATTGACAAAGCTACCCAAATTTCTCAGTCAACTCTCGAACTTGACCGAGCTAAATTTAAGTTGTAACCAATTAACCAATCTGCCAGAATTTCTCAGCGAACTATCAAACTTAACCAAGTTAAATTTAACTTCTAATCAATTAACAAAACTGCCGAAATCCATCACTCAACTCTCGAACTTAACCCAGCTATATTTGAAGGAGAATCCCCTAGTATCTCCCCCCATAGAAATTGCAGAAAAAGGAATAAAAGCCATTAGAGAATACTTTCGGCAATGGGAAGAACAAGAAGTAGATTATCTCTACGAAGCCAAACTTCTTATAGTAGGGGAAGCGGGAGCGGGAAAGACCACTTTAGCCAAGAAAATCCAAGACCAGGACTATCAACTACAAGTAGAAGAAAAATCAACTGAAGGAATAGATGTAATTAACTGGTATTTTCTCTGCAATAAAGGGAATCAAGAAAGAAATTTTCGCATCAATATCTGGGACTTCGGAGGACAAGAAATTTACCACGCTACCCATCAATTTTTCTTGACTAAACGCTCCCTCTATGCTTTAGTCTTAGATACAAGAACAGAAGATACAGATTTAGATTATTGGCTCAATATCGTCGAACTCCTCAGCGATAACAGTCCTCTACTCATTATCAAAAACGAGAAGCAAAATCGAAAAAGAGAAATTAATCAACGAGGTTTGCGGGGACAGTTTACCAACCTAGAGAAAACTTTAGCTACTAACCTCAAAACCAACCGAGGTTTAGAGGAAATTCTCAAGCAAGTTCAACATTATATTACCACTTTACCCCACGTGGGGGATGAGTTACCCAAAACTTGGAAACTAGTCCGGGAAATATTAGAAATAGACGAAAGAGACTATATTAGTTTGGAAGAATATTTAGAAATTTGTCAGAAAAATGGATTTACAGAACGAAAACACAAATTACAATTAAGCGGTTATTTACACGATTTAGGAGTTTGCCTCCATTTCCAAGATGACCCCTTATTAAACAAAACTGTAATCCTCAAACCAGAATGGGGAACTGCAGCAGTTTATAAAGTTTTGGATAACGATACCGTTCGCAATAAGTTGGGAAAATTCACTCTTAGTGATTTAGAAGATATTTGGGGGGAGAAACAATATGAAAATGCCCGAGATGAACTGCTACAATTGATGATCAAGTTTAAACTATGTTATAAAATACCTAATGATGATATTTACATCGCTCCTCAACTACTGACAGAGGAGGAACCAACCTATCCTTGGCAAGGAAATAACAATCTCATTCTCCGCTATACCTACGAGTTCATGCCTAAAGGCATTGTCACCCAGTTTATTGTTGCCATGCACGAGCATATTTGGCAGCAGCAATACGTTTGGAAAAGCGGGGTTATTCTGGAAAAAGACCAAACCTTCGCAGAGGTAATTGAATATTACGGCAAGCGGGAGATTAAGATTAGAGTTGTAGGGAAACAAAAACGGGATTTATTGATTGCGGTTACTCACGAACTAGATAAAATTCACGATTCTTACAACCGCTTGAAGTATAATAAGTTGATACCTTGCAATTGTCAAAAGTGTCAAAACAATCAAGACTCTTATTTTTATCCTTTAAAGGACTTACAAGATTTTGTTGCAGCTCAAGAATATGAAATTCAATGCCGCAAAAGCTTTAAAATGGTCAATGTTCTCAGTCTAATTGATGATACCACAGATTGGAGACAGTCTTTTGAAGATCGAGGAAGAGGAGTAGAGAGAGAAGAAGAATACTTAGAAATTATCAAAACATTGGCTGCAAAACCTATTAATAACGTCAATAATAATATTCAAGGAGACGGAAATATGACTGGAGAACGGAAAATAAAAATTACTGGTGGAACTATCAATAATACTGGTGCTGGTGCTTTCAGTTTGGGGGATATCAATGGTACTGTGGCTAACCTGATTAATCAGTTACCAGAGTCTAACTCTCAGGAACAAGAAATTAAACAATTGCTAAGTCAACTGCAAAACGCGATTTCTAATGAAACCAGTCTGGAAGAGGAGGACAAAAGCGACGCATTGGAAGAAGTGAAAAACTTAGTAGAAGCAACTCAAAATCCCGATGAAGGTAAGAAGAAAACAGCGAAAAAAGCAATCAGAATATTAAAAGGAATATTCACCGGTTTGCCCACTGCAACCGAAGTAGTGCAAAATCTTGACAAACTGCTGGAAGCAATTTCCCAACTACCGGGATTGGGGGGTTAAACTGAGTAGATGGAGCTACATTAACTCACTCCATAAACTGGAATAGTAGCACCGCTCACATCTTTTGCTGCTGCGGATGCTAAAAAACAAATGACTTCCCCTAAAGATTCCGGTTTGACCCATTTATCTGCATCTGCACGAGAAAAAGACGGGAGCTTGGTAGCCCCGCCTCTTTAGAGCGGGGTGGAAAAGCGACACAGCGAATTTATTCGCCATTAGGAATGGTGAGGATCGTTAATATAATCTATGATTTTCGTCGTACTAACTTTCCCGGTCGTGTCATAAAAATAACTACGAGTCCACAAGCTAGGAAGTTTGCATAAATGGGGAAATTCTTGGGCGTTGCATTCTTGAAGAACGCCCTTTAAAAGCCTTGACAATTTGATGAATTGCAACCCCCGAGCCATGTTCCACCAAGAGATGAACATGGTCGGGGGCTATGGAAATAGCTTTGATAAACCAACCATTTTCAGTAGCGACCTCATGCAAAATAACGGATAAACGAGATTTAACATCATCAATTAAAATAATATTCGACGCTTGGGTATCCAAACCAAATGAACGTGGGCTAATCCCACGGAATGATTGCTATGACGGTAAGATTTAGATTCGTCCTTCAAAAGTAGACAACTTGACATCTATCTACAAGATAAGGTAAGCTAAACCCATGAACAAGAAGCAAATCAACATTGGCTGTCAACAAAACTTGTTGCATCCAGACAAAAACCTGAGCGCTATTCTCGAATACTTGTGCGGCGAGGCCAACAAGGTTTTCAATTGTTCTGTCTACTATGCTCGCCAAATATGGTTTAAGGAGAATCGCTTTGTGGGAAAAGGAGAGCTGTGTCGGCAAATGAAATGGAATCGTCACTTCCGGGCCATGTATGCTTCAAGCGCCCAACAAATTTGCAATGGTGTTGTTGAGGCATTGGTGAGTTTCCGTCAACTTTTAAAATTATTCAAGGAGAAAAAAATAGAAAACAAGCCTCGACCTCCTAAGTACCGAAAAAAAGGTTTGTTTACCGTTTCTTACCCAAAGAGATGGTTGAAGCTAACCGAGAAAGGAATTAGAGTTCCTCTAGGAAAAAGCGTTAAAGCTTGGTTTGGCTTAGAAAATTTTTATCTTCCCATGGCTTCTAATTTGGACTGGGAGAAAATCAAGGAGATTCGCATCCTTCCACGTCACGGCTGCTTTTATGTGGAATATGTTTATCAAAGGAAATCGACCTTGGAGAGAACTCATGAGGGAGACCCTGAAAAAGTTTTAGGAATTGACCACGGCCTAGGTAATTGGTTGACCTGCGTGACTAATGTGGGAACAAGTTTCATTATTGATGGGAGGCATCTTAAATCCGTCAACCAATGGTATAACAAACAAATAGCCACGATAAAAGAAGGAAAGCCTCAAGGATTCTGGTCTAAGCGTCTTGCGAACATTACGGAAAAGCGCAATCGTCAAACTCAAGACGCAGTTAATAAAGCAGCAAGACTGGTAATCAATCATTGTTTAGAAAATGGCATCGGTCGGATAGTCTTTGGCTGGAACAAAGGCCAAAAAGACGGTATTGATATTGGTGGAAAAAATAACCAAAAGTTTGTACAAATACCGACAGCAAAACTTAAACAGCGAATCCACGAACTCTGTGAAATTTATGCAATTCAATTTATAGAAACCGAAGAATCTTATACCTCGCAAGCTAGTTTTCTTGACGGCGATATTATTCCTGTCTACGGTGAAAAACCCGATAATTGGAAGGCATCTGGGAAACGAATTAAAAGAGGATTATATCGTACTCGCAATCGTGTTTTGATTAATGCGGACTGCAATGGTGCAGCCAACATTTTAAGAAAAGTAGCGGCAACTTTGGGATTATGTCTTGAAGGAGTCAGTAGTGGCGCTTTGACTACGCCTGTAAGAGTCCATTATTGGGCTGCTTGCGAATCCCCGTCTCTTTAGAGCGGGGAGGGTCAAATCTACTCGTCCCAGGTCGTTAACCAGTTGTTCTACTACAGATTCTCCATAGAGGTCTGCTTTGACAAAGCGGATCCGAGCGAAATCGGCAGCGGGTAGTTTGTTTTTCAGCCTTTGCAGGTTGGTTTCCCTTTGATAAGGGATTGTCACCACAGCGCCGCGAGCCAGTACTGCTGGCGTTACCCCCAATCCCAATCCCCCAGTTCCACCAGTGAGTAATACTTGCTTGCCTTTCATATACAACCAATAATTAAGAATAAACAATTAACAACGAAGAGTTTTATTATAGCAGTTATAGCAATGAGCAATGAACAATTAACAATGAACAATTAAGAGGTTAATAAGAAAAATGCCCCTTTCGCTTTGTACAAAGGTGATGCAGCGGATGTGGTCAAAACCCGTTGGTGAAACAGGATCCCCCCCAGCCCCCCTTCAAAAGGGGGGAGCCGGGCCCCCCCTTATTAAGGGGGGTTTGGGGGGATAGGGGGTACTCCAGATTTACCTAACACTGGCGTTACCGCAACATCAGCAACTACTTTTGACCGCACCCTGATGCAGCAGATGCAGCACTTTTGTCTAAAAAATGTAGCATGTAACGACACTTTAGGAGCGAAGCGCTATATATCAGGACTTACGCAGAAACCGGGTTTCTCTACAAAAAATCTTGATTTGAGCCGTTCAATCCAGGTCAGAAACCCGGTTTCTAGAATTATTTGCGTAAGTCCTATATATGAAAAATTGATTACTGGTGACTGGTAACTGCTCCCTGGTAACTGCTCTAACTATTGTAAAATCAAATAACCAACAACAAACAACAAATAACAAAGAAAATAGATTTCAGCCCAGAAACCGGGTTTCTCCTATTATTTTAGGGATTAATGCTGAAATTTGTGCAAGAAACCCGGTTTCTCAACCCATAGAATCGCCTCAATCTATCCTATAACATTAGATATGTCAAGCCATTCCAGTTAATGCATTAACTGTCAACTATCAACTGTCAACTATCAACTGTCAACTATCAACTATCAACTCTCAACTAATACAGTGCCATTAATAACTGTAACTGCCACACCACCAATAAGAATATCCTCCCCTTCAAAACAAACTCTAACCCTACCATCTCTTCCCAAAGCTTCCCCTTGATAAGCAAGATAACTATCCCCCACATATTCTCGCTGCCCAGTAGCTTTAAGATGAGCCGCTACCGCTGCATTTCCGCTACCACAAACCGGGTCCTCTGGTACTCCCTGAGCCGGAGCAAAAGAACGCACTTGCACCGTTCTATCTTCTTGAAAAGCATATACAGTAACTCCTGTCATTCCTGCCTCTTGACTCAACCCAGTTAATCGGTCAAAATTAACCTGTAATCCACTCACTTCTGCCCCACTTTCAAGACGAGCAACCAACCAAAGAGGCCCCACATCAATTAAAATAGGTTCAATCAAATAATTAGCAGCAATTGCCCTTGCCAACTCCTTTACTTCTAAGTTGCAATCTAATAGCTTAGGTTGAGGAACCCGAGCGTAAATATTATTTTCCTCATCTAGTTTCAAAGCAATTACACCAGCCCCACATTCTTGAGTAAAACCAGTGACATTTTTGTCCACAATCCCAGCTTCTCTCACTACGTGAGCTGAACCAATGGTGGGATGTCCGGCAAAAGGCAATTCGCTCTGAGGAGTAAAAATCCTCACCCGATAGTCAGCTTTAGTTGAAGAACAAATAAAAGCAGTTTCCGAGAGATTGGTCCAATGAGCAATGTGCTGCATTTCCTCTTGGCTCAATTCATCTGCATTAATAATTACAGCCAAAGGGTTGCCCCGAAAAGGGCGATCCGTAAAAACATCCACTTGTTTAAAGGGCAATTGTTTCATTCTTATTTTCCACTAATCTTGACAAGAATCATGAAGTAGTCGTGCAAAATTATTTGTATATAATTTTGATTCCCATTGTAGGGTGCGGGCGCTAAGAGCGGCGCTTCGCGTGCGCAACGCACCGCAACCCATAAATACAAGCGACCGCATTGAGCGAATATCCAATTAATTTTGCCTAGGTACTTATCATATATCGCACTTGATAGTTGATAGTGGACAGTTGATAGTTATACAGCAACCTGCCGGTTGCAATACTCAATACTAAACAGGTTCATAGGCTGGATACGTAGATGTACCTCACGACCAAGAAACCCTATAATATAATACAATCAAGAAAATTACTCATTAATTCATCTGCATTCATCGTGGCACAGGCATCTTGCCTGTGAGACATCTTGCCTGTGAGACATCTTGCCTGTGAGGCATCTTGCCTGTGATATTATTTCCATCTATATCGTACCCATATATTTGTCTAGCCTCTGTTCCTCCCCTGTTTCCCCCAGTGGGGGGGACCAAGGGGGGGCAATCAAATAGCCCCTGTGAGGCATCTTGCCTGTGATATCATGTCCGTCTATATCGTACCTATATATTTGTCTAGCCCCCGTGAGTCCCCTGTTTCCCCCAGTGGGGGGGGACCAAGGGGGGGCAATCAAATTGCCCCTGTGAGTTCATCTGCAGTTAAAAACATCTCAATCCCAATTGATCTAATGCTAAAATTCTACAACCACGCCGTTTCTTGGAATACTCGTCGAGTTTGGATCGCCTTGTTAGAAAAAGAAATTGAATTTGAAGAAATTAGGCTCCAATTAAATGGAGACCAAATGGAACCTGATTTTCTAGAAGTAAACCCCTTTCATCACGCCCCCGCCTTAATAGATAATAACCTAAAAATTATCGAATCCCTAGCTATTTTAGACTATCTAGAAGCTAAATATCCAAAACCAGCACTATTACCAACTAATCCCCAAGACTTAGCCATAGTGCGCATGGTAGAAATGATAAGTGCAAACGAACTTGCCCCGGCTATAGCTCCCCTAATAGCCCACATGATGGGTATTAGCAAAAAGGAAGAAACGGAACTAGAAAAGTGTCGAGCAAAAATAACTACCGTGTTGACTTTTTTCAGCCAACATTTAGATGACAATTCTTATTTTACTGGGGAAAGTCTCACTCGGGCAGATATTGTTGCTGGAACCATCGTTCCTTGGTTGCCTAGTGTCCGCATGAACCTGGATGATTACCCTAGGCTACAAGCATGGTGCGAGCGCCTTTCCGAACGTCCCAGCTGGCAGCAAACCCAACCCAATCCCGAAGCAATAAAAGCTTTTCGTTCAAGCATGAAGAAATTGATGAAAAAGAATTAATTAGTTGTTGGTTGTTGGTTGTTTGTTGTTGGTTGTTTGTTGTTGGTTGTTTGTTGTTGGTTGTTTGTTTTACACTGAGAAACTATCAACTATCAACTATCAACTAGTATAGATGGATTTTTGGGCAAAAACAAGCGGAACCTGGATTAACATCCTCACAGTAATCATAGGAACAAGTCTTGGCTTGTTATTCAAAAGCCGCTTCAATCAAAAAACTCAACTCATTGTCACTCAAGGATTGGGTTTAGTCACATTAACTATTGGTACGAGAATGGCCGGTAGTTTAAACAATGCCAAAGCAGGATCGGTAGATGGAATAATTCTGGCAGTAATAACAATCATTTTGGGAGGTATATTAGGAGAATATTGGCAATTAGAAGAACGTTTAAATAATCTCGGCAATTGGTTGAAAGCCCGTTTTCGCGGGAAAGGCAGTTTTAGCGAAGGATTTGTAGCAGCCAGTTTGCTCTTTTGTGTCGGTCCTATGGCCATTATTGGCAGTTTCAATAACGGCATTACTGGAGATATTACCTTGCTTGGTTTAAAAGCGGCCATGGACGGTATAGCCTCCATTGCTTTAACTACTACTTATGGCATTGGAGTCGGTTTTTCCACTATCTTAATTCTCCTTTATCAAGGAGCTATTTCTCTAGCTGCTGGCCAATTAACTACAATCCTACCAAACCCTGCCAGCGATCCTCGCATTTTCCTGATTACTGGTGTGGGAGGACTAATGATTTTGGGTATGGGACTGAATATATTAGAAGTAGGTCACATCAGAATTGCTTCGTTCCTTCCCGCTCTCGCCTTAGCCCCTTTTATTTATTGGCTAGTGAATACAATAATTAATTAGTTGTTGGTTGTTGGTTGTTTGTTGTTGGTTGTTGGTTGTTGGTTGTTTGTTGTTGGTTATTTCTTAAATCTGGTCATCGTCATTTGGTTGATATTCGATTAGTGGGGCAAATTCAACTGAACTCTGGGGATGAAGGGCTTCGGCAATTTTGGCGATCGCTGCAATCTCAAAAGATTGATTTACCCGACTCAGATGAAGATTTACTATACTGATGTCAACTGTCAACTGTCAACTATAGCAATGAGCAATGAACAATTAACAATGAACAATTAAGAGGTGGATAAGAAAAATGCCCCTTTCGCTTTGTACAAAGGTGATGCAGCAGATGCAGCACTTTTGTATAAAAAATGTAGCATGTAACGACACCAGCGCGAAACGCTATATCAACTATCAACTATCAACTATCAACTATCAACTATCAACTATCAACTATCAACTATCAACTATCAACTATCAACTATCAACTATTGACTACACTTATCACACAAACCCCGAACAGTCACCTCATAGCTTTCCGCTTGCATAGAAGGATACAATCGTCCTAAATTCAAACTATCAAATGTAGTCCAAGGTACATCTTTAATCGTGCCGCACTGACGACAGTGAAAGTGGTGGTGCGCTTCCATATTGGCATCGTAACGAGACACTCCCTCTTCCAGCAATACTTCCCTAACCAAACCAACCTTGCGCAAGGCGATGAGGGAACTATAAACTGTCGCCTGAGAAGAAGTAGGAGAATCCTGATTCAGATCGTTCAAGATTTGCTCTGCCGTGGGATGGTCTTTGCGGGAACGAAGATTGGCGTAAACAGCAAACCGCTGAGGCGTAACCCTCAAACCCTTGGATTTCAAAGTATTGACAATAACATTCCTCAATTCTTGTTTCCTCATCTTCCACCCCTTGGTTTACTACCGCTAGAGCCTTAAAGGTTAGCGATCGCTTTTCTGCTTCGTTCTGAATTCTAATACTATAGTAGCTTTTTCAGCCAATCCTAGCTAATTTGCAACATTTCTTCTAATTAGGTATTTATAGCCATTGACTTCTTCTTAAATCAGAATTATTCTGAGATGTAGATAGAAAAAACAAGGAGCAAGAGCAAAAATGGTCATGGATAGAGTACCCAACGTTGTCTTCAAAACCCGCGTTCGCGACGAATCCGTCGGCGGACCCAACCCCTTCCGCTGGCAAGACCGCACCAGCCAAGAAATTTTTGGTGGCAAGCGGGTCGTCGTCTTTTCCCTTCCCGGAGCCTTCACCCCCACTTGTTCCTCCACTCATCTCCCTCGTTACGAGGAACTCTACGAGGAAATCAAAGCCCAAGGTGTTGACGAAGTTATTTGCTTGTCCGTCAACGATGCCTTCGTCATGTTCCAATGGGGAAAACACCAAGGAGCCTCCAAAGTCTTCTTACTCCCTGACGGCAATGGAGATTTCACCCGTCAAATGGGCATGTTAGTGGAGAAGAGCAATCTCGGTTTTGGCATGCGTTCTTGGCGCTACTCCATGGTAGTTAAGGATGGCAAGATTGAAAAAATGTTTGTTGAACCTGGGTATGAAGATAACTGTCCTACCGATCCCTTTGAAGTTTCCGATGCAGATACCATGCTGGCATATTTAAAGAGTTAGAACAACAGCTTTATTATTGCCCCCCTGATTAAGCCATGCTTATAAAACATATTTTTTTACAAAACACTTGACAAAAGCCCATTTTGTGTGTAGTGGTCTGAAAGGGTGTGGTCAAAAGTAGTTGTTTGGGACTAAATATGTATTTGTCAATTGTGGGGTAGCCCTCTGGGCTGCCTAGCTTTCAGGTAATCAAGTCCATAAAGTTAATAAAAGGCTATATTGCTTTTACAACAAGCATTACAGCTTTTGTTAAGACAGTTTCTTATAATCTATAGCTTACAAAAGGGGTGCTAATATAAATAATATTAAGTTTTGTTAAACAGTTCAACACTTCTAAGTTATTTCATTATATAGTGGGTTTGCTTGCTTAGAAGATGTAACAATAGATGATCAGGACTTACGCAGCAACGCTATCAGTAGGGTGCGGTCGCTAAGAGCGGCGCTTCGCGGGGCGTAACGCACCACACTATCCATAGTGTCTTAGACCAAATTTTGCGTAAGTCCTGATGATGTCTCTGGAGATGCTTGAAGAAGTTTTACAAAAAGCACCAAGCTTGGTGGAATCGTTACGTCATCGCGATTCCAATGAGATTCTCTATCATCCAACAAAAGGTTTTTATCGTTTGGATTTAAAAGATGATTCTCCTAGAAATGACCGAGTGGATCAAGAAGTAGGTCAAGGTCGTCATTCATTCCGGTTGCATTATCCTGGGGGATCTATAGGTTGTATTTCATCAGAAGCTACCACCAACAATAACGCAACAGACAATTGGAAAAAAATTGTCGAGTTTCTTGAGAAAACAAAAAAGAACGCAGTTCAAGATAATGTGACTTCAAGAAATCCATTTTTATCAACAATAAAATTTGGAGAAATAAAGGTTGTGGGTAGTTGGCCCAGGAGAGATACGACTAACTATTAAAACATTGTAGAAAGCTGATCTATATTAGCTAGAACAGCTTTCCAGATTTTATTTCTAATGTTCAATTTTAAATATATGCGGGAAAAATGGGAAAAAGAAAACTTTATTATTTTATATTTTTGACTTTAACTTTAATTACTATAAAGTTAACTTATAGCTATGCTAATCAAGCTAAAGTTGAACTCAGAGAAATTAAAAAATTTCAAAGCCAAGAACATATTGGCAATGTCAGTTTTAGTCCTAATGGAAAATATATTCTTTCTTTGTCACAGAAAAATGCACGTATCTGGGATTTATCACTAAATCCAATAGCCGAACTTCAAGGACATCAAGAAAACATTTATAAGGCAAGCTTTAGTCCTAATAGTAAATATATTGCTACTATTAGTTACGATGCGAGTATTCGCATTTGGGATTTTTCTGGCAAACAAATAGCTGTTGTTACTGGACAATATAATGAGTTAGATACTACTATATTTAGTTTTGAGAATAATTATTTTCTTACTATTCCTAACGACAATCCAAACACAGCTATTATACGGGATTTAGCTGGCAAACAAATAACAAAACTTCAAGGTCATACAAAAAGAGTCAATAGCGCGAGATTTAGTAATAATGGAAGATTGATTGTTACTGCATCCGATGATGGTACTGCACGTATTTGGGATTTATCAGGTAGACAAATAGCAAAACTAGAAGGCAATGAAAGACCAGTCTATGATGCTAGTTTTAGTCCCGACAATCAAAGGATTTTAACTACATCTAGTTTCGGGGAAAATGCTCGTGTATGGGACTTATCTGGCAAACAATTAACAACACTCAAAGACAGCGAGCATCGTTTTAATAACGTGTTTTTTAGCCCGGGTGCGGTCAAAAATAGTTGAGAATTTTATATTCTCAATAGTGGCGGCTTACTCTGAGGCAGCCCAGACTTGCCCAGCCCTTCGACGACCCTCAGGGACCGGGTCGCCGAAGGGGGGCTACCCCACGATTTATAAATACACATTCAGATCTAATTGCCTGAATCTGATCGCTATCTGGAAGTTTCAGGAAATTGGTCCCTCACCAAAAAGATAAGATAGCTGATATTAATTGATTCGCCAAAAGGAATATTGAAATGACCCACTTACCAGATTTTTCCTCTCATGGTTATCAAACAACCAAACAACTTCCAAACCATCCGGAAGATAGCTTTAACTCTTATCAAGCTAAGAGATTAAAAGACAACAAATGTGTAGTAATCAAACAGGCTCGGTTGACTATCGCATGAATTTATTTTAAGCTATGTAAAGAATTATTGCAGACACTTGACAGAAAGGCAAGAAATATGATGAATATTGTAGTTGAAGAAGAAAACCCGACAAGCAAGATAGATGACCGTTTTAATATGCATATTGATTTCTTTTCTGTTATTCGATACTATAATAATTGCTAACTTAAAAAATAGAATAGTCTAGGAGTGATTTGACTTATATTCCACCTCCAAAATCTTTGCCTGCTTTTCCAGATGCAAAAAGAGTTAAACCTAAAAGTCAGCGAATGAGATGGAAAGATAAAAAGTTCATCTATGAATGGGATTCCTTACATGGAAAAGTAGAAAAATACGACAAGAGAGGAAGGCATCTAGGAGAATTCGACCATTTAACTGGCGAACAAACTAAGGAAGCTGACCGCACTCGTTTTATCCAACCGTAATTAGGAGAAATAAAATGGCACTTGAAGCAATAAAACAAGAACTGTCATATGGAGATGAGCTGGAAAATAAACAGCAAGTAGAGCGATGGATACGCTGGTTTAAAAAAGATGGGGAAGAGTTGGTCGGTGAAACCAAACTAGTGGGGCTGACTATAGAGCAACTCAAACAAATATTTACCCCAGATCCTGAAGATCCGCTGATGTACTACTGCTATCCAATTCAGACAAGGAAACAAGTTGAGTTTCTCGTTCCCTGGGTAAAGGTTCAGTTAGATCTGGAAACTTACGAATATTTTCTTGAGTGCAATGCTGTTGAATGATTTGCTGGAATGAAGATAGCATTTTTTTTCCTTTGAATAAAACTATATCGATAGAGCTAATGGGTGCGGTCAAAACCAGTTGGGTTTAATATCTAGTTTTCTCAGAATATTGTAACTGCAGAGAGTCAGGAGACTATTGATACTGCTTTTGACCACAGCGATAGATGTTGTGGTGGGCGTTGCCCACCCTACTAAAAAACTCTATCAACTACTTTTGAACACACCCTTTAGCCCCGATGGAAAGTATATTATAACTCTTTTATCACTTGGAGAAAGTACAGCTTATATATGGGATTTATTAGGTAGGCAAGTATCCAAAATAGAAGATAAAGAACAGATGATTTTTGATATAGGTTTTAGCTCTAAAAGTAATATCGCTATTACAAGCTTTAAGGCTAGTCGAGAATATAAACTTTGGAATTTATTAGGTAGAAGTTTTAAAGCTATTCCTGGAACGTACAACGATATAAGTAACGCTAACTTTAGTCCAGATGGCAAATATCTTGTAACCATCTCTATTGGTTATGATGGCAAGACTTATACTGATGATATTCATTTATGGGAAATATCTACTAATTAATACTTGACCTTCATCACGGGCTGAATTGGTATTGCACTACTTAATTGTAACGAACATTTCCACTTTCTACAATCTTAGCAACTGTTTTCTTGGGCAATGTAGAGGGTTTAAGTAAATACTACACCCTTCTAAGTTTAATATTTCTAGACCAGCAAATTGATTAGTATAATAGTTCGTAAGTCGAGGGAAACACCTGCAAAAGGCGCTCGCGTAGCGATCCGCTTCGCGGTGCGCCATTCTTTTGAAACTCATAAGTCATTAGTGTTATAAGCAATTGTAGGTTGGGTTTCCCCATAGCGAAACCCAACACAACTTGGTGCTGTTGGGTTTCGTTACCTCAACCCAACCTACGAAAAAATAAACTATTTGTAACTGATAGCTTATTTTGTTTTTTAGTTGTTTGTTTTTATTTGCTTATTAAGTAAATCTCAAAGTCCCCCTGCCCCCCTTATTAAGGGGGGACTAAGGGGGGATCAAGGGGGGATAGGGGATAGTCCCCTTTGATTCAAAATAATTTAACTTAAGAAGCTGAGGGAAACACCTGCAAAAGGCGCTCGCGTAGCGATCCGCTTCGCGGTGCGCCATTCTTTTGAAACTCATAAGATACTTGTTTAATTACCACTTGATAACCTCTCCTCACTAACTCCTTTTTAATTGGTTCTAGATAAGGAGATGGTTCTCCGGTAAAATTCTCTAGCAAAGGAAAAACTCGTACCTCTTTCCCTACTCGACACATCTCTAAAACAGCAGCCAGATGAAAATCAAAAGAAAACTGTTCCGAATAAGTAAAAAGAAAATGAGAACAAAGAGCAAGGTCAAATTTCCCTGAATCAAAAGAAAGTTGAGGTAATACCTGAGTTTGGTAACGTTTTGCTTTCATTCCCATCTCAAAATCATTCAGAAACTGGTTCATTGCGCCCATTCTCACTTCCCCTAAATGTTGAGGGGATTTAATATCTCCCCAAACAAAGCGATTGAAGTTTTCCTCTAGACCCTGAATAATAACCGGATAAGTTGCTTCAATACGCTGCTGAATCTCCTCAACTGTAAATTGATAAATAGGGTCGCAGGAAATAACTTTTCCCCCAGAATTAGTTAATCTAGCATTAAAACTAGAAGGCCCTCCAGCACAATCCAGAATTGATACTTCCAGGTCATGAGAAGTCAAATTAAACATTTTGACGTATTCCTCAAAAGAACGTCCCCAAGGAACCACATTTTCTAATTTAAACATCTTTATTTCAATTATTCTTGTTCATTGTTTATTGATAATTGTTTATTGAATAAGGTATCGCCCACCATCAACATTATACTGCTACCGAGAAAGAATTAACAATTGCCCGAAACAAATCTTCTACAGTTTCCCAGCGCTTTTGGGGAGTAGAAAGATTAAATGTAAAGAGTTTTCCTTTACTAACGGTTGCAGTAGCTAAATCGTGTCTTACTCCACTGGGCAACTGCACTTCATACTCAAAAATATAATAAACATGATTATTTTCTTTCCTAGAACCAGTAGAAATCAACTCAGCCTTAATCTGGGGATTGGCATTTATCTTTTGCAGAAAACCATAGCCCACATCAATAGAACTCCCCAGATTAGTTAAAGTTTGGTTTTCAGGAATAGTGCTAATAATAACGCTCAAATTTTCAGTTCGTTCCACCAAATCCCGATACACCACATCTACTCCTTCCGAAGCATTTCTCACCTCAACTCTCTCCCAACCACGAGGGTAAAGAAACTGGTATCCATCAGCAAGATCCACATAAGGAACCAGTGCGCTTGTATTTGAAGAACAAGCCCAAAGAGTTAGACTAACTACTAGCAAAAGAGCAGCAATGAAGAAATTAGCTTTTTTCATTCTTGCTTAAGAATTATAAGAATTATTCCTGGAAGAATAACAAACGCGAAATCGTCGCACTGGCGGATTTTTTTCATCCCAATAATCTTCAAAAGAAACTTCCGTTAAACCATATTGCTGCAAAACTGTTAATTCTTCCCTAGTTAGAGGCCAAGGAATTTCCCCCTCTGGTTGGTGGCTATCCCTTCCTCGACAAATCACCAATAATTTACCTCCCAGTTTAACCCATTGGGGTATAATTTTTATGGCCTTAGCTCGCAATTCAGCAGGAAGAGCTTGAAGAGTACGAGACTCGAAGACAAAGTCAAAATAACCTTGCCAAGACTCGGTCGCTTCAAATAAGTCTACCACAGAATAAGTTACTTGAGACTCGGGAAAACGCTTTCCACACCATGTAATTGCCGTAGGGGCAATATCAAAAGCAACTACTTCAAATCCTAATTGAGAAAGAGCTTCTGCATCGTCACCCAAACCGCAACCAATAACTAATGCTTTTTTTCCCTCCCCCCGAACTTGTTCTCGTTGCAACCAAGCGGATAAATTGGGATTGACAGTTAAATCTGCCCAAGGAATTGCCGTTTCATCCCAATTAGCTAGAGTATAGAGTTCCTCAAACCAGCCAGTAGGATTATTTGCTTCCAGATAGGTTTGAGCTAATTGTTTCGCTGTAGTTATACTTGACTTCACCGTTAATACAAAATTGCCACAACCTCTATATATTATCCCATTTCTTCCTCTCACAAATTCTGTTTCTGACTGCACCCTGACCGCAGCGATATAGCGCTACGCGCAATTCAAAATTCAAAATTCAAAATTCAAAATTCACAAAGACGGCTATGACTAGGTTTCAGGCTTTATTAATGACAATACCTAAATGCGTAGTGCTATAGATGCAGTTCGACGACCCTCTCCGCAAGCTGTGGTGGGCAGTGCCCACCCTACTCTAAAACTATATCGATAGAGTAAATAGCCAACCATGAACAACTTGACTCAAACCCCAGAAGTATCCAGTTGTTACTAACTCAGGACTTACGCAAACAAACCTAGAAACCGGGTTTCTCGCTAGGATAAAACGGCCTATTATCCAGATTTTTAGTTCCTATTCCCGGTTTCTGCGTAAGTCCGACAAAGGTTCAAATAGTTGTATCCTAAATAAAAGAGAAAAATTCGAGCCAAGGGACCGATCGCCAGGTGCTAGACCTAAAGCAAATACGAGACAATGCTGCAGTGGTGCAAGAATTATTGAATCGCCGCAGTACCGACACATACCAGATCCAACCGCTGTTAGAACTGGATCGGCAGCAGCGGGAATTAGAATCTACCCGCACTCACCTGCAAGCACGAAGTAACAAAATTGGCAAACTCATTGGTGAGAAAATTCGCGGCGGCAGCGATCCCAAAGGAGCAGAAATTGCTGCCTTAAAAGAAGAAGGCAACGAGATAAAAGCCCAATTAGGGGCATCCCAACCCCAGATCGAACAACTAAAAACAGAGATTGAAGAGCTATTATTAGCCTTCCCCAACTTGCCCGATGAATCCACGCCCATCGGAGCAAACGAAACCGAGAATGTAGAAATCCGTCGCTGGGGAGATGAATATCTGCCCCAAAACCCCAACATCCTGCCTCACCATGACATAGCTAAACAACTGGGCATTATCGATTTTGAACGGGCAGTAAAAGTAGCCCAAAGTCGATTTGTCTGTCTGACCGGTGCGGGAGCAGCCTTAGAGAGAGCATTAATTACTTTCATGCTCTCCCGCCACATTGCAGCGGGCTATGTAGAGGTAATGCCACCTATCCTAGTTAACTCTACTGCCCTAACAGGTACGGGTCAATTACCTAAGTTTGCCGAAGAAAGCTTTAAATGCGATAAAGATGACCTGTGGCTAACTCCCACTGCGGAAGTGCCAGTAACCAACCTTTATCGGGAGGAAATTCTCCAAGCATCCCAACTACCCATCTATCACTGCGCCTATACCCCCTGTTTCCGTCGGGAAGCTGGCAGTTACGGCAAAGATACCAAGGGAATCATTCGCCTCCATCAATTTAATAAAGTGGAGTTAGTTAAATTTGTCCATCCAGAGACATCGGAAGGGGAACATCAAACTCTGGTGCAAGATGCAGAAGCTATTTTACAAGCTTTAAAACTGCCCTATCGAGTTATTCAACTGTGTACTGGAGATTTAGGTTTTTCCGCTGCCAAATGCTACGACTTAGAAGTGTGGTTGCCCTCTGCTGGTAAATACCGGGAAATTTCTAGTTGTTCTAATTTTAAAGATTTCCAAGGACGACGGGGGAAAATTCGTTTTAAGGAGGCTAAGAAGAAGGGAACCCAGTTCGTTCACACTCTCAATGGTTCCGGTTTGGCTATTGGTAGAACTATGGCGGCAATATTGGAGAACTACCAACAACCAGATGGTACGGTGAAAGTTCCTGAAGTACTTCAACCATTACTGGGAAGGGAGATGTTATAGCAGTTGACAGCTCCCGACCGTCGAATTCAAAATTCAAAATTCAAAATTCAAAATTTAATTCGTGACGAACATCTGGGCTATTATGGCAGAAACTTTCTTGAGCCTTATCCCTCTTGGTTTTTAGCTTGTTGTCAATTTTCAGATGATTGTCGAGTTGATAGCTGCAGATTCGCGCTCCACGCCTTGCCTCAAATAAAAAAGACTATGATTTTTTTGATTCAATGAGTACTATGACTTTTCAATTCCACAGAATCATAGTCATCATGATAATCACGAAATCATAGCAAAAAATGAGAAACTCCCCCTGTTCGCCTTGTCGCACTGACCGAATAGGTGCTATTATAGCGCAAGGC
>JH610981.1 GCA_000252485.1 Prochloron didemni P4-Papua_New_Guinea | reverse complement strand
GGGCGACCGAGAGGCGCTCAAAGAAGCCTGGAGCCGACTCCAGCAGAGGCTTAGGGTTCAAAGCTTGACCCCACCCGAAGGTGCAGATTGGGATGGACACAAAATGGTCAAATTCGACTTCCAAAAACAAGCAAAACAAAATATGCCTGTACGGAAAACCGAACAATAACTGTAGTGCTTCCCGAACCAGACTGTATCAGAGCTAGAGGGTAATGCGTAAGCCAATACCCGAATACCGCAAGGTGAGGCATCGTTAGGGGTAGAGTTGATAGGTCAACGAAAGGAATCGTTGTAAGCGTCAAAACTATGGATACATCCGCCAAAGCGGTAATGGATGTAACAGTTCAGGGATTAATCCGGTTCTTTGCGGACAATCGATTACTAACCTGACAAGTTAGTAGAACCCCAAGAACTTGGCGTACAGACGGTGACCTACATCTCGTATCTTCTTTGTGCGCAACCGGGTAAGCCGGGATGAGTCCCTACCCTAGGTCGATGGGTGGCGGTAGCCAAGTCATAAGATGAGGTATAACTCTCAGTCCGGTAAAAGATAACCGAATAAAGCGAAAGCCAGCAAGCCGAAAGGCCACACGAAAGACCTAGGTTATAAGTGGCTGGATAAGGGAAAATTCCCCAACTCGAAAGAGTGCTAACTTTCGGTAGCTGATTCTGAGCGAGGAATCCTATTACACTTACTCTTAAATTGTAAAGGAAAAGATGGAATCGAAATCAATTGATAACGGTATCGTAACGGAACAAACCACCGATTGGCATAAAGTCAACTGGCAAAAAGCATATCGAATGGTCAAGAAGTTAAGACGTAGGATTTTCCGAGCGACTCAGGAAGGTGACAGGAAAAAGGTGAATAAACTGCAGAGATTGATGCTCCGCAGTTACTCCAACATACTTACATCGGTAAGACAAGCAGCCCAACTCAATAAAGGGAAGAACACCCCTGGGATAGATAAGGTGGCGAAGTTAAATCCACAAACCAGGGGCAGGCTGGTCGATGCCCTAACCCAATACAAGAGTTGGAACCCCATCCCGACACGACGAGTATACATCCCAAAATCCAACGGTAAAAAGAGGCCCTTGGGAATACCAAGCCTGATTGACCGATGTATTCAAGGCATGGTCAAGAACGCATTAGAGCCACAATGGGAGGCCCAATTTGAACCAACATCTTACGGATTCAGACCGGGTCGAAGTACCCATGACGCAAGACAAAGGATATTCCTTAACATCAGAGGGGAAAATAATCGCAAATGGTGGGTTCTGGACGCGGACATCTCCGGGTGCTTCGATAACATAGCCCATAAACCACTGATGGATAAGATAGGCAACTTCCCAGCCAGGAAACTTGTGGAACAATGGTTAGAGGCCGGATACATCCATAAAGGGGTGTTCTATAAAACCAAAACCGGTACACCACAAGGGGGAATAATTAGCCCTTTACTGGCCAATATCGCTTTAGATGGTATGGAAGAAGCCCTCGGGATTAAATACAAGTGGCACAAGGACTCTAGGAAGAAATGCGGTGGGTTCTGGGACAATACCGGCAACCTATCCCTAATCCGCTATGCAGATGACTTTGTAATCCTTACAGAGAACAAAGAGGATGCTGAGGTAGCTAAGACGACCATAAAAAAATGGTTATCCGAAAGAGGATTAGAATTATCGGAGGAAAAGACAAATATCGGACACCTAACCGACGGGTTTGACTTCCTTGGATGGAACTTCCGAAAGTATAGAACCACGAGTCGGAAAACAGGCATTATTACCCTCATAAAACCGTCCAGGAAAAATATCAAAAAATTCAAAGATGGTCTGAAAGAACTCTTTATGAGCTTCAAAGGTTCACCTGTGGGAAAAGTGCTAAGAGACCTCAACCCGAAAATCAGGGGTTGGGGAAATTATCACCAAGGGGTTGTAGCTAAAGAAACATTCTCAGAACTAGATAAATACATCTGGTGGAAACTAATGAGGTGGGGCAAACACACTCATCCTAAAAAGTCAGGGGAATGGATAACTAATAAATACTTCGGGTGTCTATGCCCAGTCCGGAAAGACAAATGGGTATTTGGAGATAAAGGTAAGGAGCATCAGTACTTAGAAAAACTCGCATGGATACCTATCCAACGTCACACGCTGGTTGCATTCAAAAACAGTCCCGATGACCCTTCTCTAAAGGAGTACTGGGAAAAGCGCAGAGCTAAACAAGAAGAAGCAACAGCGATGGGCAGGCTCTCCAAAGGGAAAAATAATATAGCACTACAACAAAATTACAAATGTCCGTGGTGCAACCAAGACCTAAAACTAATGGACCTACACGTCCATCACATCCAACCAAAACACCTAGGTGGCAAAGACTCTTACGATAATCTAATATATCTACATGAGGACTGCCATCAATCCATACATGCCTTGGGTGCTACTGATCCCGACATACAATCATTATTGAGAGCCGGGAAGACAAAACCCTCTCTTGTTGCGGGACAAAAGCCAAAAGGTACAAACCCGTAAGAATAGAAAAGAGGTAGCAAAAACCCAGAGTTCCAAAAGAATTGGTTGAGCCGTGTGCCGGGAGACTCGCTTGCACGGTTCTAAGGGGACGAAGCGGGGGCAACCCCGCCGACTTACCCGAT
>JH610980.1 GCA_000252485.1 Prochloron didemni P4-Papua_New_Guinea | reverse complement strand
TGAAGGATTTTTTGGGAACATCTAATTTTGGATTGAGCAATAATACTCACTCTCTAATCTAGAGATAACTTTTTAATCCCTTAGCTAGTAATACTACCTGCTGCCGTTCAAAGCCTTCAAGCCACATCTTTTTGGGCATCTGACAGTTTGTTTCAAACATTATTACACAAGCACACTTAAAGAGTCATTAAGAATTATTAATTTTGAGCTTCAAAATTTTGAATTTTGCCTTAGATATAGTAGTCTAGATTAGACAAGGCAATCGCAATCACACTAAAGCTTGTCATCAAGGGATGTTCCTGCTCCTTGTCGTCTGGTCTATGAACCGAATCATCTATTACCTTGGGGTGCGGTCAAAAGTAGTTGCTGATGTTGCGGTAACGCCAGTGTTAGGTAAATCTGGAGTACCCCCTATCCCCCCAAACCCCCCTTAATAAGGGGGGCCCCGGCTCCCCCCTTTTGAAGGGGGCTGGGGGGGATCCTGTTTCACCAACGGGTTTTGACCACACCCATTACCTTGTGGCGCTGTTCCCTGGATTGAGGTAGATAAGACTATTGAGATCTATAGTAAATGCTTTTTCGTATACAATAGTAGAGTAGTAACCAATGTCAACAAAATCAGTTCATGACCAAATTCTTGATTCCTACCGGGGACCAATCGAAGCTAGTTTTCAAGAAAACCGTCCTCAACTCAAACTGATCAATTACGGTACGGGTTCGGGCAAGACTTACCAATTGTTTAAAGCAATATATCAAACAATTGAACAGCATCGAGATAGTCAAATAATCGGCATCTATATTGCCCCATTAAGAGAACATTTATCTGTTCCAGGTTCACTGGAGAGGGACTATCCAGATACTCCAGTCTATAAACTAAACTCATTAGAAATGAAAACTACAGATGAGTTGCTCGAATTATATAAAAAATGGATACCTTCAATTCTCAAAAACACAGATTTGTGGAAGATAGCAGCAGAAGCAGCTAGAAAAATAGATTCCCGTAAAAAGAAAAAAGATAAGAAAACAGATGAGAAAGCAGACAAGAAAGCAAAAGCCAACCTCCAGACAGTAGAAGGTGTTATCAACCGTCTTGAGTATATCAAAAGGATAGAATTTGGAGATAAAGACTTTAATCAATCTGAAACTACGAAAGCAAAACGGGAACTAAATAATTTACTGGAAAGTTTTTTTGAAATTTTTCATCAACTGTAAATTAGATCAAACCAATTGGCCCAATGAATGTTTAAAGTTAATAAAAATATTTTTCCCCCTCCATCTCCTACGGGAAAAATCAGGGATTTTGATGCTCACGTATAAAAAATTTGAGACAAACATTCCCTATTTTAAATTGAGCGATGGAACATGGGTCCAGAAAAGCAACTATCTGGATAAATACGCAATTGCTCCAGAAAACAACTCAAAGAAATTTATCTTTGCTTTGGACGAGCAGGAAGATGGGTATCAAATTATGCTAAAGGAAAAGATTGATATCATCTCTCCTGAAGACATGGCAATCAATAATGCCCTGTCATCTATCAAGAGAGAATTTTCTCTGCTTTTTTCAACTCAAAACCAGCAAAATAGAGAATTATTAGATTTTCTCCATCAGAATAAGGGAGCTTATGAGGAATTTCAAGAAATTTTTGAGAAAGGAAAAAGTATCGACCCGGCACTGGTAAGATATGCCCCAATATATCAACAGTTGACCTCTGAAGAAGGAAACTCTAGGGAATTTTTAAAAGAAGTAATCTCGATTTACAAAGGGATGGACAACTCCTTACAAGAAATTGTCAGTCTTTTTCAGAATTTCCATGAAGAGAACCCCATTGAATTGGACTGGGAAGTCCTATGGAGAGTATTGTCCAAATTCGAGAACAATCGAAGTTTGTTAATTAGCCATGAGCTTTACAACAAGTACCAAGATGATTTGCTGAACATTTTTTGCTATAACGACCTATATGTATATAACATCGAACATCTGAAAGAACTATTTCTCATCAAACCTTCCGGCGGTCACGTTCGGATAACGGAGGAAAAGGAGGACAAGGAGAAAAAAGTTTCCGAGGGAACCTCTGTAGCGGAGTTGATTTATACAATTTTAGCCATGCGATCGCAAATCAAGAAGATTAAAGATCTTCTCGTTGATGTTCTTGATGCCGAGGATTCTCAATCCCGTTCTTTAGATATTTGGTCACGACAGATAGATAAAGTAGATAAAGTTAAAAAGGCAAATGAGGAAAGTAGGGGGGAAAATCCACAGCTCAAATACTTCGATGATACTTATGTCTATGAAAGCAATAAGTCCAGGGTCAATATTAAAGAAATCTCTCGTTATCAACAAAAAAAACTGATTGACCCGGCACTGACAGAAGTTTCTATTGGTAACACCGTCATATTTACTTCACCGGAACACAAGATACATTCTATCTTAGCTAATAAGCCTAATGTACTCTTTCTGATTTCAGCAACAGGGGGCATTTCTGGCGATTTAAGCACCAGTTACGATTTCCGTTATTTAGAAGATAAGTTGCGTAGCCTCTCCGGTGAAAGGAACTTTCAACCAATGACTGAGGAAGAAGTCTCCCTTTGTGAACAAATTAGAGAGTCTCGTCAAAGTAAAAGCAATCGAGACATTACGGTAAATTTTTTCAACCAAGATTTATCATCTTTTCCTAATGGGGAAACGCAAGAAGTTGTAACCAGGTTTGAAGAAAGTATCTTGGAAGATTTTATTGACGAGAAGAAAAACAGTGGATTGCATCGCTACAAAATACAAGAACTCAATAGCTTTATTCGTTTCTTGTTTTATCTATGGGAAGATGACTCCATTCAAGAGACCATTGCTTTTACTCAAACCCTAGGCTGGATTAAACAGTTGCTCGAATATTGGGAGAGATGTCATAGTGGAAACTTTAAATTAAGTCAAAACAAGAACCCAGAGGAAAATCAGGTAGAACACCCAAGCATATATTATTTACACGGGGTAAATGACAAAAAATACCAAAGCAAAACTAAAATTAAAATCATTTTATACTATGCAGATTTCAACAAAGATTACAACGACAAAACAACTGAGAAAAGCTACTTGAAGGAGCTGGTGGAAGAAGAAGGCCAGAAAATTTTCTTTATTTCAGCTTATCCGTCCGCTTCCAAAGGATTAAATCCCATAGTCAAAAATCCAGATGGGAAGGAAAAAGATTTTGATTCTTTGATTTTGTTAACAGACAGTTACTATACAATGATGAGTTCCAAACCTAAGAAGAAGAAAAAGAAAGATGATCTAGCTAAGAAATCCGAAGATGAGGAAAAATCTACCACACTTCAGCATTTTGCTTTAATGAAAAATATTGTTCATGTGGGAGAATCTAAGGCAATCAAAGAATTTAACCAATATCTCAGTGAACCAGACGCTGCCAGGTTTAAAGCGCAACAACATCAAATTTTATTAGGCAAAGCAATTGTACAGGCCATCGGCAGATCGGAGAGACGAGATTTTCCCAATCAAGTTAGCAAAATATTTCTGAATGAAGAAACCAGAAACAATTTGGTCAACTTCTATAATTACCTACAAAGAGAAGAAGATCATGAAATTGGCAAATTGTCTATGAACAACTACCAAGTTTACTTGAGGGTTACAGAAGAAGAAAAAAAGCGGTGCATTAATGATTACGAGGAGCATGTGGAGAATGAAATTGATGCTGCTTCTGAGTTTCGAGAATATCAAAAAAAAATGTTAGAGGAGATAGAATTATTTAAGCAAAATCAAAACACCATTGATATTACAACAGCGTGGGAGGCGTTAAGAAACCCAATTGCCTTCCAAGATCCAGCACAGTATCTAGAAAATCTAGAAAAGTTACAACAGTCAAAACTCTTTCCTGATGATTTTATTGAGTCGTTATTTTATGACAAGTCTGAACAACCGGAATTTACTCCTTATTTAGCTTGGGAAGAAAAATTCTGGATTATTAGCGATCGCATCAAAGGAGAAAAAATCTATCTTTATCAACAGCGATTGTATCCTGAATATCTCAAAACAAATGGGGGAGGCTACGATCTGGAAGGGGATGAAACTGGATGGCTCAATGATTCCACTCAACAAATTTACAAACTCTACCGCGAGTTGATTCCCGATCCAGAAATCTTTAACCGTTATATTCCTCGTCCCCATTTCTTTTACGATATCTTCTATCCGTCCCTAACTGAAAATTTTGTGGCCCGTTGGATTAAAGATGTAATTTTCCCAGGAAAAGACTGGGACGCTATAAAAACCTCCTATGGTTTGGAGCAATTGTCAGATTTTCAAAAGTATAACAAGCTATACGAGCTTTTCGATCTTTACTATCTTAAGAACCACACCCTATTGTGTATCGATGTGAAAGCTTGGAGTAAAGAGTCGGGAAATAGTCTTTCCCAGGAAACCGTGAAAAAAACTAAAGCTAAATTAAAGACTATTGTTTCAGATTATACAGAATTTGCCACCGTGAGAGGTTTACTGTTAAATTTGCACGGAAAGGAAAAAAACAGAGACCTCGCGCCAAACCTATCTTCTGGCAATTTGATTTACTTCGATGATAGCAATTGTCCCGTTGCATCTGATATACTTAAAAAGTTTCTAGGTCTCAAAAAATAATCATGAACAAGAAAGAAGCCTTATCTACTCCATCCCGAACCAACCAGCTCAAGATTGTAGATAGTGAAAAAGTTGCCGACAAACTTTTTCACTATCTCCGTAACGCGGGGAAAGGAATTGAGCATTTTGAGCTTAAATACCCTCCTGAGCTTAAATTCCCTCCTGCTAAAAATTCTCCAGATGAGATAAAAGCTCGTTTTTATCGAGAACGGCATAGATACATTAAAAAGCAGATTGAAGAACGGCTTTCTCCATCGGATCCAAATATCAAATCCTCAGAGATTCAATATTTTCGTTCATATGTTGAGGGAAAAACCTATGTATTCTTCTTGTCCGAGAAGAAAGACCATTCTGGATGGACAAAGTTATTTAAAAATAATCGAGAAAGAATTTTGAATTTGGTTTTCAAGTTTTATCTTCTTGCTCAAGTCTTAGATACTGAAACCATCAATGGTTTTGAAGAATTATTTTTAGTTCATTCTAAAAATTTAGGAAAAAAAGATTCAACTGAATCGCAAAAGGGAAAACCTCTTTTTTTCTGGGGACACAATTTATTAGTTCAATACAATCAACACGGTGTATTAACATTAAATTTATCTCGCAAAAGCAAGCTATTCTTACCAGAGGATGACTATGTTACTCAATATGGTGGTGATTTAGGGGAGTTGTTAATCCACAAAAAGAAGAATTACTGTTTTGACCGCGATCTCGACGCTCGTCGCCAAAATTCTATTAATTTTATGAACTTTACGCAAGATAAAGACTATAAGACATTCAAAAAAACTCAGCTTTATCACTACCAAAACCTCATGACCAAACTTGAGGATTTTTTAAAGGAATGCCAGATTAAATTTGAGAGACTTGATTTTCAAGCTAACTCCTATTTAGAAAAGCCTTTTCTGGAAAAGGAAAATCTAGAATCCGTAGAATCGTTGGAAATTATTAACAACACTGGCATAGATTTAACTGAATCTGACCAAGAATTTCTGACAAATTTTCTGCAGCATCAAGGAATATCTTCCATCTCATTTTATAATTCTGGCCAAACCATTAGCACTTACGAACAACAAGAAGTTGAGAGTGAAAACGCTCCCGCTCCCTGGAAAATCACTGAACGTCAATCTTGGTCAGAGATTAAACTGGATAAAAGCAAAAACTATTTAATTTTTAACAAACTGTTAGAAGAAGAAGCGGGTTCCATGGCTTACCAGAGGGAAGATGGTCTCTGGTGTCCATCCACCAAAATCGATGACAAGACCCAAGTTGATTTTTATTCCCAGTTAAAGCGAAGAATTAACTATTTGGAGACAGGGGAGTTTGTTAGCACCCAAGGTATAAATATCTCTGAATTTAAGGCTCTCAAAAAGAAAGAATCCGGTGGAAAAAAATCTGAATCTGATGAATCTGAACAAGAAAAACCAGTTCTTTCAGTTCTCACTTATACAGGGAAATATACTGCTGCAAGTAAAAAAAGTGAACCAATTGATCTAGATATTTTGCGCAAGGATACTCAAGATTTTACACCTGGGCAATGGTTGGAAGTAGAAGAGCATCTGTTTTCCTATCTACGACAACAAAAAAACAAGGAAGAATGGGAAAAATTTAAAGAAAAATACAAAATTAAAATCTCACCTGAATATGAGAAAGTATTAATTGAATTGAGAATTAAAAACTGGATGAGGCAAAGTCTTATAGACAAAGACAACAGTATTGGTTTGCCAATTCCTCCTCAATCATTTGCTGAACGAAAAAAATTTGTTAGCATCTATGTACGTAGTTTTAGAGAAAAAGAAAAAGAAACTAAAGCCGTAGCGGTACGATTTATTTATCAAGATGGCTGTATCTATATAAAAGATATAATCCGCGATCTCAAACAAATTAAAAAGACATTTAGGAAATGTTTAAGAACAAGAAAAAATTCAGAGGAGTTAATTAACGAGCAACACTATTTGATAGATGAATCGGCAGAAAAATTTATCAGTTGTTATACAAGTGATTATTTCACGCCAAAATTAATTGGACGACATGGTATTCTTGAGGAGATGGAAAACGGAACCCTAGAAATTAACAAAAAATAAAAACTGACAAAGAAACAGGAAAACCAGGTAGCAAGTTATTACCCTTGGTTACTTATTATAATGATGAAATTAAACCAATTAACCAAATAAAAAACATGATCTGTTTGGATTTAAAGAATGAAGACTTTATCCAGTATTACGTTCCCTCCACTCAAAATCTCCAGCAAACGATAAAAAGAGGATTTAGAGTCTATCATTTGATAGGCAAGACATATGCTGGGGACTCAATTCCCACATCTCAACTTATAGAGGAACCCATCACAGCTTTACATTTCACTACCCTAACTCAGAATGTTTTGAAAATTAGCGAGAATAGTCAATCATCCTTACTGCAAAAAATAACCAAGGTATTGATTGAAAACTAATATAGCGCTACGCGCAATTCAAAATTCAAAATTCAAAATTCAAAAAGAGGCTATGACTAGGTTTCAGGCTTTATTAATGTCCTAACCTAATACCAATTCTCTGTAACACTGCGCTTAATAGAAAAGCTGATATCAAGAATGTTGCTTAATCTTACTCAAATGTATTAGTTGCATCTTCATAGAGAATTGGTATAAATGCGTAACTAAAGGGTCTATTTATTAGACAAGAATTTTAGCTGTTCAACTCTCTGTTGAATCAAATTTTCAACTTCCTTGACCTCAGCAATAGACTGGGGTTTAGGAAAAATTTCTGAGGATGGGTCAGCAGTAAAGCGATTTACAAATAAGGAGAAAATTATCATGCAGATCACAATTGAACTCCCTGACGACATAGCCAATCAATTACAACCCGTCAATGTTTCCCGCCGAGTTCTAGAACTTATCGCAGCCGATCGCTATCGTCAAGGTCGTATTGGAGCCGCCGAAGTACGACAAATACTCAACTTTTCCTCTCGTTGGGAAACCTACGAATTTCTTAAGCGTGAAAAAGCTTATCTACCCTATACTGAAAACGATTTAGAGCAGGATGTCCAAGGGATTCGCCATCTTTTAGCTACCTAATGATTATTGTGTCCAATACCTCTCCAATCAACTACCTAATTCTGATTGGGCAGATTGACTTATTACCTGAATTGTTCGGGCAAATCATCATTCCCCAGGTAGTTTATAGCGAACTATCTAATACAGTTTGTTTCAAAAGTTATTAGACAAGCACACTTAAAGCCTCATTGCAAGAGCGATGGCTTATGCTGTTGGGTTTCGTCACCTCAACCCAACCTACAATTATTTCTTATTGTTCATTGTTAATTGTCCATTGTTAATTGTTCATTGTTAATTGTTAATTGTTCATTGTTCATTGTTCATTGTTCATTGTTCATTGCCAAAACTAATCGTCATATAACCGACATTCTTCTGCATCGGGATTTTCTTCGCAATACTTCTCTAGAGCAGTTTTCTTCTCCTCTTTACTCCGTTGATGAGAAGCTTCCGCTTGCAGTTCTTCTACTGCATCCCAGGCAGCAGCACATTCGCTAGAAGTAGCACCTTTTTCCTTACAAATAGCCCTAGCATCTTCCCGAGCCGCTTCAATTTCATCCTCAATAAACAGCCTTTTCGGTTGCTCCACAAAATCCCCTTTTCGGAGAATATCGCTAATAGAAATTATGCCCAACAATTCCCCTTTAATTACCGGAGCGCGGCGAGTGCGAGTATTAGCAAATAAGCGAGCTACATATTCCACGCCTAATTCCGGATTGACAGTGATACAAGGCTTAGTCATTATCTCATAAACCCGCATTTTCTTGGGGTCGTGTCCGAAAGCTGCTACCTTATAAACTATGTCCGTTTCTGTAATAATCCCATAGGGGTCGTCATTGTTCCGTCGTTCTACAATTACAGCTCTGATGGCTTTATCTTTCATCAATTTAACTGCTTCAGCTACAGTTGCCGAACCGCTAATAGTGACCACATCTTTGGTCATGATCTCTTTTGCTTTTATCATGGTTTTCGAGTCTTATTTTGTTAGGTAAAGGTTGATTATCAAATAAATCAGTGTTTAGTCTTGAGTAAGAGCAACCAACCGGTTGCTGTATAACTATCAACTGTCCACTATCAACTGTCAACTACAATAGTTTAGCTCGCCAATACCAGGAGAATGAGCTTCTATCACAGTTCCACTCAGAGAACAAGTTACCATTAAATAGTCGCAAACCGGACATTCAGTTTGCAGAACTAGATTTTGGGGACAAGAAACATAGGCTGCTTCATTACTTGTGAAGTAGTATCTTTTAGCTTTACTACCGCAGTTAGGACAGGGAATAGTTTTCGATGCAGCCATGACTAATGAGCAACTAACAATCAACAAATCACACTAAGTTGCTTTAGATGAGAGCATTTTTATTATACATCAGTCAATTGATTTTGAGTTGACGAGATAAATATAGCGCTACGCGCAATTCAAAATTCAAAATTCAAAATTCAAAAATAGACTATGACTGAGTTTCAGGCTTTATTAATGTCCTAACCTAAATGGGGTGCGGTCAAAAACAGTTGAGAATATAAAATTCTCAATGGTCGCGGCTTACTCTTTCTTAGGCAGCCCAGAGGGCTACCCCACGATTGATAAATACATATTCAGACACAAACAACTACTTTTGACCACACCCACCTAAATGCGTAGTGCTATAATGCTGTCGGTGGGCGATGCCCACCCTACAATTGTCTTTGGAAAAAAAACAGCTTCTAAAGATGCTTTTCCAAAGTAGTACTAAAGGCTTCATAGGTAGCTTTTCCTACCATTTTTTCCACCATCTCTCCATCTTTAAAAAAGAGAACCGAGGGTAAACTGCGAATCCCCAATTCTTTAGCTTGCTCGGGATTCTTATCGATGTCAATTTTCACCACTTTAGCCCGTCCTTCGTATTCTTCAGCCAGTTGGTCTATATAAGGACTAATTAAACGACAGGGACCGCACCAGCTTGCGGTATAATCCACTACTAACATCTTTTCAGAAGTTAACAACTGTTTAAATTCCCTATCCTGGATTAATGTTGCTTTGCCCATGAATTTGTTTCCTATTTATGAATGGATGGTTTACAAAATGACAAAAATTACAAAACTGCGTCTTCTTGGTGAGTGAGAATGGTACAGTTTGAGGTAGGATAAGCAACACAGGTAAGAACGAAACCAGCTTTTAGCTGTTCGTCCTCTAAAAATACTTGATCCGATTGGTCTACTGTCCCTGAGATAATTTTACCAGCACAACTGGAACAAGAACCGGAACGACAGGAAATAGGAAGGTCAATGTCATTTTCTTCTGCCGCATCGAAAATATATTGGTCATCTGCCACTTTAATGGTTTTATCCAGTCCTTCGGCTTCATTAATCAATCTAACTTTATAAGTTGCCATTTTTTGTTCCTGTTTCTAAATTTCCCAACTTTCTCAATCAGTGACTGGTGAAAAGAAAAACATTTTACTGGTCACTGGTTACTGACTAACTGGTAACTCTTGCTAGACTGCTACCGGTACGGCTAAATCTAATGCTTGTTGCAAGAGAATATTTACTTCACTAGGACTCAAACTCCCATCAATTGTTACTAAGCTGCGTCGTCGCTGGTAAAAATCAATTAAAGGAGTAGTTTCTTCCTTATAAACTTTCAGACGACGATGAATGGTGGGTAGGTTATCGTCGTTGCGAGAACGATACAGCATCCTCTCAATTAAAACCTCTTCAGCTACATCAAAATAAACCACTCGTCCGTAAGGCTGACTCAGAATTTCTAATAACAGATCTAAACCACGAGCTTGAGAAACATTGCGAGGAAATCCATCCAAAATCCAACCTTTTTGGGTATCTTTATGGCCAAAACGCTCTCGTATTAAAGCAATAATTAAGCTATCTGGAACTAATTCTCCCCCGTCTACATGAACTTGAGCTTTAATTCCCAAATCTGTTCCCTCGGCTATTGCCTCTCGCAAAATCTTCCCTGTAGAAATATGAGGAATTCCCAATTGTTGGGCTAAAGTTGCGGCTTGAGTTCCTTTCCCTGCTCCGGGAGGGCCTAAAAAAATAAATTGCATGGTTTTGATAAAGTAGTTTTGTATTAAAGAGGATTGAAAAAATCTATTGGATAATAGCTATGACTGCTGAAAAGTTAGAACCTTCTACTGTTTGGCAAAGACTGGAATCCGGGAGAAAAGCAAAAGCAGCTCGAGGTGGCTATGCTGGCTACGGTTCCCCCGCTTTCGGTGAAAAAGCCATGGATGGAGAACTGGTAACAAATCCTCAAGAACAGGAAATTATCGAACTGATTCGCCGACACCACAAATCTGGCAAGTCTCTCCAACAGATTGCAGACTGGCTGAACGATCGCGGATATGAAACCAAGCGCTCTCAGCAATGGCGAAGAATCTCGGTAAAACGAGTTCTGGACAGACTCTACGGCAAAACACCGCGAGTATCTGGAGTTACTGCTGGCACTAAAGAGTAAACTGAACTACTGGTTTATCTGTTGAACTTTCATATTGGTACTCCCATTTTCAAGTTGACGACAAAGTGATAGTTTGCTGGTAACTGGTAAAAGGCGGGTTCTTAAAAACCTATTTTGACTAAAACTGTTGATTTAACTGGTGTATGAGTATTTTTTTGTTACATCTGTCTTCATCTTACACCTTAGATGAGGAAATGTAAAGTTTTTTTTGAGCAAAATTTCTGAGAAGCTAACTTAGATGGGCGAAGCTTATACAAATCAAGGATTCGGTGGTGGAATAGCGATACAAGACGCGATCGATCGCAATCCTCTCGTGGTGACACCGGATACTCCCTTGGTAGAGGCGATCGCCCTGATGAATCAAGCCAGAGGTAGCAGTTGTTCCTTATCCAATAAGGCAAATAAAGATATAGGAGCAACTATGAGAGGAGCCAGATCCAGTTGCGTTCTGGTGATGTCCGGGTGGGAATTGCTAGGAATATTTACCGAGCGGGATATTGTTCAACTCACTGCGAAAAGATTGAACCTAGAAGAAATAAAAATTGGCCAGGTAATGACTCAGCCAATAGTCAGCTTACCGGAAACTAATCTCAAGGACGTATTTGCCCCCCTATTTCTCTTTCGTCGCTATAGAATCCGTCACCTACCAATTGTAGACTCTCAGGGTGGACTGGTGGGGACCATTTCCCCAGAAAGTATTCGTCAAGTGTTGCAGCCAGTTAATTTGCTTAAATTGCGACGGGTTGCTGATGTGATGAGCCAGGAGGTAATTCACGCTCCTCTAACTGCTTCCATCCTAACTTTAGCTCAATTAATGGCTCAACATGGGGTAAGTTGTGTGGTCATAGTAGAGGGAGATGAGAATAGTTGCCTTCTTCCTGTAGGGATTGTGACGGAAAGAGATATAGTTCAGTTTCAGTATTTGCAGTTAGAACTAGGGAAAATTGAAGCCAGGGAAGTGATGAGTACCCCCTTATTTCTTCTCACTCCAGAAGATTCTTTATTTGCTGCGTATCAAGAAATGGAACGCAGGCGCGTCCGAAGATTGGTGGTATCTTGGAACTGGGGAAAAGGATTGGGAATAGTGACTCAAACTAGCTTATTGAGAGTCTTCGACCCGATGGAAATGTACGGGGCGATCGAACTTTTACAGTCTACCGTTCGGGAACTGGAAACGCAAAAAGCTGTTTTAGAAGGTCAAGTTAATTACAGTTCTGAAGAAGTTGTAGGAACTGTTAATTCTCATCAGGAAAATGAGAAGAAGATTGAAAGTCTTTTATCTAAATTGCAAGTTGGTCTGGAAAGTCTGGTGAAAGAACCAAACTTGTCGAATCTATTACGACAGGCTCGACTCCAGCGAGCTTTAGCAGATTTAGAACAAATCCGGTTTTCAATTAACAATTAACAATTATAGCGCTTCGCGCTGGTGTCTTTACATGCTCCATTTTTTATACAAAAGTGCTGCTTTGATTTGTCTTAGAATAATGACAATATCTTCTTTTGATTTCAAAACCTAATGCTATAATTGCAAAAACGAGGAACGAGCGATGAAATTTTGGACCGATAGCTTTAAAGATGGAGAAACAATCCCAGAAGAATTTGCATTTGGGAAATACGATCGAGACTTCCACGTCACACTCTCGGACAATCGCAATCCCCATCTAGGATGGAGCAACCTACCAGAAAATACTCGTTCTTTGGTGCTTATTTGTCACGATCCTGACGTTCCCAGTCAACCGGATGATGTGAATCAAGAAGGTAAAACAGTACCAGCAGATTTGCCACGAGTAGACTTTTATCATTGGATAATTGTAGATCTGAAACCTAGCATCCAGTCTCTAGCTGTGGGACAATTTAGTAATGGTGTTACTCCCAAGGGAAAAGAAGGTCCGGAAGGGTTATTAGAAACCCGTCAAGGAATCAATAATTATCGGGAATGGTTTGCAGGAGATCCGGATATGTCTGGGGACTATTTCGGTTACGATGGTCCTTGTCCTCCCTGGAATGACGAACTGGTCCATCGCTATTATTTCACCCTTTATGCGATGGATTTAGAACGCTGTCCTGTGGATGGAAAATTTACGGGAGCTGAAGTTTTGCAAGCAATTAAAGGGCATATTTTGGAGCAGGCTTCTATAATGGGAACTTATAATATATATCCCAATGCAACAAAAGCTTGGAATTAAGATTGGCTAATTTTGCATTAGATTTCTGCCAAGAAACCGGGTTTCTACCATTATTTTTGGAGCTACACCTAGATTTGTCAAAGAAACCCGGTTTCTAACCCCAGGTGTTCCTCTAATCTTTTTGTTTTTGTACTAAAATGAAATATGAAAATGTTTGCTACATATCCCCCTAAATCCCCCGATCTAAGGGGGACTTCCAGAATAAAGCTTCTGAGAGATATGCAAATAACAAAGAGCGCACTATTTTATCTGTAGCATTCTTTTTTAGATTTGGTATAAAATCGTCAAACCGAGCAAAGATTTTATTGTAGGTTGGGTTGAGGTCACGAAACCCTTCGGCTACCCTTCGGCGACCCTCTGGGCAAGCGCTCAGGGCAACGCCCAACAAACCATTTGAAATCTACAATGAACAATTTATTGAGCTAATTATCAATCTATCCTATAGGTTAGGGTGCTACTTTTTTTTATAGCAGTACGTATCAAGGTTAGGACACTGTTAAAGGCTGAAGTCTATGGTTAGTGGTGCGGTCATATAGGAAAGCTAAATAATCAAACATCAATGTTGTTAATTTAACTTTTACCTTTTCAAGAAACAGCTATGGTGGGCGATGCCCACCCTACAACTTATAATATATATCCCAATGCAACAAAAGCTTGGAATTAAGATTGGCTGATTTTTCATTTTTTAGCCAAGAAATGTTTCAGCCAAGAAACCGGGTTTCTACCATTATTTTTGGAGCTACACCTAGATTTGTCAAAGAAACCCGGTTTCTAACCCCAGGTGTTCCTCTAATCTTTTTGTTTTTGTACTAAAATTGTCAAACCCAGCAAAGTACCAATAAGTCCAACTAAAATGCTCCATTGTTGCAACACTTGTGCGCGAAATGCCTTGCCATAATTGTCATAGAAACGATTGATAATTGATTCCCCAGTTGCGATCGCTGCGAAGCAGATCCCTGCGGGATCGCCTTCCCTATTTCTTGATTTTAACATAAAAATCGCTAAATATTACAATATTTTAATATATCAACACAAAAATTATTGTAATTTAGTCAAAAATGATGATATATGAGCGAAAACGGAAAAAATTGTAACAAAACTTCATATAAATGATAAGAATTGCAACATATACTAGGGGAAACCTTGAAAAAAGCTTAAGATTGCTACTTGAATCGCAAGCAATTTCATAGAATTAGAGAGGAGAAACTCGTTAAATGTACTCAACTTTACTATTAGCAGCAGCATCCGTTCCTCCCACCGTAGAATGGAGTCCCAAGATTGCCATCGTGATGATTGTCTGCAATATCATTGCCATTGCTTTTGGCAAAGCTACAATTGAAATTCCCGACGAAGGCCCCGCTTTACCCAGCCCTGAATTCTTTGGCGGCATGGGTTTGCCCTCGTTACTAGCAACCACCAGCTTTGGTCACATTCTCGGTATCGGTGCTATCTTAGGCTTGGCAAGCGCTGGCGCTCTCTAGATAGGGAATTCTTTGGCAAGCCATCCAATAGCTAGGTTACTAGGTTTCTGCGGCTAATTAATGCTAACTCGCGGGAGTCGGTGTTTGAAGCCGCAGAGTATTTCCCAGGAAATAGTGCCTAAAGCCTCAGCCCAACTATCGGCGGATATCTCTACACTACCATCTTGACCGATTAAAGTAACTACTTCCCCCACTTTCAAGTCAGGAATAGCACTAACATCCAGCATCAACTGCTCCATGGTAATGGCACCGATTTGCGGTACTAGCTGACCTCGAATCGATACTTGGAGGCGGTTAGAAAGGTTGCGAGGAACTCCGTCAGCGTAACCAATACCCACCACAGCAAGGTGCAAATCTCTATCTGCAACAAATTGATGGCCGTAGCTAACACCAGTACCGGGGGCAATGGTTTTAACTTGGGTCACTCTTGCTTTAACTTGCATAACCGGTTGCAGCTGAACGCAAGGTTGCAGGTGAGGAGCGGGATAAAGTCCGTAAAGAGCTAAACCCACTCGAACCAGGTCGTAGTGATAAGAGGGTTCTCCTATGGTGGCGGCAGAGTTGGCAAGGTGAAGTAGGGGTCGAGGTTGGGGCATTCCCAAAGCTTCAATTTGGGCGCTCGCCTCCTGAAAACGCTTCTGCTGCAGTTCCATAGTGGTGCGATCGGGGTCATCTGCTGTAGCTAGATGAGAATAAATACTGGCTATTTTTAGGTTAGACAACTGACTGACAGAACGAACAAATTCTGCTGCGGAGCACCAGGGAGTTCCCAGACGAGACATGCCCGTATCTAGTTTAAGATGCACGGGTAAGGTAGCACCGCCGTCGGTCCTGGCCGCAACACTACTGGCCCAAGTTGCAGCAACCATCTTGGCTTGCTCTATGTTGCAGAGGGTAGGTTGCAATTGGTAACGGGCGATCGCTTCAATTGCTGCAGCAGTATTGATCGCCCCTAAAATGAGAATTGGTACTGCAATACCAGCTTTTCGCAATTCAATCCCTTCCGAGAGAGTGGCGATGGCCAGTCTGGTTGCACCAGCAAGGATGACAGTTTCAGCCACTGTAACTGCTCCATGACCGTAAGCATCTGCTTTTACCACCGCCATGAGTTCTGTTGGCGGCGATAACATCTTTTTAATCTGGCGCGTATTGTGGGCTAAAGCACCCAGATCTATTTCTACCCAAGCCCGTTGGCGGATTATTTCAGACAATTATAACAATGAGCCATTAACAATTAAAAATTATCTCTGAAAGCTTTCTATTATAACAGTTATTGAGCCGAGCAATCTGTTCTTGGGGAGCAACCGTCTCAGATTCCTTATGTTACCATGGAGGGCAAAAGCTTTTTATCTATCCGAGCTAATAATGGGCAAGGTTCTGGTGCTAAACGCTTCCTACGAACCGCTAAACATCACCAGTTGGCGGAGAGCAGTTGTTTTATTAATCAAGGGCAAAGCAGAGCAACTCGAAAATAACGGTAAATACCTCTACCCCGAATTTCCTCTGCCTACAGTAATTCGTTTACTTTACTACGTCAGGATTCCTTATAAAGAAATTCCTTTAACTCGCCGGAATATTCTCGAACGGGACCGTCACACTTGTCAATACTGTTCTTATAAAGGAGAGGGATTGACCCTGGATCACGTTCTTCCCAGGTCTCGCGGTGGTGGGGATACCTGGGAAAATTTAGTGGCTGCTTGCGTTCGCTGTAACGTCAAAAAAGGCAATCGGACCCCGAAAGAAGCAAATATGAATTTGCTCACTCGACCTCGCCGACCTCACAGCAGTCTTCATTTTGAAATCGTTAAACAAACAAAAGGAAATGCCAACCACAAGTGGCGCAAATACGCTTTCGGACTTTAAGTGAGGGAAATGTTTCCCAAAATAATCCGGTTCAGAACTCAACTTTTCTTACCGCAATAATGCTCACTCTCTAATCTATCCATAGGGTAGCTATCAAGGATTTTCCCCAAAAACTCACGAACCACTCAGCAACAATGCTCACTCTCTAATCTATCGATAGAGCAGCTATAGCACTACGCATTTAGGTATTGTCATTAATCAAGCCTGAAACCTAGTCATAGCCATCTTTTTGAATTTTGAATTTTGAATTTTGAATTTTGAATTGCGCGTAGCGCTATATCAAGGATTTTCCCAAAAAATTCACAAAACGAAGCAATAATGCTCACTCTCTAATCTATCGATAGAGCAGCTATAGCACTACGCATTTAGGTATTGTCATTAATAAAGCCTGAAACCTAGTCATAGCCATCTTTTTGAATTTTGAATTTTGAATTTTGAATTTTGAATTGCGCGTAGCGCTATATCAAGGATTTTCCCCAAAAATTCACGAACTACTCAACAATAATGCTCACTCTCTAATCTATCCATAGGGTAGCTCTCAAGGATTTTCCCCAAAAACTCACAAAACGAAGCAATAATGCTCACTCTCTAATCTATCCATAGGGTAGCTCTCAAGGATTTTCCCCAAAAACTCACAAAACGAAGCAATAATGCTCACTCTCTAATCTATCGATAGGGTAGCTCTCAAGGATTTTCCCAAAAAATTCACAAAACGAAGCAATAATGCTCACTCTCTAATCTATCCATAGGGTAGCTATAGCACTACGCATTTAGGTATTGTCATTAATAAAGCCTGAAACCTAGTCATAGCCATCTTTTTGAATTTTGAATTTTGAATTTTGAATTTTGAATTGCGCGTAGCGCTATATCAAGGATTTTCCCCAAAAATTCACAAAACGAAGCAATAATGCTCACTCTCTAATCTATCGATAACTTTTCAATCCGTTAACTAGTAATAGTTTGAGCATATTTGGAGCAATTTAAGATGATTGTCGAGTTATACAATCAGGACTTACGCACACAACTATAGAAACCGGGTTTCTAACCCAGATAAAATGACTAAGATCCAAATTTTTCGTCGAGAAACCCGGTTTCTGCGTAAGTCCTAACAATACCGATTGGTTGCTGGAACTCAATACT
>JH610979.1 GCA_000252485.1 Prochloron didemni P4-Papua_New_Guinea | reverse complement strand
TTTGAGGTAATCTTCCAGAGATAATCCCTTAGGTTTAAAATACTCATAAACCCCTTCTATATTACCTATTAAAGTCTTTGGTCTTTGGTTGAAGAGCGAGGGCCACTTAACTGCTGCTTCTATAAGCATTTCCGCTGTTGGAATGGTTGTATTAAAATATTTGGTAAATTCTTCAGAATAGCTCGTAGCATAGCTCAAAAAGTTTTTTTGATAATAAACTGTTTCATCCATTGGTTAAAATACTTGTTGTGTTTTATTAAAGGGGGGCTGGGGGGGGACTCACAGGGGTAGATTTTTAATATTAGCTTATTTTAGTCGTAGGTTGGCGATTACGATAGGGAAACTCAACACAACAACCCGTGTTGTTGGGTTTCGTGCCTCAACCCAACCTACGATTTATTCCACATGTTTAATTGTGCCACCCTACCACTGTAAAATCAAATAACAAACAACCAACAACAAACAACAAATAACAAAGAAAGCCTAGAAACCGGGTTTGGACTATGATTTTAGGGATTAATGATGAAATTTTTGCTCTTATTCCCGGTTTCTCAATCCAGTGTTGTTGGGTTTCGTGCCTCAACCCAACCTACGATTTATTCCTCAAGAGCATTTGAATGATATCTCATAAGACTTAAACAAAATAATATCAAAGTATATTGGTGGGCAGTGCCGCACCCTACTTATTGTAAAATCCAATAACAAACAACAAACAACAAACAACAAACAACAAACAACAAACAACAAACAACAAACAACCAACAACAAACAACAAACAACCAACAACAAATAATCAAATGGGAAACCGTTTCATATTAGATATTGCTTCCTTGGCAGTCTCAATCAAGTTATGAGAAACTCCAGGAATTTGAGGAATTTGTAACAACACGTCCACTGTGCGGCGCAACATCCGTACTACATCCCCTTCATCTAAACTGGTATTATGGCACAGTTCCCCCCATTCTACCCCAAACTCCTTGCCCAAAGCCCAAGTTTCCACCAAGCCGAGAAAATCTAGCTCAAAGCACACGGGAAAACCAACATCGCACGTGCGCTGAGTCTTGAGCAACTCCTTGCGTAAGGATGACAATCGCTCCAACACCTCTAATACTTCCTTGGAGCGCTGATACTCGGTCCAGCTATCCGGTCTGGGGGGTTCCATAATTAAGGCACTAACCACCGCCGCTAGATGAAAAGACTCCAACCCTTCCAACTCCCCAGACATTAAGGCCAGGGCTAGCCAGAGTTCGTTTTCCGTTCTCACTGCTGCCGCTGCCTGTCCCAAGGTAGTGGGACTGTACTCATCCAAGGCCCCAAACTGGCGCAACACTTTAATTAAATTGAGAAATTCCTCCCAATAATAAGATTTAGAAGATTTCTGTTTTTTATATTTAGCCTGAGAACTATACAGTTGGTCTCGCAACTCCAGCCTCTGTTTGTGGCGCTTAATGATATGGTTCACATCGGCAAACTGCCGTAAGGGATGATTCTTCAAATCATCTTGCAATTGCTCTACTTTGGCCTGCTGGACCATTACTTCCGGCGCTGGCTTTGTTGGTACTACACAGTCTAAAATCTTCTTGCTGATGGGTGCGGTTCTTTCATCTCCTTTGCGCGATCGCCCGAGACGCAAATTATCTGCGGAAGGGAAAGATAGCTCTGCCATATCTCCTGGCGGCACTATGGCTTGATTGATATCCGCTACATCGACCTTACTAGCCACGTACCAGCGATTGTCGGAACCCAAACAAAGCAAGTAGGGGGCTTGTCCGGAACCTTCTACCTTGGTAAATAACACTGCTGCTAGGGGTAATGCCACTCGCACGTGCTTGCCCTTGAGATAGACAATATTGCCGCTTTTCAATTCTGCTAGGTAAGGGGCAATTTCCCGCTTGCGGGCTGCTTCTGCTTGCTGTTGGAGAATTTCTAACAGCCGCATCTCTTCTTTTACCCGTTCCCAGAGCTTTTCGTAACTGGCAAAATAGCTTACTTTAACGGGGGCCAACTCAATATCTATTTTGGTTATTTCGGTGGTGAGTTCGGCGATCGCCTGTTGTTGGGGAGCCAATCTTTGCTCGGCTAAGTACTCGGCAAAACTGCGTTCCAACAAATCCTTGGCTTCTTCAATACTATGCTTTTGCAGCAGATTTAACACCATGCCGTAGCTGGGAGCGAACCAACTGGTGAGGGGTTCCGCCGAAGCAGTAGCTAACTTAGCCGCTTCTTTCGAGCCTTCAAAGCGAGTTTGGATGGTCACCACGTGCCCCACCACGTCCATACCCCGGCGACCGGCCCTACCCGCTATTTGCACGAACTCCGAAGAAGTTAGCAAGCGATGTCCGTCCTCGCTGCGCTTGGAAAGAGCGGAAATAATGGTAGTGCGAGCGGGCATGTTAATCCCTGCAGCCAAAGTTGCTGTGGCAAACACTAGCTTGACCAAACCCATCTCAAATAATTTTTCTACCAACTTCTTCCAAGCTGGGAGAATACCTGCATGGTGAGCGGCTATGCCTCGCATTAAAGGTTCTATTTGTCCAGCTCTGGCCCCTTCTGCATGGGTGGCTAAAAATTCCCACAACTGCACTGTATCTTCCCGATTATGGGCCAAATAGCGCAAGAATTGCTTTTTGGCACCAGGGTTATTGGCCAAAAATCCCAGGAGTTTATCTTTATACTCAAAATTTTGGGGGAAAAGTTGTAATATTTTACCTTGTAAATCCGGATTATCTAACAGAAAGAATTCTAGTAGTTTAGTTTTAATTTTATCCCGTTCTTGGGAGGAAGTAAAGTTAAATTGCAACTCTTCCACAGCGCGATCGCAGCCCCGGCGACTAAAAATTAAATAGATACCGGGAAGCATTTCTTTTTCCTGCAACTGGTTGAGAATTTGCACCATTGTCGGGCAATCTTCTTGCTTAATCCGTTTGCTTGGACCTCCTTGGCGCAAATCTTTCAGTTGGGGATTTCGTTTCTCTCCCTTACTATCTAGCAAGGGAAATAAGCCCTTCACAGTGCTAAAGTGAAATTGAAGGGGAACGGGACGAAAATCGGAATTAATTAATTCGCAATGTTTAATAGATTCTCCTTCCTTGTTTTCGGCTGCGTGACGCACCTGATTAATCCAATCCGTCAGTTCTTCTGGGTTGCCAATGGTAGCGGAAAGAGCTACTAATTGAATCCTAGGAGGACAGTAAATAATAGATTCTTCCCAAACCGTACCTCGACCGGGGTCGCTGATGTAATGACATTCATCCAACACCACCGCCTCTACATCTTCCAAGGACGTACCCACCTGGCCGATGGGGGTTTCGTAGAGCATGTTGCGGAAAATTTCCGTAGTCATGACTACAACAGGTGCTTGGGGATTTTCCACCTCATCCCCCGTAATCAAACCCACCAGTTGAGGAGAATCCAACTTTTCCTGAAAATCCCTAAACTTTTGATTGGAGAGAGCCTTGAGAGGAGTGGTATAAAAAACTCGCTTATTTCTGTGGAGAGCGCGGTAAATAGAATATTCGCCGATTAAAGTTTTCCCCGATCCGGTAGGAGCGCATACCACCACCGATTTACCCCGATCTAAGGCGGCGATCGCGTTTTTCTGGAAATCATCCAGTTCAAAAGGGAACATTTCTTTGAGATTTAGCTTAGAAATTTTCCGGAAATCCTTTATTAGGGTCAGTTTTTATTTCCATTCTACAACAGCAAGTAGTAAATGGCAAGTTGGGAATATTCCCCTAAATCTAGGTTTATCTACCGAAATCTAGGTTTATCTACCGAAATCTAGGTTTATCTTTCTAAATCTGGGTCTATCTTTCTAAATCTGGGTCTATCTTTCTAAATCTGGGTCTATCCCTCTAAATCTGGGTCTATCCCCCTAAATCCCCC
>JH610978.1 GCA_000252485.1 Prochloron didemni P4-Papua_New_Guinea | reverse complement strand
CTCTTGGGTTTTGCCTGCCTTATATTCAGCCATTGCATCTGCTGCAAGTTGCGCAAGAACATCTTGAGACTTAGCAAAGGTCTCATCCCATTTAACTTCATCCTCGATTTCTTCTAGAATCATGGCAGCAATTGTATCTTGTTGGGTAGTAGGTAGAGTTTTTAATCGAGAAGTTGCTTGTTCCAGGAGTTTAGTCATAGAATTTTTTCTTCCTTTTTACTATTTATTCTCTTATTCTTACTCCCCCCTTATTGTTATCTCCCTTATTCTTACTCCCCCCTTTGATTTCTTACTCCCCCCTTTGATTTCTTACTCCCCCCTTTGATTTCTTACTCCCCCCTTTGATTTCTTACTCCCCCCTTTGATTTCTTACTCCCCCCTTTGATTTCTTACTCCCCCCTTTGATTTCTTACTCCCCCCTTTGATTTCTTACTCCCCCCTTTGATTTCTTACTCCCCCCTTTGATTTCTTACTCCCCCCTTTGATTTCTTACTCCCCCCTTTGATAAGGGGGGTTGGGGGGATAGCCAACGCCTCTTTCAACAAGGTAGGTAAACGGCGCAGAATCTTGCCTTTCTCCCTGTCAACTGGCACGAGAGTCACTTGAGCCGTGAGATACAGTTCATCTCCATCCAAGGATTCTAGCCGATAATCCCAATTAAGGCGAACTTTATCTAAGGCTTTCAATCGGGCCTTAAGTAATGCGGACATGCCCAGGCGAATGGGTTTGTGGTAGCGTAGGGATAATCCTACCACTGGCAAGTCGCAACCGAGAGCTACTAAATCGGCAAACTCTACACCTTGGGAACGTAAATACTCTACTCTTGCTTCTTCCAACCAAGTCACATAAGTTCCGTGCCACACTACACCAGCATAGTCCGTGTGGTGGGGTTGGGCTTTAACTGGGTATTCAAACCAATTTGTTGCTTGCACTGAGCGTAGTCGAAGTGTTGGTTGTTGGTTGCCTGCACTGAGCGTAGTCGAAGTGTTGGTTGCTTGCACTGAGCGTAGTCGAAGTGTTGGTTGTTGGTTGCCTGCACTGAGCGTAGTCGAAGTGTTGGTTGCTTGCACTGAGCGTAGTCGAAGTGTTGGTTGTTGGTTGCCTGCACTGAGCGTAGTCGAAGTGTTGGTTGCCTGCACTGAGCGTAGTCGAAGTGTTGGTTGCCTGCACTGAGCGTAGTCGAAGTGTTGGTTGCCTGCACTGAGCGTAGTCGAAGTGTTGGTTGTTTGTGTTTTTTTCAATTTTATTCAGTTATTATATAAGTTGGTTTCTTGTTCACTTATTATATAGCACGAGGGAGAAAAACTTTGTATCTCTTTTTTCCCCTCTTGCCTCTTGCCTATTACCTCTCCCTTCAACAATCTTAATATTTTTTAACAATGGGCGATCGCCAAATGAGTTATTGTCTAAGTTATAGGGTTCCTTGGTCATGAGGTACACCTATAAACCTGCGGACTGCTTCTTTACCTGTTTCTGGGGTACCTCACAAGTATGAGAAATGCTATTATACTGGCCCATGAAAGTGTTTACTATTGAATCAGAGCAACCAAGGATGCGCAGTATAACTATCAACTGTCCACTATCAACTGTCAACTGCTATATTATCTAATCAGGGAACCCGGTTGCCCAGCAAAACTGATTCACTCAACCCCACAAGTAGAATGCCACTCCACCAACTCAGTCTCCTAATAGAGAAAATAATTGACGAAAGAGGGAAAAAGGTTCCTGTTATTGAGGGATACATTGAGAATATCAACTATATCAAGGAGGCAATTAAAGAATTAAAAGATGCCTTAGATAGTCTTTTACAACATCCTCAAGTAACGGAAGAATTAAAATCCCGTCTCCAAGAATTTGAGAACGGTTCTAGTTCTTGGACTGGAGAAATAATCTCTACTCTAGATGGATTGGAAAATACCAGAACCCGTTTCGCTCGTTCAGCCATTACTATCGGTTGTAGCGGACAAGCTAGAGTGGGAAAAAGTACTCTACTGCAAACTATTGGCAGTTTACCAGAAGAAGCAATCCCGACAGGCAAAGGCATACCGGTGACTGCAGTGCGCAGTCGTTTGCGCCACAGTCACGATCGCAAAGCTATTCTCAGTTTGCGGGATAAAAAAACTTTTCTCGAAGAACTAATTAAACCATTTCATCGAGAATTAAATCTATCTCTAGTTAATTCTTTTGAAGAGTTTAAAAATTTTGACTACTATAACGAGAAACTAGCCACAGATAAAAATGTGGAGCTGTTAGGTCGTCTCAAGGGAATGCAAGCTGCACTTCCATCTTATGAAAAGCACCTCACTGGTAGAACTGAAATCATCGAAGATTTAACTCAACTACGTCCTTGGGTGGCCTATCCTACACCGGAAGAAGAAAAAAATCCCCATTGTTCTCGTTGTTATTTAGCAGTTAAAAATCTTGAAATTCAATGTTCTTTTTTGCTAGATGTAGAAAAGTTAATCTTGGTAGACTTGCCGGGACTGGGAGAAATAAATGTAGATGCGGAAGAACATCACCTCCAAGGACTGAAAAACGAAGTAGATTTAGTATTGCTGATTTTACGTCCTACGGCAGAATCATCTTATTGGGGAGAAAAAGATCGCAAAGCGCTGAATTTAATTAGCAAGGCGATCGAAGGCATTTCTAGATTGGGAGATTTTGTCATTCTTGTGGTTAATCGGGGGGAAGAAGAGGATAACGAACTTTATCAGATTCTCATCAACGATCTTCACAAACAACTCAACGAAAACAAACCCAATAGTCGCTATGAAGTGCTGACTGGCGATGCCATAGATGCCAACAATGTCAAGGAAGAACTTTTAGTTCCAGTTCTCAATCATTTAATCCAACGTCTTCCCGTGATGGATGGAGAAATCCTGGATTCCAACTTGACTCAATGGGAAGGAACTGCAGAAAAAATTACCATCGCCTTGGCTGAATTACAATCAGCCCTGCGAACATTTCCCGCCCAAGCTGCCAGTTGGCAAGGGAATATTTATGAAAAAGCCAAGCTGTTAAGAGAGGAATTAGCGGTTGAATTAGGAAAAGAAACCCGCAAATTGAGAAAGGTAATGGAAGCGGAAAAAGAGGAAGGCTCCATTACAGATCGGGAGTTGATTAAAGTTATCGAAGACAAACACCAGCAAATTCAAAACTGGAGTAAAGATGGACTGGGCAAAGGAAAAGCAGAATGGCAGGAAAGAGCAGAAGGAAGATTTCTATTAGATAAAGAAGTAAAACCTTTTGCTACGGAAGAAATAAACCGGGCTCGGACTTATTTAACCAATACTTACAGTGAACTAGATGGGTATTTTGCTAGTCAAATCGAGAAACTATGGCTGGAAATTAGCCGGATAATATCTGGTTGCACGGGAAATTTAATTGAAGAAACTGCACCAGGAAAAGAAACCCTGGAAAAGTTCCTCCTGCTTTTGCAAGGAAAAGGCATTGGCGATCCTTTTCCCTCCTTGCGAGAAGCCACAGAATATCTGTTGAAATGCGGGGCAGAAAATGCTATTTTTCAAAGTCATTTACTGCCCAGACTAATTGAAGAAACGCAAAAATTAGCCCCAGAGCAATTTCAGCTGAATAACATCTCTTATGAAGCGGAACAAGCACCGAAAATGGTCTTGGAAATAATTTCCCTGAAAATTATCCAGACATCTTACGAAGTGCAAAAAATCTTGAAAGAGAAACCTTTCGTCTCTAATATTCTCTATTCTGCCGCTGTTAAGTTTGAAGACAGTTTGGTCAGAGCTACGGATGCAGGCAGACAATTTTTCGACTTTGCTATATCATATACTAATGAAATTTGGGCTAGCGAATTTCAGACCATCGAAAACAATCACGCTATGGTGAAAAGAGCGGAACAAGCCGTTACTAATCTAAAAGAATTACTCAATACCGCAATCTCCTAATACCTAATGTAGGACTTACGCAAACAACTCTCTTATTCCGGGTTTCTGACCTGGATCAAACGGCTCCAATCAAGATTTTTCGTAGAGAAACCCGGTTTCTGCGTAAGTCCTGTAATGGATTGAGGTGGGGTACAATGTCAATGGTCTGTGAAATTCCATCAGTAGAAGGATATAAAAACATGAACCAAAGAACCAGCGGACTGAATTTTGCCAATTACGTGAGCGATGAAGGAAAAAAAATCTTTTTCTATAAAATTGGTTTGATTGGCCCTTCTAGAGTGGGGAAAACTTCTATTGTTGCCGCTTTACTAGACGAAGCTAAAGCTGCTTTAGCTCAAAGCTATGTTTCCATCGCCCCTTTTGTAGATGAAGACTATATCAGTCCCACCAAAGAAAGGATTAGAAATACCATCTTAGATATCGAGGCAGGACTGGATTTCTCTACTTTCGAGCCTACAGGTAGGGGAACCGCAGACCCATTTATTTTTGACTTGGTCATGACCATTGCCACTGGGGAGGAAGAAGCCCAACTGCGTTTAGCTATTTTGGACTATCCTGGTGGCTGGTTGGAAAATCCTCCTCAAGGTCGTCAAAAAGAGTGGGACAATTGCCAACAATGGATCCAAGAGAGTTCGGTGATTATCGTACCCATCGATGCCAATCTAATCATGGAAGCAGATAATATGGATCGGGCCAAAGCATCCCGAGAATTGTTAGAAGTTTCCCGAGTAGAAGAGTTAGTGGGAGGTTGGGCGAAGGGAAGATGGTCTAAAGGAGAATCGGGTTTGCTGCTATTCGCACCGGTCAAATGCGAAACCTATTTTGATGATAACGGTGGCAAGAAGAACAAAAGTGAAGAATTATACAAGCGCATTTGTAAATATTATATCAGCGTCATTGAAGCGGCAAAGCAAGAAATGTCAGAGAAAGAAGAGGCAACAGAAGAGACAACGCGACAGAATGACATCGTGAAGACAATTAAACAAAAGTTGTCTCCACCGAAGCCTTCTACTTATACGATTGAATATCACCCTGTGGATACAATTGGCTGTATAGAACTAGCAACTGCTAATTGGGAATATAATGACAAGGGAGAACTAACTCTTAATTGTCAATATTTGGTTCGCAACGGCAATAACTTTGCAGCAACACGAAAACCATTAGGCGCGATCGGACTGCTTAATTCTATCTGCAAGCAAATGGTGGAGAATCGTCAGAATAGCGGGATTTTCAGGAGATTCGGGGATTGGTTCCTGGGCACTGATAAATTACTGGCCAATGCAATTAATAAACTATCTCAACAAAAACCTGGTTCTCGATTCAAACAAATCGCTAGCGGTAACATTGCCAAGAGAGGTTAAACCATTATGATAGATTTTGATATTAGAACCCGAGGCTGGACTAAGGATTACTCTTTTCTACTTCAACAAAAACCGAGAATACCAGACTGGAATTATTATCGAAGCGATATTGAGAAACCTACTTGTATTTTAGAGGGCACTGGAGACAATCAAGTCTATCTTTTTCTTTCTGGCATTCCCTCAGAGCGGAAAGATCATCAAGGTACTCCTATCCGTTACGATTTAGTTGCTGAAATCAATTACGAACCTTGGGATGAAGATTCGGAGCGAGAAAAGGGGCTAATGGGATTAACTCAGTTAATCTGGATTTGGTTACAAGATGTGAGAACTGCATTACAAAAAGATAGAAACGGAGGGGAGCGAGTTAGATTACCTATTGCAGGAAAAAGTGAGTTAGGAGCAAGTTTAGACAAGATTTTATCCCAAGAATATGTGGAAGAATTATTGCAGCCAACTTCAGATTTAGAAGAGTTAGAAAATAACAAGAACAAGCTGAATGAGGAGCTTAAACAGTTAATCTTGGCAGAAATATCCCAGGAATTTGAAGAAATATCCCAGGAATCTGAAGAAATATCCCAGGAATCTGAAGAAATATCTCAGGAATCTGAAGAAATATCTCAGTATTGGTGGGGAGGTGTCAACAATGACAAGAGTTGTCAGCAATGGATTGCACTGGTAGAAAAACTTTTGCAAGGGAAAACTAAAGGCAAAGCACTGCTACTGAATATAGCAAATCCTCTATCTTTAGGTCGTTTAGCTGTGAAACATGAAAAGTTAGGAGTATTATTGGGGTCTGAGTTTTCCGGAGCGGAACCAGAAGAAATAGAAATTAAACAAGCTCGGGAAAATAAACCAACTACATTGTTGTTTAATAGAGCAGTTTCAGATACAAAACTAATCTGGAACTCTATTACCGGAATAAAAAAAAACCGTCAGTAATCGGGTTGGCGATCGCGGGAGTTTCCGCCATCTTTCTAGGTTATAATTGGCATCAAGCGGAAGGTGAAATAGCCGTTCTGAACAATCAAATAAAGGAACTAAAAGCAAAGCCTACTCCGTCAGTTGCTCCTAGCCTATGGAAACTATTAGATCCACTCAATGAAACTGTAACTGACCGGTCTGAGTGTAAAAGAGAAGGCAAGCAATTCCAGCAAGCTGATAAAGATTTCACCACTGCAAGAGAATCAATTAAGGAAATAGTTAAAAACCTGGTATCAGAAAAGCAAGTAGCAGAATCTGAAGTTATCGCTAAAATAAAAGAAGTTTTAGATCCTAAAGATGAATTGAAGCTGCAATATGGCCAAGTTATCAAAAATGAACCTTCTGATTCGGAGTCGTATAAATCGGAAAAAACGAAATGGGTAGAAGCTATTTGTTTATACGAACAACAAAAGAATCAAGGATTTAAGGATGATATAAGAGAAGAATTAAACTAAAATGTGTTGGTTGTTGGTTGTTGGTTGTTGGTTGTTGGTTGTTGGTTGTTTGTTGTTGGTTGTTGGTTGTTTGTTGTTTGTTATTGGTTGTTTGTTGTTTGTTATTGGTTGTTTGTTTAATCTTCTTGAGTAACGAAGTGGTAAATTGTCATTTTATTACATAGCGATCGCCTTTGGGAAAACTAATCTTAATTTATTTTCATGTTTTCAGCTCAGAAACCGGGTTTCTCCCATTATTTTAGAGTAAATTGCCGAAATTAAGAGAAGAAACCCGGTTTCTAACCCCAACCGTTAGTGTAAATCTAGACTACCATTTTAGCAACTGTAGGTTGGGTTTCCCGATAGCGAAACCCAACACCAAATCTTTTGGCTTGTTGGGCGGTCCCTGAGCGGTAGCCGAAGGGTTTCGTTACCTCAACCCAACCTACGATTTATAAACTATCCCAATGGTTTTTGGAGGTTTTTGTGATGAAGCCCAATTTTAACACCATGACTAAAAGTGAACTGCGAGCTTACGTTATCGCTCATCCCAATGACAAAGTAGCATTTCATACACTTGTAGATCTCCTTACTGCTAACGCACCTGGGCAAACTTTTCCTAAACCCCAATCTCAGTCAGAGATTGAGGAAGTTGAAAATTTGATTAAGCAGAGAGTTGAGCAAGTAAAGACGCTCTAGGGGTTTCTGCTCCGAGAGACTATACATCTATTGTTTCTGTTTAATGCTTAACTTGAGTTCTCTTTTTTTATAGCGATTATAGCTTTCACGATGAATATTCATAGCACTCAATTTAAACTAGATAATTTACATGGTATATCAATTTTATTACACTTTGCATTATCTCATTACATTTGGGTTTATCTCCTTAAATCTGGGTTTATCCCCCTTATCCCCCTAAATCCCCCTTAATAAGGGGGACTTTGAGATAAAAGTTGATGCTTATCCCAACTAAGATACTGGCTCTTCTCTTTCTGCCCCCTTTGGTAACTAAGATATTGCTTCTATCTCTTTCTACCCCCTTTGGTAACTAAGATATTGCTTCTATCTCTTTCTGCCCCCTTTGGTAAGTAAGATACTGCCTCTTCTATTGCTCCCCCCTTTGGTAAGGGGGGCTTCTATTGCTCCCCCCTTTGGTAAGGGGGGCTTCTCTTGCT
>JH610977.1 GCA_000252485.1 Prochloron didemni P4-Papua_New_Guinea | reverse complement strand
TGGAAGTTTTCCTGAATCTAGCCAATACAATGGAGACAATAACCAATACTGGAGCAACCTCAATCTTGCCAAACTAAACGGAGACGATTTTCCAGATCTACTCCTAACAGATTATAATGGTGGTGAGGTATCGGTGTTATTAAACAATGGAGAGGTGGGGGATGGAACTTTTACCGACTCTACAGATTATCAATTAGATTTCGCTTTACGTCAATATGATACAGAGATTTTACTACAAGATCTCAATGGGGATGACGTTGTAGATCTTCTAGCCGCCTCATCAGAAAAGCAAAAAATTTTCCTGTTACTCAATGACGGCGACGGCACATTTAACCCAGCAACCAATTATTCCCTAGAAGCAAGACCTTTACAGTTAGCTCTAGCAGACATCAATGGAGATGGTGCCGATGATATCTTAACAGCTAATCGCTCCCAACCCAGCCTCTCAGTACTATTAAATGAAGATAATGATAGTTTCTCTCACCCCATCAACTATGGTCTTGCCAACCAACCTCATCAGTTAGAGTTAGCAGATTTAAATGGAGATAGTTTGGTAGATGTTGTAGTTTCAATGTCTAATCTGGTCACAGTATTCTTAAATACTGAAGACGGCACATTAGAACCAACAGACTATCAGATGCCATCCGCAAACTCTTCAGAAGATTTGGCCATAGCCGATTTAAATGGAGATGGTTTTCTGGATTTACTAGGAGTAGATGGGTTTAGCCAGAGCAGCGTAACAGTCCGATTAAATGATGGGAATGGCACTTTTGCTAACAATCAGAATAGTACTCTACCTTCACCAAATAATTGGCAAATTGAAGATTTAAATGGAGACAATCTTCCCGATTTGCTCACTACCAACAACAGGAACGACATCATGTCAGTGTTGTTGAATTTAGGAGATGGTAGTTTTGCCAATAGGGTAGATTATCTAACAGGAGAAGAGCCCATCGTAACCCTATCAGATCTAAATCAAGATGGTTTTGTCGATGCCCTAATAAACCAGCACAATACCTTCTCCGTGTTACCGAATTTGGGCGATGGGTCTTTTGCTGGAGCATCGCTAGAAGATACATCAAACGAATATCCAGTAGGAGATAATCCTGAAGATGTGTCTCTGGTAGATCTAAATCGGGATGGATATCTCGATTTAATAACTCTTGAGGGCAAGTTTTACGGTACAGCTGGGACAGTTTCCGTAAGTTTGGGTAATGGTGATGGCACTTTCGCTTCATCTCAAGCCTATGGTGTGAACGACGATGCCAATGAGATGACTGTAGGGGATTTCGACAACGACGGCAATCTGGACTTAGTTGTAGTGGGAGGAAACTCCACCGGCCTAGCGGAAAGACAGTTTTATTGCTAGGAGATGGCTCCGGAGCATTTGCTGCCCCCACTGAAGTATTACCAGAAAAAGCTTGGCAGGTAACTGCTGGTGATGTGAATTCAGACGGCCTCCTAGATTTGATTACCACCTACGATGGTGATTTATCCCTGGCATTGGGTTCCAGTTCCGGTGGTTTTGTCCCAGAGACTAAATATGAACTGGGCGACTTTATTGCCGATGTTGTGGTAGCAGATGCCAATAACGATAGTTTTCTGGATTTAATAGTTGCTCAACGCTGGGGCAATAGGGTATTGGTATTATTGGGTAATAATGACGGCAGTTTTGAACTGCAGAATGGCATCCAGGTAGGGGATGGTCCTACAGCTTTGCAGGTAGGTCATCTCAACTCAGATGGTTTTGCGGATTTGATAGTTGCTGACTCTAACGATGACACTGTGTCGGTATTGCTGGGGAACGGTGACGGCAATTTTGGGGCCACCACTGTTTATCCAGTAGGGGAAAGCCCAGAGGATTTAGCTGTTTTGGATCTGGATGGAGATTCCCTTCTGGATCTAGTCACGGCTAATAGCAGCGATGACACAGTTTCTGTTTTATTGGGGGTGGGTGATGGTACTTTTACCTCTCCATGGCCCAGGGAGTTTTTAGTGGGAAGCTCACCTCGCTCTTTAGCCCTGGGGGATTTGGATGGGGATGGACGGCCCGATTTGGTCACTGCTAATTATTTGGATGATACAGTGTCAGTGCGGCAAAATATCGTTTCAGGCCGTGATAAAGGGACTGAGGGACGCACCTACACTTACGACCCCATCTTCAACCAGGTAACTAGCTTTACCGATGAGTTGGGACGTACTACACTCTATGAAATAGACCCCAACACCGGCAATCGACTGTCCGTCACCCAAGTAGTGGGGGAAATTGGGGGAGATGATGACGTAGTTACTAGCTACACTTATACTCCATCCGGCTTGATAGATACCATCACGGAACCCTTGGGCAGGGTGACAGATTATGACTACGATGAGTTAGGAAGGCTAGTCAGGGCTACTTTTGCACTAGGCACTGTTGATGAAGCCATACAGCAGTTTGAATATGATGTAGCAGGAAATCAAACTGCTATAATCGATGCTTCAGGAAACAGGACTGAGTACGAATATGATGCCCACAATCGCTTGGTTCGCACCGTTTTTGCAGATGGAACAGTGCAGTCTACTGAGTACGATGGGGCAGGGAACCAAGTAGCTACGGTAGATTCCAACGGCAACCGCACTGAGTTTGAGTACGATGCCCTCAATCGCTTGGTGCGGATTGTAGCTCCGGACCCAGATGGTGCAGGACCATTAACTTCACCCATTACCACCTATAGCTACGATGGGGCCGGGAACTTATTGTTAATCACCGACCCTCTGGAACGGAAAACAGAATATGTTTACGATAGTCGCAATCGCTTAGTCTCCACCATTCTGCCTGACGGAAGTGTAATCTCCTCTAGTTACGATTTTGATAATAATCCTACCGTCAGTTTAGATGGCAATGGGAACCGGACCAGGAGTGTCTATGATTCGAGAGGACGGTTGACTAGTTCCATCGATGCCCTAGGAAATGAGACCAGTTACCAATATGATGCAGCTAATCAGTTAGTAGGGGTAGTTGATGCCAATGGTCATCGCACTCAATATGAATACGATGAGTTGGGGCGACAGGTTGCAGTTATTGATGCTGCAGGGAATGTGAGTCGCACCGAGTACGATAAAGCGGGTAATGTGGTTGCTGAAACCGATGCCAATGGCAATACTACTTACTTTGAATACGATGCCCTCAATCGACAGACTGCTGTTACTGATGCGGAAGGTGGGACAACTTCTACTACCTATGATTTGAACGGCAATGTTCTCACCATCACCGATGAATTAGGACGCACCACTACTTACGCTTACGACAGTCGCAACCGTTCCACCGCAATTACTGACCCTTTGGGGGGAGTAACTAGCTACAGCTACGACGCTAACAGCAATTTGCTAGCAATGACCGATGAGCTAGGTGGCACTACCAGTTATAGCTATGATGGTCTTAACCGGCGCATTAGTGTTACAGACCCTTTGAGCAATATCACTAACTATGTATATGATGGAGTCAATAATCTAACTAAGGTAGTAGATGCTCTAGGTCGCACTACCAGTTACAGTTACGATAGTCTCAATCAAACCATTGCCGTCACCAATCCCCAAGGTGAAACCATTTCCACAGCATACGATGGTGACGGAAACGTTATCGCAATAACTGATCCACTGGGACGCACTACCAGCTATGGCTACGATGAGCTGAATCGTCCCGTTACAGTTACCAATCCTCTCTCTGGTACAGTCACCACCACTTACGATGGGGTGGGTAACATTATCGCCGTGACCGATGAATTGGGGCGCACTACCACCTTTACTTACGACGAACGGAATTTACAAACTGCTCTAATCGATGAATTAGGCAATCAAACCACCACAGAATACGACCCCGCCAGGAATGTCATCGCCATCACCGACGGATTGGGTAATCGCACTAGTTATAGCTTAGATGCACTCTATCGACGTATTGGTGTAACAGACGCTAGCGGTGAAACTACCACCTACACCTACGACCAAACTGGTAATCTTCTCTCTCTCACCGACCCAGTGGGAAACACCACCACCAACACCTATGACGAATTAAACCGACTGTTAACAGAAACCAACCAATTAGGTTTGACGAGTTCCTACCAATACGATGCAGTAGGCAACTTATTGACCGTTGAAGACCGTAACGGCAGGGTTCGCAGCTTCAACTACGACCGACTCAACCGCAAAATTGCCGAACATTGGTTAGACGGAGATGGCAATTCCATTCGCACCATTAACTCCACTTACGATGCAGTTAGTCAACTGCTTCACATCAGTGACCCAGATTCCAGCTATACCTACACCTACGATTTAGCTGGTCGAGTAACTTCTGTAGATAATGCCGGAACTCCTGGAATTCCCCATGTAGTGCTAAATTATAGCTACGACGCTGCGGGTAATGTACTATCCGTAACAGACACCATCTCCTCTTTGGCCGGAATTGAATCCTTTGTCTACGATGAGTTAAACCGAGTGACTCAAATTACCCAAACTGGCAACGGAGTAACAGATAAGCGGGTAGATTTCAGCTACAATGCAGCCAGTCAGATGACGGGAATAGTCCGTTACAGTGATTTAGCTGGAAATGAGTTGGTAGGTTCCAGCAGTTACAGCTATGACCAGGCGGGTCGGCTAATTAATCTCACTCATAATGGAGATGGCGAAGTAATAGCAGATTATGCTTGGGTGTACGATTCTGCTAATCGCATTACCCAGTTTACCAATCCCGATGGTGTGATTAACTATACCTACGATGAAATCCGCCAGTTAACTGCTGCAGAATCAGATTATCAAGCAGATGAAAGCTATTCTTATGACGGCAATGGCAATCGCACAAATCCTGGCTATTCCACCGGTAGCAACAATCGGTTGTTGAGCGATGGAGTTTACAATTACCAATATGATGGCGAGGGTAATCGTACTGTTCGCACTGAAATAGCCACCGGGGAGGTAACGGAGTATTCCTGGGACTACCGCAATCGCTTGATAGGAGTGGTTACTCTCGATAGTGAAGGAAATATTCTTGAGACCAACTCC
>JH610976.1 GCA_000252485.1 Prochloron didemni P4-Papua_New_Guinea | reverse complement strand
GGCAACCTCTATCGCTATACTTTCAACTCCCCTACTAATTTTACTGACCCCTCTGGACATTGTGTACCTGGCTTGCTACCAACAGCAGGAGGAATAGCACTTGTTGATGGTCCTGTGCTGCCAGTTGGTGATATTATTGCTGGTGGGCTTGTGATTGGGGGGTGTTTGGGTGTAGTAATCCAAAATCTTCTAGATAATTCTCCGTCTCCCACTACTTTTCCCAGTGACCCACCACCTCTGAGTACTCCTCCTTTTGAGTTCCCTCCTTTTGATGAGGATTTTGGGCTTGGGGATTTTGGAGATTTTGCCCCAATACCTGGTTTTGATCATCCTATTGTTCCTCCTTCTTTTCCTCCTCCTTTCCCTAATAATGATGATGTTTTCAATGTTCCCGAGATTTTCCCTAAAGGTGGCTGTGGTGACCTCATTCCACCGTTTTTGGATATTGGTGGAATACCATCTGTAGGGCCAGGTGTAGGCGGAAACGGCGCTGCGTCGGACTTTGGAACTTTAGATGGCTTGACAGCTGAGGAAATAGATAATTTTTTAAGAAGTAGAGGCGCAACAGTAAAAGATCGTGGTGGATATGACGAGTATAAATTTCCTGACCGCTCAATAATAAGTGTCCGTCACTCTGATGGTAGAATTACAAGAGAACCCGCTCCCAAATACGGACCTGATGGAAGGAGAATAAATAGAGGGCATCGTCTTAATGAAAGAGGTCAAGAAGTGAAAACACGCTATCCAGATGGCACTTTCATCCCTGGAGCTCATGATTCTAATGAGTATGTAAGACAATAACATTCTAATTTAAATGAAAAGGTGAAATAAATGGATGACTTTAATCGGCTTGGACTTGGTAGTTTTACATGTCTAATTACTAAGATTACAATTAGTTCTTGGGGAAAAGATGTATTGATTGACTGTACCTACCATCCGGACGAACGTTTGCCTTTCAGATTGGTTTTTCTCAATTGTCGAGAGATTAAGTGGCTTGTAGATAATCCTGAAAATTCTCATGAGTTGGAAGCCGATATAATTGACTTTCAATCAGGTGAATCTGCTCATCGTCAACCGGCTTTTTTTTATACCGATATTTTTCAGTTATGGATATTATATGAACATTTAAGACTTGACAAAGATTGGTGATTCATATCAATAATATACTTGGAAATTAGGTTTTAATTTTGTGGGAGGCAGGAATTAAAAATTTAATTCTGCTGTCCGAGTTTTTAAAACCTAATCCATAGAGAAAAAAATGACAATAAAATTGAGACAATTACCTATTAACTATCTTCAATCTTTTGGATTTGAAGCTAATGCTTCTATTTTCTGGATCAAAGCACCAGTCCCTGAAAGAATAATAAAAGTTTCTTTTAAAAAGATACTAAACATCAACTTGTCCAGGGATATATTAGATCCTGATTGTGACGATTTACAGATTATGGACATTAGTCATGAATTTAGAAAAATAACTGTTAACGACTTAAAAGACTATAACTTTATAGTCCAGGAAATTGATCAATTGCCAAAACTCCATTTAGTTACTTTGCATGGTGGCACTATCTTTACAATTATTTGTCAAGAATTGGAAATGGAAGAAGTTTAGGTTGAAAATCACATAAGAGCAATTGTAGGTTGGGACGATAACGAAACCCGACCTACGAAAAATAAACTGAAGGGGGTACAACTGTCACTCAGTACGATGCTCGCAATCGATTGGTTTCTGAAACTAACCAGTTAGGTAATACTCGTTCCTTTGAATATGATGGAGTAGGAAATCGGCTTTCTACTACGGACCGCAACGGTCGGGTGAGGGAGTTTACTTACGATGGTCTCAACCGTCTAATCTCGGAAAACTGGCTCGATACCGTTGGTAATACTATTCACACTATTTCTAATAGCTACGATGCCGCTAGCCAGTTAATTGCTGTGAGGGACCCAGATTCAAGCTATAGCTATAGTTACGACGAACTCCGTCGTTTACTAACCATAGATAATGGGGGTACTCCTGGGGTTCCCAATGTGGTTTTGACTTATAGCTATGATGGTAATGGCAATATCACCGAAGTGAGGGATGCTATCGATGGGGAAGCTGCTGGAATAACGACCTATACTTACGATGAGTTAGACCGAGTAACTCAGATTACCCAGACTGGCAATGAGGTAGCAGATAAACGGGTTGATTTTCGCTACGATGCCATTGGCCAAATTGAGTTAATCTCCCGTTATTCAGATTTGGATGGCACTCAGTTGGTGGTTGGTAGTGACTATACCTACGACTCCTTGAACCGTTTAACCAATCTAACCCACAGCAATAACACCTCAACTGTAGCGTTTTACAACTTTGTTTACGATGAGGCTAGTCGTATCACTCAGATTACGGATATTGATGGAGTCACTGACTACT
>JH610975.1 GCA_000252485.1 Prochloron didemni P4-Papua_New_Guinea | reverse complement strand
TGGATGAAGATGGAGTTGCAGGTTCTGCTGAACCAGTTTTAACTCGACGCTATTTACATGGTTCTAGGGTGGATGAGGTGTTGGCTCAGGAGGATGGTGATAGCAATTTATTGTGGCATTTGGGCGACCATTTGGGGACGATTCGAGATTTGGTGGATAGTAATGGGGAGGTGATGAATCACTATATCTACGATTCTTTTGGCAATGTTATTGCTCAGACGGATAATACAGTGGAAAATCGCCGTCTGTTTACTGGACGGGAGTTTGATGTTGAGACGGGGTTGCTTTATTATCGGGCGCGGTATTATTATTCTCCTACGGGGCGGTTTCTTGGTTTAGATCCTATTGGGTTTGGGGGTGAGGATTGGAATCTTTATCGCTATGTGGGGAATAGTCCTCTTAATGGGACGGATCCAACGGGGGAGTTTAAAGTTGAACTTCGTTATCGCGAGGCGTTTCCTAGGACCCAACTGTATCATGTAGATATTGTTGTGACTGATAAAAATGGGATGAGAGCTTACTGGACTGGACCTAGACACGGATTTTTAGAGTTTTCTCCTCTAGGTATTTTCACTAATGGTTCCACTATTGGTTTCTTCCAGAATACACAAAACTATGGCCCAGGAGGAAGATTTTTTGTTAGTGATCCTAATTTCATACAAGTGGTGTATGATGACGGCACTGATTGTCCTAATCAAGAATTAGAATCTAGGATTATTCAAGCGTTTCAGCGAATTAATAATGCAAGGATCCCTTATCATCCATCTGGACCAAATAGTAATTCATCGGCATTTCATGTGTTACGATCGACAGGGATTGGATATGCAAGACCACTAAGGGGAATTACAGCTCCTGGTTGGGAAGTTAACCCTTTTACAGCGTATCAAGATAGAGGTGAAGAATTTCAGAGGGGTGTTTTAGAAGATATGAGACAACTCGGATTTCCACAATAATGTAATTTTCTTGAAACTACATTTAGTGCTTGTCACAGTTAAGTGTTTTGCAGTACACCTAAAATTATGATAAAAAACAATCTAATCCAAGCATTTATATGGCCTTTTATTTGCATATCTGTTTATCTTATTCTGTCTGAATGGCCTTGGTATATTTTTACTTCTGCCAGCGCATATTGGGCACTGGCAGTTAGCGTTGGTATTGGTCTTGGATTTATTCTTTCACTTCCTGTCAGTATTCCAATGCGTTTATTAGCAGCGACAATATATCTACCATTAATGATCGTGTTAGTCATTTTATACGGTTTTATCTTTGTATGTGTCGTGTTGGGAAATTGTCTTTAAATTACTCCAAATGGTCAATACACTAGTTTCAGCTTTGGTACAACCTTGCCAAATCTCTTAACAAGGTTATCAGGATCAGTATATATCGACGACGTTCTCGGGGGAAAAATTGAGAAATATCTAAGAACAACTCCTCAACAGGATACTGAGATATTGGCAAGGCTATGGGGTCAAGTAGGTGATTCCGGACCATATTTAATCATAACTGAAAATTGTCGTACTTATAGCAACTCACAATTTGACGAAATCAAACAAAGATATGGTTTGAGAGAGCTATCGCAACAAGAAATAGAAGCAATCCAAAGAGATAATATATCCAGGGAGTTTCCAACTCGTGTAGTAAGTCCAACCACAGGTGGTTCTTCTTATTTAGGATCTAGACGTTCCGGTCCAAGTACAACCAGATCTTCTAGTTCAAGTACAACGAGATCTTCTAGTTCAAGTACAACCAGCTCTTCTAGTTCTACGACTAATAGCTCTAGCAGCGATCATTATCCAAGTCCCAGCGGACCAACAGTTCCAGTACCTCGGTATTAATCCAATATGACTCTAAACAAAAATTCCTAAGCCCATTACAACAATGAAAAATCTAGCTACTTTATTTTTAGCAGCAATTTTCCTGTACTTTGGCTCATTTTTTTCCTTTGCTACATTTGCTACACCAATTTCAAATTTTGAGTTGAGCGTTGCTATGATTATTTCAATCCTATCTAATATTGGTTCAATTCGGTGTTTTGCCAAACTTCCTAATAATCAAGTCAGTTGGCAATTTATTCGCTGTGTTGGTAGATTATTATCAGAGTTCTTGATAATTTATACCATCATCAGATTTTTTTCATATGTGATGAATTAGGCAATCAAACCACCACAGAATACGACCCCGCCAGGAACGTCATCGCCATCACGGACGGTAGCGGTAATCGCACTAGTTATAGCTTAGATGCACTCTATCGACGTACTGGTGTAACAGACGCTAGCGGTGAAACTACCACCTACACCTATGACCAGACTGGTAATCTTCTCTCTCTCACCGACCCAGTGGGAAACACCACCAGCTACACCTATGACGAATTAAACCGACTGTTAACAGAAACCAACCAATTAGGTTTTACTCGTTCCTACCAATACGACGCAGTAGGCAACTTATTGACCATCTCTGACCGTAACGGCAGGATTCGCAGCTTCAACTACGACCGACTCAACCGCAAAACCGCTGAACATTGGTTAGATGGGGATGATGGCAATCCCATTCGCACCATTAACTCCACTTACGATGCAGTTAGTCAACTGCTTCACACCAGTGACCCAGATTCCAGCTATACCTACACCTACGATTTAGCTGGTCGAGTAACTTCTGTAGATAATGCCGGAACTCCTGGAATTCCCCATGTAGTGCTAAATTATAGCTACGACCCTGCGGGTAATGTACTGTCCGTGACAGATACCATCTCCTCTTTGGCCGGAATTGAATCCTTTGTCTACGATGAGTTAAACCGAGTGACTCAAATTACCCAAACTGGCAACGGAGTAACAGATAAGCGGGTAGATTTCAGCTACAACGCGGCCAGTCAGATGACGGGAATAGTCCGTTACAGTGATTTAGCTGGAAATGAGTTGGTAGGTTCTAGCAGTTACAGCTACGATCGGGCGGGTCGGCTAATTAATCTCACTCATAATGGAGATAGTGAAGTAATAGCAGATTATGCTTGGCTGTACGATTCTGCTAATCGCATTACCCAGTTTACCAATCCCGATGGTGCGATCTCCTATACCTACGATGAAAGGGGCCAATTAACTGGGGCAGAATCAGATTACCAAGCAGATGAAAGCTATTCTTATGACGGTAATGGCAATCGCACAAATCCTGGCTATTCCACCGGTAGCAACAATCGGTTGTTAAGCGATGGAGTTTACAATTACCAATATGATGGCGAGGGTAATCGTACTGTTCGCACTGAAATAGCCACCGGGGAGGTAACGGAGTACTCCTGGGACTACCGCAATCGCTTGATAGGAGTGGTTACTCTGGATAGGTCCGGGAATATTCTTTCGGAGTTCGGATATACCTACGACGTATTTAACCGTCGTCTGAGCAAATCAGCCCAGGGTTCTGTTCTGGAGGTGTTTGTCTACGATGGAGAACACATCGCTCTGGTGTTTGATGGGGATGGCACTCAGAAGAATCGCTATTTACACGGTCCTAATGTAGACCAGATTATCGCGGATGAAGATGGTTCGGGCTCCGTGCTGTGGGCGCTAGTGGATAATCTGGGTACTGTCAGGTACGTGGTAGGCAATGACGGTGAAGTGCTGAATCGCATTAGTTACGATAGTTTTGGTTCCGTGATTGATGAGACTAATCCATCCTATAAGTTGCGTTTTGACTTTACGGGACGGGAGTTAGATCCGGAGACTGGTTTAGTTTACTATCGAGGAAGGTATAAAGATGGGGAGCGGTTTATTAGCGAAGACCCCATTGGTTTTGCTGGTGGGGATGGCAACCTCTATCGCTATACTTTCAACTCCCCTACTAATTTTACTGACCCCTCTGGACATTGTGTATCGCTTGTAGGGCTAGGGATAGCAGGAGGATTAGCGACTGCTGACGGTCCGCTACCATTTGGTGATGCTGCTGGTGTTGGGGTTTTGATTGGGGATTGTTTAGTAACTATAAGTGGTATTGGTTTAATAATCCAGAATTGGCCAGATAACTCTCCGTCTCCCACTACTTTTCCCAGTGACCCACCACCTCTAAATACTCCTCCTTTTGAGTTCCCTCCTTTTGATGAGGATTTTGGGCTTGGGGATTTTGGAGATTTTGCCCCAATACCTGGTTTTGATTATCCTACTGTTCCTCCTTTTCCTCCTCCTTTCCCTAATAATGATGATGTTTTCAATGTTCCCGAGATTTTCCCTAAAGGTGGCTGTGGTGACCTCATTCCACCGTTTTTGGATATTGGTGGAGCAGGTGATGATACAGCCTCATCGATTAATTCGCGTCAGGCACGTAGGCAAGTAATGCGCGAGCAAGGTATTCCTATAAGCCAGCAACCCACTTCAGTTTCAAAGAACGCATCAGGATGGGAATATAGATATGAAGTTCCAACAGCAGGTGGCGGAATAGAGATAAAATCAGTTCAGCAACAAACTTTGGATAGAAGTCATCCAGGACAAGGACATTGGGAGGCAGGAACAGTAAAAACAGACCCTCGAACGGGTGAAATTCGTTTTAACGACTACGGCAGACCGAAACTAAAAAGCAACAAATCAAAGGCTGATTATGACAACTAACTTGAGTCGAATAAAATTCAAAAAATGTATTGCTACGTATTTAGCTGAATTAAAGGAGATTACTGCACAAGATATTGATAGTAAAGATCTTACATCTCCTGAGGAGGCAGAAAGATTAGCTACTCAAGCAAGCTTAATAAAAGATAAAGACACCAGCAAGCTGATCTTTGAATTTAACAAAAAAGATAGCAGTGGATTCAAAGAACTAATTTCGAGCTTGGCAAAATGTAATGAAAAACCTGTGTATATATGGACTCCCAGAACGAAAACATGTGGATTATATAAGCCTATCACTCTTGAATCAATAAATTTTTATTTCGATTTTGACATTAATAGTGAAGGAATTATTGTGTTAGAAACAGAAGATTTTAGCGATGAAATAATATTGGATTTTTATAAAGATGAATCAGATAATAAAATGTTAGAATTTGAGGTTAAAGGAATAAATTGGGTTCCACTCGAAAAATTTGGACCCTTAGATTGGACCAAGTAAGTAATCGTGCAAAATTCTTTGTATATAATTTTGACTCGTTACCTTGCAAGGCAAGGAGCGGATGTCCAATTGATTTTGCCCCTGAAGGTCTTGGTCAAGTTATCCAACCAGATGGAACAATTGTCCCAGCTAATTCAGCAACAATAGTTCCTAAGCCCCAAGGAGGGATTAGAACTGCTTATCCAACGTTAACTGAGTGAGGTTTCCTATGCTTACCATATATCTTGAAATATTCGGAGACATATCAAAACTCTCTTCCCTTGATAGAGAGCCTATCTATGACCCCAAATATGATGATATGGGATCTATAATCCAAGACTTATGTACAGCACTTTCAGATGCAGGTATTGCGAAGTTTGTTGTAAGTGGTTTTGGTCAGGACAGATGGCCTGTTGATATCAACTATGATCTGCCATCCGTGCTAGAACAGATACCAGAAGTACTACAGGCGATTGCTAACAAATCCTATCCAACAGAGCTATATTTTTATGAACAAGGGATAGAACGAAACTTGATTATCGAAGGTAAAAATAAAATGCACATCATTAAATGCATTAGTGGCACTAATTGGTCTCCTAAACCTGACCAAATCTCCATGCCTAATGAACACATGCTGAAGCAACTATTAAAATTGACACAAATTTTTACTGAAACTGTTTATTTAGGATTGCCAAAACTATCTAATCACTTACTCTTCAAGGAATGGGTGAGTGCTTGTAGTATAGGTGGCTGACAAGATCAAATGATATCACGTCCCTACGCATCGTAATTGTATAACAATACGCACTATAACGCTATATCTAAGATTTCACAAGCAACTCTTCATGTTTATAGAGGTTCGATATAACCGGACGTGATATCACTTGTCTCCTCAAGGGCAGGGTTTGCACCTGCATCCGTTAGATAGTTAGGACTTGGAGGTTTTGTTTCGGAGCTCCTCCCCTAGCTCATACCTCTCGGTTCACCCGAGGCTCCTAGCTAGAACGAGCCGCACACCTGATACTCCTCAAAATAGGCAAGCACTTATAGATCTAGCTAATGATCCGAGTGCTACTCTGGGAAGAGATCGATTTGGGAACGAGTGGTCTGCTCAAATACAAAATGATGGGTCGCAACTTTGGGTTCAAACACGGAATGGAGTTATTATCAATGGAGGATCTAATTCTAGCCCGAGACAATTTAACCCACAAACAGGTTTGTCCAGACAAAAACCTCCCAACCAAAACTAAAGGAGTAAAGTAATGACATTAGATGAAAAAGAAGCTTACCTGGCAATGTTTGAATTTTTGGTTTCTGTCTACGAACGCACAAAATCTGATGAACTAGGTGCACTACTTGGTAGCATGAGCTTACTTGAAGATGGAGGAACAGCAGATCCTGCTATTTGGCAAGAATGGGTTAAGTGCATCCATCAAGTCAAGCAGGGAGATATTGACTCCTCTCTCGGTATATCTCTGTGAACTTAGGTGGTTAGGGATAACTCAGAGACATTGCTACCCCCCTTTCCTCCTGTCTCGGGTAGGTTACGGACATTGCCATCCCCTTTCCTGTTAATTAGTATACGGAAAAATCATGTACGGTCTCACTGAAGCAGAATATAAAGTCCAAGCAGAACCCGTTCTCC
>JH610974.1 GCA_000252485.1 Prochloron didemni P4-Papua_New_Guinea | reverse complement strand
GTGAGTTGACTGATTTGCCGGTTGTTGCTGTAAATTTTGGTTTTTTCTCTATTGATGGCTCCTTATATGAAGGTTTTTTGCAGGAAGGAGATGTGGTTGGGGATATACGACACTTGGTGGCAGCAATAGGGTATGAGAATAGCCCGGTCCGGCTAACGAACGATGCGGGGGGTATTTTTAAAATCAACGGGGACAATCAGTTGGTTTTGGCAGATGATCTGGATTTGGATTATGAAGATGACCAACAGCCAGATTCTTATACTATTGTGGTGGATCGAACCGATACCGAAATTGAAGAACAAATAGAAATTACAATACCCGTCAAAGATGTGAAAGTTGAATTTCGGGTTTTAAATGGTAGTTTTGACAATTTTTCGTCTGATATTCCAGAAGAACAGCGCGGTCTACCTACATATTTGATTGCTCATGGCTTTAATAGGAATGCTGAAGCTCCCGTAGTAAAAAGGGTAAGCGAAGAAATCCTGTCTAATAACCAAATCAATGGTAATAATAATGATATTGTTAATGCCAATGTAGTAGCCGTTGACTGGCGAGAAGGTGCAGCTTTTGAAGCTGTAGATTATGACAATTTAGGCAGCAATATCTATTATACTGCGGCTAGAAATACCCTAAGAGTTGGGGATGAGGTGGCACAATGGCTTCAAAAGCAAAATCTAACTGGTTCAATCACCTTGATAGGTCATAGTCTTGGCGCACATCTTTTTGGAGATGCAGCTACGGAATATAACAGACTGACAGGGAAGACAATTGATACAATTGTGGGTCTAGATCCTGCTGGTCCTTTTTTTGAAGGTCAAAATCTAAATCTACGATTGGATTCTCATGACGCAGACAAGGTTATTGCTGTTCACACATCAAGTCTTTTAAGCTATGACAATGCCCTGGGAGACTTGGATTTATATGTCAATCCTATACGCTCTGACAATGATAGTCTATCCTTTCAGCACCCTGATATTCCAAACAATGCGCTTTCCAATCACTCTTATGCCCACCAATTTCTAACCAAGGTACTAGATGACAGTCAAACAATTAAAGACCATAATGATTGCGACGGGCAATCAGATTGCGAAGATTACAAAACTGTAGATTGGAACGCCATTATCAATCCACAATCATATGTAGATGGCCAAGTAAATGGCTCACGTATCTGGGATGTACATGAAAGCGAAATTACCCTGTCGGAAAATTCTGTTTCCGAAAACAGTTTTAACAGTACTTTTATCGGAAACTTGACTGTTAATCAATCCGGCAACCATTCATTTGAATTAACTGACGATGCTGGCGGGCGCTTTCGCATAGAGGACGATCAACTGATTGTAGCCAATGGGTATTTACTTGACTACGAAGCACAAAAGAGTCACGACATAAAAGTTAAATTGAACTTCCTCGATTCATCAGGAAATATCATTGGCTCAGGAGAAGAGTCTTTATTGGAAATAAAGGTGGAAGATGTTTGTGACACAGGGGAGCAGTGTGACGATCCACCAAACAGTTTCTTGCCTCCCAGTCAACCACCAGACAACAACTGGTCAATTCCCATTATCACCTCCAGTGACCCCAACGACATTGTGGGACCAGGGGGATTTGGAGAAGAAAACTGGGTCAGCGCAGCCGCAACCCTCCCCTATACCATTCGCTTCGAGAATCAAGAAACTGCCACCGCACCGGCTCAAGAGGTTGTCATCACCCATCCCTTAGATGGGGATTTAGACTGGCGCACCTTCCGTCTAGGAAGCTTTGGTTGGGGCAACTTAGTGTTTGAAGTACCGGAAAATCGCTCTTTCTACAGCTCCAGGCTGGACCTCACCCAGTCCGACGGTTTCTTCGTGGACGTATTCGCAGGCATTGACATCGCCAAGGGGGAAGCTTTCTGGACTCTAACTACCATCTCTCCTGAAACCGGAGAAATAGTAGAAGACCCTTTCCTGGGTTTCCTGCCTCC
>JH610973.1 GCA_000252485.1 Prochloron didemni P4-Papua_New_Guinea | reverse complement strand
TAAATTTTACAGCAGTGTCGGATAATCCACTGTCTTTGAGCAATGTGTCCACGGTGATTGTCACGCGGAACAATAAGAGGATTGTTCTTGAACAAGGTGGGTCATTATCAATTGCTGGTAACTTGCTGAGTATTGGACGTCCACCTAGACCAGACGGGGAAGTAAAGGGGCTTGTCAGTGTTTTTGAAATTTCCGATCAAGGAGAAGCTGAACTTCTAGTTGAAATACCAGACGGTTGGCAAGCCACTTTAAGTAATCAGTTCCTCGTTTTCACCACTAAAGTCAGAGGAAGAAAAAGAGTTTGTTATCGTTCAATTGAGGAGTTTAATTAATTATGACTGTTCAAGGTGGTTCCGATGAGCGCACTGCGGAAACCACTTATTGTAATGTTTAGTTGCCTTGTGTTAGGCTATTAGATGGTGGTAGTTGGCACTGACCATTTGAATGAGGGTCAACCTATGAAACTATTATTGGTTGCATTAATTTTCTTGGGCGGATGCTTTGGGGTTGGCACCTTAGCCTCATCCTATACATGTCTGGCCTCTGACCCAGGTGACAGCAAGACATTTGGTCAAGCCTTAGCAGTAAGCGAGGATTATTTAGCTGTTGGCGATCCTAACGCGAATCGAGTGGTGCTATATCAAAGGGATGCTAGAGGAGGATGGACAAGGTTACAGGAAATCCTGCCCCCAGAAGGATCTGTCGCTGACCAGCTTGGAAAAGGTTTTGGTCATTCTCTGGATTGGCATAAAAAGATCTTAGCGATCGGTACTTATGACTGGTTAGTCTCGACTAAGTGGGAAAAAGAACAACCCAATGATAACTTTGGAGCAATCTACACTGCGGAGATTTATGGCGATGGAGACATTTCAGTTGAAGAAATGCCGATTCCTCCTGCCAATCTGGTGATGGGTTATGAGGTATCCTTCTTCGGGAATCAGATAGCCTTTCCTAGCCTAACTATAACCCCTGGAAATCGGGCAATTGAACGTGTTTTCGTGGTAAATCCAGAAACAGGTCAAATTACCAGGGTCATTGGTGCGCCCCAAACTCCTGAAGAGGTAACAAGCTGGTCTCAGCTAGAATCACCTCCATCAGTAGATTTTTATGGTTTTGGCTCAAGTGTAAATGGAAATGGGAACTCACTTTTGATTGGTGTAACGGGTCTAAGCAATCCAAACAAGACTCCCCTGAGAGGCGGTATTTACCTTACAACTCCAGATGGTGCAGTTCAAAGAATTGAGTTTGATGGTGAAGGTCTCAATTCCCCTGAAATTTCAGCGGCAGGCTCATCTGTCGTGCTTACTGACCATCTAATTGGGATTGGTCGTACTGCTTCACTAGGAGTTGGAGATACGCTTTTGCTGCGGTACTCACCGGAAATAGGATGGTCTTATGTAGGCGCTGTGGGCTTGAGTGGCCCACTAGATGTCCAAGGGGATCGGGTATTAATCTCCCTTTTTAGAATAGCAGGAATGCCTTCTCTCCCTCCACCCGGCCATATTCGCATTCGACCAGACCATATTTTAGTTCGAGTTGATGCAGATCAAGTGGTGATTGAGTCAAAAATTCAATGGGACCGAAATTATCATGTTCCTGCAAATGGGATTATTGATTCGGATCACCTCATCCTCAGTGCAGAAGGGCAAGTCATTCAGATCCCCATCCCTAATCTCACAAACCCATATTTCATTGGAGGTTGTCCGTAAAAGTTTTGCTTACGATTCAAATCCCATAGAGAGTCTATCAACCGTCAGCCGTCAAAGTTTTGTCTGCGCTCTAAATATTGACACCTAAACGGTGGCAACTGGGATTTGCAAAATATCATCTAAATCAACCTACATATTTATCAAGGAGTAACAAAATCATGTCGATTCTAGGAACAGATAATCGGACCGTGGTTACTAATCTGAGCGCAGATCCATTTGATTCTGTCGTAGCTATCGATCGTATCCCACTAACAAGTATCATACCTAGATCTCCTCAAGTTGGCAGTGGCATCATCGTAGGTCCCAATCACGTGTTGACAGCCGGTCATGTGATCTCCGGTGCTAGACTTGGTGTAAGGGTCACGACCGGGCAGAATGTACCTAGCTTGGCATCACGTACCCAAACTCCGCTTACTGCTGCTAATGCCAATGCAGCTGAAAGTGGTTTTAGTTTTCCTGCGCCAGGTTTCGATCCCAATGTCTATAGTGGTGTTGGTGGAAGCGATCTTGGGTTAGTTACGGTCAATCAGCCTTTCCCCTTATCCCAACATATCGGAATTGTGGCATTCGCAGATCCTAATGATGCAAATGGACGTACAGTGACTACTGCTGGCTACCCTGGCTTAGTGGAACAAATAAATCTCCAAACCAGTAGCAACGCCCAGTTTTTGATTGGAGGTGCAAATAATCCTTCGAAGTCTGTACCATTTCCAGGAGGCATTGCCTTCCTTACCGATGGCCTTCAACTGTTTTCAGCAACAGGAACTATTGATAGTACATTCAGCGATGGAACATTTAGCTTAGACCAAAATATCGATCTGGAGGCTGGACAAAGTGGCAGTGGCTTCTGGACAGTTTTGCCTGGAGATACAAATCCTAAGGTGCTTGGAGTTTCTAGCTATCAATTCGAGCCAACTCCTCCAACCCCTCCAAGCCGAGGTAATCCAGGAAGTCCAGGGTTCCCTGGTGATAATTTTGGGGCACTCATCACCACAGATGTATATGACAACATTGTGGCAACCTTGCAAACTGCTCCCACTAATCTTCCAGCTAACGCTCTTCCAGAAAACGTTATTGTAGGTTCACATATTCAATTTTCCTTCTCCACTATGACAATGATAAGTGGTGATGATGAAATTTTTGGTTCTTATCGAAGAGAGCGAATTATTGGACAAGGTGGCAATGACAGATTATTTGGTGGTGGTGCAGATGACCGTCTAGACGGTGGTGGAGGTGTTGACCAAGCCTTCTTCTCCGATGAATTTAAAAACTATACCTTGAAAATTGACCCATTGAGTACAGTCTTTGGGTTGCCATTGAGTCGAGTCTTTGAGTTTGACCATACTAGCGGCACTCAGACTGATGGCAAAGACGCCACCAAGGACATTGAATTTGGGGTCTTTGAATTTGTGGATGCTAATAATGACGGCAATGATGATGATGGCAACTTGTTCTTTGTACCGCTGCAAGTTGACCCTAAGAACAAAAAGAAATTGAAGGATGGTCCAGAAATTACCCCGGAAAAGAACATCCTGGATCGGGATGGCAAAATCATTGGAACTGTAACAGTTGAGTCTCCTGCCTGGACATTTGATGGCAACGTCAAATATACCCTCACCATTGGCTCTGAACAATCTCTTGTCCACAACTTCGCTTATATCATTGATGTGTCTGGAAGTATGAGGTTTCGAGAACGCCTTGCACAGGCGCAGGCCGCCTATGAAGCCCTAACAACATCATTAATCAACAATGGTATTGCCAAGAACAGCACCTTTGCCGTTGTGCCATTTAGTGGCAATGCATCGGCAATAGGTCCCCTGAGTGCAGAGGAAGCAATTTCAACAGTCAATGGCTTAAGGGCAGGTGGTAATACAGACTTCGGCCCAGCATTATCGGCAGCTCGAAACTTCTTCAATTCTACCAACAATAATGGTACGAATATTGCTTATTTTCTCTCCGATGGAGTTGGAAGTGGAGCAAGCGAACTTCTTCAGGAGGTTGCGGAAGTTCGTGCTTTTGGCATCGGCGGTGCAGATCTAGAAGCATTGAACATCATTGATTCCGATAACGCCGTGCTTCTCGATAACCCAGCAGACCTGTTTACTGAGTTTGACTCATCAATTATAGACCGAAAGACCATTAAGCAAATTGATGTTAAATTGGGCGAAGCTGTAAAGCAAACAATTATGCCAGCTCAGTTAACTGAAAACAACCTAGGGCTTCAATTCCAAGGGACTATTGATGAATTAGAGGTCTCACGGACGGCAGAGAATAAGATTACCTTTGATGTGATATTCAATAA
>JH610972.1 GCA_000252485.1 Prochloron didemni P4-Papua_New_Guinea | reverse complement strand
TTGGGGAGAGGGTCAAACCAGCATAATATCCACCAACTCCCCAGCAGGAATCAGCTTCCGTCCCACAGGAACTACCGCCAAAGCATTAGTTCCTGCTAAATTAATTAAATTCGCCGAACTGTGACTGCCCCCAGCTAACTCAAACTGAATCTCTCCCCCAGCCAAGTCTAACTTACCCCAAAGATAGGTCTCCCGCTGACCTCCAGCTCGTAAATCCTGGCGCGATCGCCCTCGAACAAACTTCGGCAACCAATCCCCAGACAACCCAGATAACTTCCGCAGTGCCGGACTCACAAACCGCCAGCAACTCACCAAGGCAGAAACCGGATTTCCCGGAATGCCAAAATACAAGGAACGATAAAACTTACAAACAGTCAAAGGTTTCCCCGGTTTAACCGCCACACTGTTAACCGCAATGTCTCCGCCTAACCCCGCCAAAACCCCATCTACATAATCGTAATCTCCCACAGAAACTCCCCCAGTGGAGAGGACCAAATCCGTTGTGGCCACCGCCCTCTCAATGGTTGCATGGAGAAATTCCGGCTTATCCGGTATAATTCCCATGGGTATGGGAACCCCTCCATAGTGCTGCACGAAAGCAGCCAAGGCATATTGATTGGAATCAATAATCTGCCCTGGTTGCAATAGAGTATGAGGAGTATCCGGCGTTACCAACTCGTCCCCAGTGGAAAAAATCCCCACCCGAGGACGGCGATAGACAGTTAATTGGCTGCATCCAGCAGTGGCTAGGACCGCAATATCCGGCTCTCTAAGAGCAATTCCTGCCTTAAGGAGGGTATTATTGCCCCCTTGATAGAAAGATGCCTTTTTACGGACAAATTCTCCCGGTTGGGGAGAGGAGACAATGGTCACTTCATCCCCTTCTCTGGTGGTATTCTCCTGCATGACGATGGTATCCGCACCAGGAGGCAGCATGGCTCCAGTGAAAATTCGCGCTGCTTGTCCCGGTTGGATGGTACAATGTGGTTGGGAACCTGCAGGGATTTCTGCCACAATGGCTAATTTAGTGGGACAATGGGCAACATCTTCATAGCGCACCGCATATCCATCCATAGCGGAATTATCCCAATAAGGAAAATCCAGATTGCTGCTAACTGGTGTAGCAAGAATCCGTTGGTTGCCATCTATTAAGTCAATGGTTTCTGTATTTTCTAGGGGTTCAACCAGGTCTAAGATTGTGGCTTCTGCTTGTTTAACTGAGAGCATTATTATCAACTATCAACTGTCAACTGCTATAATTATGTGGTGGGCAGTGCCCACCCTACAATATCGAACTCTACAATAAACCGTCAGCACCCCGCGCCCTCTGCGGCGGGGCTTCGTGCCCTAAAGCCAAAGCTAGCTGACCAGTCTAAGTTCTCTTTATGGGAACTACGTTATCGGCAAGTGTTAAAGTTCCTACCCTGGGATGCGTGCCAGTCCCAGGCTCTAGAACCGAGTCGTTAAACAGCTCTAGGACGGGTAAGGCAGTGCGGCTTGGATAGTACCGACTGATAACTTTGACGAGGCCAACTT
>JH610971.1 GCA_000252485.1 Prochloron didemni P4-Papua_New_Guinea | reverse complement strand
CCCCTTACGGGGATGGCTAATAAATTAGCCGCGTCAACTTCATACGCTCACCCCCTGTTTCCCCCCCACTGGGGGGGAAACAGGGGGGGCGGTTTCCGTTTGCCCGAGAGGTATCATGAATAACACCAACAACTGGTCGGTTTGGCTGCCCAATCTCAATTCCTGGATCAGCGCTATTATAGTGGCCCTGGTAACTTTTCTTTTAACTTACCTCGGTAGTTTGATTTGGCCTTGGATTAATTTACTAATTAATTTGTGGCCAAGAGTGGGGATTGTTGTCTGGTTTTTAGCTTATATATCCCCTATATTTGCCCTTGCCTTGGGACATCATTACTTAAACTTGCTCTTGGATAAATATTTCCCAAATAGCGGTTCTGCCGATATGATCAAAGTAGAAGGATATATCCCCGGTTTAGTGAGTTGGTGGCAAGGAATGTACGGTTGGGTAGTAGTTCTCCTCTCCATGACTATTAGCAATGTAATTTCAGCTTTCATCTTCGCTCCTTACAGTACTGTAGAGCAAATTTTGAATTGGAGTAGTCCGGTGATTGCTATTCCTTTATTACCTTTAATTATTCGTTGTTTGAGTGCTGCTTATCTCTATCATTTTCAAACTTTGGTTTGGCAGAGATTGCAGCTGGATTCTTAATTTTCCTATCTACTAGGATTAGGGGCTTTGTTAGTGGATAGTGGATAGTTGATAGTTGACAGTGGATAGTTTACAGTGGATAGTGGATAGTTCGTTTTATCGTAGGTTGGCGATTACGATAGCGAAACCCTTCGGCTACCGCCCAACACAACAACCCGTGTTGTTGGGTTTCGTGACCTCAACCCAACCTACAATATAATTAATAATTATCCCTTTGGTTGAGAAACCGGGTTTCTTACCAAAATTTCAGCATTATTCCTAAAATAATAACAGAAACCCGGTTTCTGGGCTAAAATCTATTTCACAAGTTGAAAAACCGGGTTTCTTACCAAAATTTCGGCATTCTTCCTAAAAGAAGAGAAGAAACCCGGTTTCTGGGCTGAAGGCTCAGGGAAGGCACTACAGCCAAGACACCCTACGGGAGAATTGAGTTGTTTGTGAAAAATTTAGACGAAATTATGTTATAATCAATTATAATAAAATCAGCAATATCCTAGATAAAAACCAGATGATTACAACAGTGAAAACAAGAGAGTTCGACCAACAATTAGAGCGAGTAGCAAAAATACGCTCCGAAGTAGCTATTTCCCTGGGAAGAATTGCGGAAATTCTAGAGCGAGGAGAATCTATGGGAGCAACTACTTCCGGTAAATTAGGTTTGGAAAGAGATATTGCTGACCTGAAACTAGCTAAGAAAAATTTGCGCAAAGGGGTGTTTCGTCTCCTGGTCTTAGGGGATATGAAACGAGGCAAAAGTACTTTCCTCAACGTTCTCCTAGGGGAAAATCTCTTACCGACCAATGTAAATCCCTGTACTGCGGTTCTGACTATTGTTCGCTACGGAGAAAATAAGCAAGTAACTGTGCATTTTAAGTCAGGTCAACGCCCGGAAAAACTAGACTTTGAAACTTTTAAAGAACAATATACTATTAACCCAGAAGAAGCCAAAAAACTGGAACAAGAGGAAAAACAAGCATTTCCCGATGTAGAATATGCGGTAGTAGAGTATCCTTTATCTTTATTGGCTAAAGGAATTGAAATTATCGATACTCCCGGTCTCAATGATACCACGGTAAGAAATAAACTTTCTCTGGGTTATATCAATAATTGCCACGGGGTTATTTTTGTCTTGAGAGCAGCTCAACCTTGTACTTTAGAAGAAAGAAGTTATTTAGAAAACTATGTTAAAGGTCGCCAACTACCTATTTTCTTTGTGATCAACGGTTGGGATGAAGTAAAAGATAGCGCTCTGGACCCAGAAGACCCGGCAGAAATAGCTGAAGCGGAAATGGAATTGCGAAAAGTTTTTTGCTTCTCATCTGGGGGAATACTGTCAACTAGATGGGGAGGATATTTACGAACAAAGAACTTTCGAGATTTCTGCCATTAAAGCCTTGCGCAGACAATTAGAAAACCCGGAAGACCAACTGGAAGGAACCGGTTTTCCCCAATTTTTCACTGCTTTGAATCAATTTTTAAGCCAAGAAAGATTTACTGCAGAATTGGAACAAGCCCGAACTATTGCCCGTGTTGCAGAAACTCACCTCCAAGAAGCAGTACAAAGAAGAATTCCTTTAATTGAAGAAGATGCGGCAGAATTGAAAAAACGTCTGGAAACTGTAGAACCGGAGTTCAACAAATTAACTCAAATTAAAGATAGGTTGCAACAAGAAATTAGAACTGTTCGGGATTTACAAGCCAGGGCGATCGCCGATTCTTTTCGGGACTACATGCTTTCTTTAGGAGGAACATTTGATGAAGATTTCCTCCAAGATAAGCCGGACCTGGATTTAATCGATTTCCTCAATGAAGGAAAGCGAGAAGCTTTTGAAAAAGCATTTACCAAGGAATTCCAACAATATGTAGAACAAAAACTATCCGCATGGAGTATTACTGCTGAGGAAAAGATGGATAGTGCATTTGCTCAATTAGCTGAATTAGCTGCTAATTACGGTGCTGATTATAGCGCGGTAACGGACCAAATTACTGCAAAACTGATTGGGGAATCGGTGGCGGCAGAAAGTACTCAGGAGGGACGGAGAAAGTCTCCTGGTTGGGCAAAATGGGCTATGGGACTAGTTTCCCTGGCTTCTGGCAATATTGCTGGAGTAGCTATGGCGGGAGTGGGTTTCGACTGGCAAGATATTCTCCTCAATACTATGGCTGCCATCGGGGTTGGGAGCATTATGTTTGCAGTTTCTGGGGGCATTCTCGGTCCCATCTTATTAGCAGTTGCAGGTGTTACTTTTGGTGCTTTGCAAATAGAAAAAGCAAGGCAAAAATTAGTCAAGTCTACCAAGACAGAATTGCTGAAACAATTACCTCAAGTTGCCCAACAACAATGGCAACCAATTTACGATGCAGTGAAAGAATGTTTCTCCATTTACGAACGAGAAGTTATGGAACGAATGGAAGACGATATTAATTCCCAAAAGGCAGAATTGCACAATTTATTGGCTCAAAAAGAATTGAGTCAAATTGATGGCAAAAAGGAATTGGAACGGTTGAGGAATTTGGAAACTAAAGTTTTGGAAGAGCGCGATCGCCTTGATTATGCTTGCGAATATTTGTTTGTCAGTTGAGAGGGAATTGTTGGCAACAAATAGTTTCTATCCCCCTAAATCCCCCTTAT
>JH610970.1 GCA_000252485.1 Prochloron didemni P4-Papua_New_Guinea | reverse complement strand
AGGTTTAGGTTTGTTACAAATAGTTTCGTTGAGAACAAAGCTTCTACGAGATATGCAAATAACTTAGAAGTACTATTCTATCTGTAGAATTGTTTTTCGGATTTCATCTAATATGTTATCATTTTAGTTAGCAATTAAAAATTCTCAAAAGAGAGGTTAAAAGCAATGTCAGAAATGAAGAAATTCAACGAGCTATATCTGAAAATGGCTGGTTTGGAACGGCGAGTTAGCAAGCTAGAATATGGACAACAGGAATTAAATAATGTAGTTGACCCTCAAGGTTGGATTGGAGAAGCATTTGAACATCTCACAGAAGATATGGATAACAGGTTTGCAGATGTTGAGCAAAGGCTGGATGAACTAAACGGAAAAATCGATATAATTCTCCAGCATCTGACTGGTATGTCCAACAATAATAAAGAATGAACTTAATCACTCTCAAACAACTATGGAAGGAGTTAGAGATTACTTAGAGCAACTGAAACAAGACTCTTACCTATAGAATATTGGTTGTGGTGGGCGATGCCCACCCTACAATTATCTAAAATAATAAACCAACACTTCGACTACGCGGTCACTGCCCTTCGGCTACGCTCAGGGGCCGCGAAGTCGAAGTGCAGTGCAAACAACAAACAACAAACAACAAACAACAAATCAAAATTCTTCGGAATGAAACTCAATCCTCTCATTCTCACCTGGTTGTAAAGTTTGCAAGAGAAATTGTTGAGGACAATTGTGGTCATCAGCTACAATAACTTTAGCTTCATGTCCCTGGCGCAAAACATCAGCGCGATCGCATTCTTCATAGGCATAGATAATGAGAAGATCTCCAGGCTGACACAAAAGAGCAGCCCCACCATTAGGACAAATACAGCCAGATCCAGGTTCTCCAGGAAATACGTAAGTTGACCAGCGATTACCATTATTGAGATTAATTATATCCACTTCTTGTAGGGGAATCATTCCTACCTTATCTAATAAATGGCGATCGATAGTTATACTACCGATATAGTCAACATTGGTCTCTGTGACTCGCACCCGATGAAGTTTGGCGTGCATTAATCTAATAGTTCCCATTTCTCCATGCCTAGATTGAGATTTGATTTTACCACCCTTGGACTTCGCGGGCCAAGCCCACCACCCAACATCCACTACCCATAAGCCAAATGGCTGAAATTTGGCCCATAGCAAAACAATTCCCAACAATTTCACCACAATTGAGGTATTCTAAAAAAAAGAAAGAATCGTGGCTTAGAGATTGGCAAAATGGCTAGCAGCAAAAAACTCTTGGACCGACGAACTATTACCGTAGCAACCATATCTGTTCTAACTGGCTTAGGTGGTTTTGCCCTGGCGGCGGCTCTCAGTGGACAGCAGGTATTCGGACAGAAGAGCAGTTTTGCTTGCCAATTACAGCCAGATACTCCCGGTGGGAACGAAGTCTGGACTGTCACCTATCGTCACGAGAAAGAAGTAAAGCCCTGGTTAAAGATGGTAGAGGGTTTACCAGAGGATCTATCTCCCAAAGAAAGATGTCAGGAAATTGCTCAGAGATTAGAAATTTATCACCAAGAGGGTTTGAAATCTTTAACTTATCTGGAAAATCCCGGTCAGCCCCAAAAAGAATATTACGTTTGTGTTAAGACTAAAGCTAGCTACAATAATTGCATTCTCTTAACAAGTTTGAAACCAGGCAGCGACCCAGAAACAACCTTCCAGGCCATGACCGCGCCTCTCACTGGCTCTAAGTCAACAAAATCTCAAACTTATCAACAGAGGACCGGTAAGGGAACCAGCGTTAGTTATACTAGCAACGACCCAACTATTAAATTAAAATCCCATTTGGCAGAAGGCGCACCGTAAAGCGGATCCCTTCGGGATGGCTTGTAAGAAGTCAACTGTTACAGTATCTCTCACCCGGGTTTACTTGGAAAGAAGGCTAATATTGAGGTGGGTGTATTGGATCGCACTTGATAAAAACGGTTAACCGGTTTATACTAGGGATATAATGAAACAAAGATTATTCAATCTAATTAAAAACCACTCGGTTTTTGATTTGGTATCTTTAGGAGTAAACACTGTCTGTCCTATGAATCACTTATCAACTTTTTTGTATGCAAGACCCTCTTTCCTAGAGGGAGTAGCTAGGCTAATTGATTGGGGCAATACTCTTCAAGAGTACAATACAGTATCCAATCCCAAGGTAGCTGATTATTTAGCCCTCTCTGCTGATTGGAGAGTTGTTGGCCATGATTTAGAGTCAGCAATGTTTTCTTCGGAGTGGGAGAAAGAACTCAACAGTGAACTTATTGCTAAAGCTAAAAGGTCTTTGGCAGAGGCTCGTATAAAGGCCGAACTTATTGCTGAAGCTAAAAGGTCTTTAGCTGAGAAAGCTAGTGAAAACTCCTGTGGAGAATGTGTTAATTAGGTTCCAAAATGCCAAATGAAGAGCCAGAAGATTTAGAATCTTTATCGTCTGAGATAGAACCAACAAAACAATCAGGTTTGACTTCGGCTGACCCAAATTCAAGGTTAGCCGAAATGATTGCACAAGTAAATATTAGCAGCTCTTCTGGGCCATTACCTTCTCCTGAAATCTTAAAGGCATACGATTTGGTTTTGCCAGGATTAGCAGAAAGAATTGTTACTCAAGCAGAAAATCAATCTCAGCATCGGATGGCCTTAGAAAAAACTATTATAGAAGGGGATTCAAAACGAGCTGATAGAGGACAAATTCTAGGATTCATACTTGCTCTAACTTTAATTTTTTCGGGAGTATTCTTAATTAGAGATGACCACGATTGGGCAGGTACAGCAATAATAGGTACAGGTGCTGCTTCTTTAGTGGGTACTTTTGTCTATGGTAGCAATCAAAGAAGCAACGAACGTCTAGAAAAAGAACAACTGCTATTAAATAAAAAAAGCACCAAAGATTAAATGAATTATTTTTTATAATTGTAGGGGCGCACAGACTTCGGCTACGCGGTCACTGCCCTTCGGCTACGCTCAGGGGCCGCGAAGTCGAAGTGCAGTCCAAGGCTGTGCGTCCTTACACTATTGAATAATTGTGATAGTCTAGGACAGACTAGAACAAATGTTCTCATTATGGCTATCAATGAAGATGCAATTTCGCAAGCATTAGATCGAGCTTGCAATAATCCCAGTTTGTACTTCCAAGTAACCGCACAAGAGCCTTATCTGTCCATCTTGATCAACCGGGAAGCGGAAAGTGAACTAGACTACAATACTCTGGCGAAAACCATTCAGGAGACTATCACCCTTTTCTCACTACCAGCAGAAATACAATATTTAGCTTTGTACAGTCGGGTTTACGGAGTAAGCAACACAGACTGGGAAACTTCTATTGAACTAGAGCGACAGGTAGAAGCATCGTTACCTTTAGCTCCTACTCCAGAAGAACCAAAAGAAGCCATCGAATCTCCTACTGTAGAGGCGGTGGGACAGGCGGTCAGCCTATCCCACAAGGAGACTCTTTCTAGTTTGGACAAGGAGACTCTTTCTAGTTTGGACAAGGAGACTCCTTCCAGTTTAGACAAGGAGACTCTTTCTAGTTTGGACCTGAGTCAATATTGCTTCATCCGCAACCACAGTCTCTTGACAGCTTCTATCATACCTCCACCAGCAGAAGTTGCCCGAGTAGTCTTATTCTTTCACAACCTCCCAGACTCAGAAAAAGAGCAAGTTCTTCCTGCCTTGGAACCAGCATTAAAAAAAGCTAAAGTTCAAGAGGACAATAACTTCTCCTCAGAAGTAAACCAATGGTTGGAGGAAATAGCAGGATTCAACCCGGAACAATCTCGCAAAGCATCTATTTGGTTCAGTCGTTATTGCAACAACCTAGAAGGGACTATTTCCGAACTCACAGCTGTTTTGGAACCACCTGCACCAGAACCAGAAAGTCCTGCTTCAGAACCCAATCCCCCCTCTCTTCCTCAGCAAGAAGAGACAAGCAACTTAGAGAAACCAGTCAATAGAGTTGCTCCCAGTTATTCTACTTCCGGCGAACCTACTCCCAGAACTAGACCCAAAGGTCGAAAGAAAAGAGCAGCCCAACCCAAGTGGTTGCCCATCGCTGCAATAGTAGTTGTTTTGGCTATCTTGACTGTGGTAACCATTAGCGTCTTCCCAGTATTCCAAACACCGAAAGTTGCTAAAGTTGCTGCTCTTTGCCAGGATTCTCCCTCCCAAAGCTATTGTCAACTAGCCATTGACATAGTAGGAGGAGAAGAATCTCTGCGCAATACTGCTAATACTTCCCTACCCTTCGATTCAGATGGAAAAGAAGAAGCGATTTCTGAATGCAAGTCAGCTAGCGACCTGTTACCAGCAGCACTGTTATGGGGGTTCTTTAACAGCGAAGTAAACTCTTCACAAGAGGTTTTGCCAGGGATTTACGTCACCGATTTGCAACTGAGATTCCCAAGAGAACCGGAAGCAGAAGTTAGAGTTGCTTGCATTATGCAGAATAGCGATCGCGATCGCGATCCTACATTAGTGGCGATGGATACAATCCCGAAAAACTGGCCGGAAGAACCTTATCAAAATAAAGAGGAGTTAGCCGAGGAAACATCTGAAACATGGAAGATTCTCAACGGTGTCGCTATCATTGAAAAATTAGGCAATTTAGGGGTTTCCATCTCCTTTGTTATAGACGTGGGTTGTAGCGCGATCGCCCTCTATCTCGTCTCTATGGTTGGGTGGATTGGCATTGGAGTCAACTCTTTGAAAACCCTTGGGACAGTTGCAGCAATTTGGGGAACCTTTGAAACAATAATCTCAATAATTTTTGGTTCTCTGCCACCCTTACGCATTTTAGTAATTTTCTCAATGCTAGTGAGGTTAATTGCTTTTTGGATTATTTCTCTGTTGGTGAAAGGGTTGAAGTTAGATTTAACTGGGGGATATCCAACCTTTCTCTTTAGTGTAGGTTGTTTTCAAACCATCAGGGTGCTGCTCAAAATGGCTATCTTTTATCTCATCTTCATTCTTTTCTTTTCTTGATGAGATAATCCCGATTGATGCAGGGTACTGTAGGAGGGTAGCACCGCTGTGCTACCTTACAATTATCAACTTGCTTTATATTGCCCAATGACTTATAATATTTGCGCCTATCTTGTCGGAAAATATCCCCTTGATTTTGCTCGTTGGTTGTTCACTCCAGAAGTAGTAAATGTAGAAGTTATCCCAACGGAGGATTTAATCTTACTGCAAATTGAAGCTAAAATTATTCATTTAGAATTTATCCTTCAGCCAGAGCCAGGCCAGTCTTTACCTTTAAAAATGCTGGAATCTTGGTTAAAGCTACAAGAAAAATATCCCCAAGCAACCATTGAACAAATTGTTGTTTGCTTCAAGAATACTGGTTCTGAGACATTATTGGTAAATCAATATGAAAAAGATAACCTCAGCTTTAGCTATAGAATCATTCCCTTGTGGCAAGAAAATTCTATTCCCTTTTTGGCTAATCCCGGACTTTGGTGTCTCGCACCCCTAACTCGCAGTGAAAATCCGAGAACCTTATTAGAACAAGTTGCGATGCAAATTGATAGCCTTAAAGATATTCAAGAGCAAAGAGAATTAACTGCTTATACCTATATAATAGCAGGACTAGCATTTGAAGAAGCTGTAATTAAGCAAATACTGCGGGAGAAATTGATGCAGGAATCTTTCACCTACCGAGATATTCTCCAACAAGGAGAAGACAAAGGTCTCAACCAAGGATTAAAGTTAGGCTTGGAACAAGGTTTGAGACAAGGGAAATTGGAATTAATAATCAGACAATTAACTCATAAGTTTGGGACCATCTCCCCAGAATTATCTAAATTACTCGGTCAGTTATCTTCCTTGCAATTAGAAGATTTGGCCGAAGCTTTACTGGAGTTTCAATCTATGTCAGGTTTGGCAATTTGGCTAGAAGAAAATAGTTGATAGTTGATAGTTGATAGTGGATAGTGGATAGTTGTAGGGTGGGCATCGCCCACCATAGCAAATGAACAATTAACAATTAACAATGAGCAATGAGCAATTAACAATGAGTTGTAGGGTGGGCATCGCCCACCATAGCTGTTTCTTGAAAAGGTACAAGTTTAATTAATATCAAATAGGTTTAGGTTTGCTACAAATAGTTTCTATCCCCCTGGGACCAAAATCAAGTTGTAGGGTGGGCATCGCCCACCATAGCAAATGAACAATTAACAATTAACAATGAGCAATTAACAATGAGCAATTAAGAGGTTGATAAGAAAAACAAGGTGAAAGTTGAATTAATAACAGAGTTGATAGTTGAATATAACAGCCCTATATATGGGTTTATTTAATTAATATAGCACTACGCATTTAGGTTAGGACATTAATAAAGCCTGAAACCTAGTCATAGCCATCTTTTTGAATTTTGAATTTTGAATTTTGAATTGCGCGTAGCGCTATAAATTGGTCTGGTGCGTTTCCAGAAGCTCAACGTACCACAGGCCACAGACGGTCAGATTCTGCCACAAATCTTAGCAAGGCCCACTCTTCGCAGATCCCTTCAGGATCGCCCAAATCTAAAAACAAAACAAAATTCTACTTTACAACACAAAATTTAAGATTAATTAACAATTGCCAAAAAATAGACAAAAATAACCAGTTATAATAAAAGCAAAAAAGCCATAAAAACCGAGAAAATAGGGCTATTTACACTTAAATGAAAGATTACCCCAGTCAAAAATTTGCTTTAACAACCCCCCTATACTACGTCAACGCTATTCCCCACATCGGTAGCGCCTATACCACCATGGTGGCCGACGTGCTGGCTCGGTTCAAACGCCTGCAAGGACAGGAAGTCTTATTGATTACGGGAACCGACGAACACGGGCTAAAAATTCAGCGCACCGCAGCAGCAAAAGGACGAGAACCTCAAAGCCACTGTGATGAAATAGTGGCTAGTTTCCAAGCACTCTGGGATAAACTGGAGATTCAATACGATCGCTTCAGTCGCACCACCGCTAAACCTCACGAGGCCATAGTTAAAGAATTCTTTGCCCGAGTTTGGGAGAAAGGAGATATTTATTTAGATCGACAACAAGGCTGGTATTGTGTCGCTTGTGAAGAATTTAAAGAGAAGCGAGAATTACTGGAAGATGGCAGTTGTCCCATCCACACTAACCTGAAAGCAGAATGGAAGGACGAAGATAACTATTTCTTCCGTCTCTCCAAATACCAACAGCAACTAGAAACTCTCTACGAAGAAAGACCGGATTTCATTCAACCAGAAAGTCGCCGCAACGAAGTTTTAAACTTTGTCAAGCAAGGACTGCAAGACTTTTCCATCTCCAGAGTAAACGTGGAATGGGGCTTTCCCGTGCCACCGGACCCCAAACACACCATTTACGTCTGGTTTGACGCTCTTCTGGGTTACGTCACTGCCTTACTAGAGGAATCTGCAGAACCCACCTTAGACAATGCCCTGGGAAAATGGTGGCCCATTAATCTGCATTTAATCGGCAAAGATATTTTGCGCTTCCATGCAGTATACTGGCCGGCTATGCTCCTGTCCGCAGAATTACCTTTGCCAGAAAAAGTATTTGGCCACGGTTTCCTCACCAAAGACGGACAAAAAATGGGTAAAAGTTTGGGCAATACCTTGGATCCTTTTGACTTAGTAGAACGGTACGGAGCGGATGCGGTGCGCTATTATTTCCTGAAAGAAACCGAATTTGGCCGGGATGGAGATTTTAACGAAACCAGATTTATCAATATTCTTAATGCAGATTTAGCTAATGATTTGGGCAACTTGCTCAACCGCAGTTTGGGCATGTTGAAAAAATATTGTCAAGGAAATTTACCTCAGCTCACAGCGGAGGATATTCCCTCAGCAAATCCTTTAAAAAAAATTGGGGAAAAATTAGGCGATCGCGTGGCTGCTGCCTATGAAAATTTGCAGTTTCATCTGGCTTGCGAGGAAATCTTAAAACTGCTGAGAGCTAACAATAAATTCATTGATGATAGCGCCCCCTGGAAAGCCTTTAAGCAAGGCCAACAACAAGAAGTAGAGCTAGTGTTGTATTCTGCCTTAGAATCCGTTAGACTATCAGCTTATCTCTTGGCCCCCATTATTCCCAATCTCAGCAGTGACATTTATGGCCAACTGGGATTTGATCTAGACTTTAACAATCAAAATACGGTTAATAAATTTAACTTATATAAGCAGCATTCTCAGTGGGGGGCGATCCCAGCCAATCAAAATTTAACTAAGGCAAAACCAGTTTTTGCCAGACTAGAACTACCCGCAGAATAAATCTAAAAAATGAATGAAAATCAAGGCCAAAAAGACGAAAATGAGCTAGAAATAAGGCAAGAGATTTTTTAATAAAAACAGAGGCCATAATAAAAATGTGGGAAAATTTAAGCAGCGATCCGGTTTTTACTCCGGAACAGGTGCTAGAGAATCGAGGTAGGATCGCCATCTTCATCGATGGCTCCAATCTTTTCTATGCTGCATTGCAGCTAGGAATCGAAATAGATTACAGCAAATTACTCCACCGCTTAACTGCAGGGTCCAGATTGCTGCGGTCCTTTTTTTATACGGGAGTAGATCGCACCAACGAAAAGCAACAGGGGTTTTTACTCTGGATGCGTCGCAATGGCTATCGAGTCATTGCCAAAGACTTAGTTCAGCTCCCAGATGGCTCGAAAAAAGCCAATTTAGACGTAGAAATTTCTGTAGATATGATGGCCTTAGTGGGAGCTTACGATACGGCGGTATTGGTGAGTGGGGATGGGGATCTAGCTTATGCGGTAGATTCTATCAGCTATAGAGGTGCTAGAGTAGAAGTAGTGAGCTTGCGCTCCATGACCAGCGACAGTTTAATCAATGTAGCTGATCACTATATCGACTTGGATCAAATCAAAGAAGATATTCAAAAAACTACCAAGCACAATAATGTGCCCTACCGCAGCTTTTCTAGCGTCGGTGTTTTAGAGCAGGAATAATCACTCTATAAGATAACCCTTGCCAATGAGCTTCCCAGGAGCATTAACAAAAACAAGACTAAAACAGAAACTGAGTTGGTTAAAGCAAATTCTTTCTTGGAGTTCTAACTTTAACAAGAATAACTCGGTTTCTTTATCAAGAAAGAAAACAAACAAGAAAATAAACAAGAAATCAAACAAGAAAAATTCCTATAGGTTTAATCTTTCGATTTTCTTATTAATTTTAATTTTCCATATATCTCTGATGACTGGTTGCAAAGACTCCAGTCAAGCCAGACAAAAACCCACTCAACCAAAAAATAACAACAGCAACTCTAATAGGTCGGATAGGTCAGAAATTAGGTCAATCTTCAAAAATACCAGCTTAGAACAAGCTAACGAACAAGGGCAAACTATCTGGAAAATAGAAGCAAAACAAATAGTTTACAGCGAAGACCGTAAAACCGGCGAACTAGAATCATTAACTGGTTATTTATTTGAGAATGAAGCAATAGTTTTGCAAGTCACTGGTAAAAAAGGTATAATCGAGAATAATGGAGAAAAAATTATTCTGCAAGAAGATATTGTGGCTAGCGATCGCCGCAATAACTTAACTGTATATTCCGACAAGGCAGAATGGTTCCCCCAAAAAGATTTGCTCATAGTGCAAGATAACCTCAAAGCCACCCACCCCAACTTAGAAGTAACGGCAAAAGAAGGGCATTATTTTACCAAAGAAGAAAGGTTAGAATTAAGAAGTAACATTTTAGCCACTGCCAAGGACCCTCCTTTGCAAATTAGAAGCGACCATTTATGGTGGCAAATACCGGAAGAAATGGTGATTGCCAATCAACCTTTGCAAATAGATAGATACGACAAAACAACCATCACCGATCGCCTCACTGCCAAGAAAGGCTCCGTAGACCTCAAGCAGAAAATTGCTCTCTTGGAGCAGAATATTGAATTAAAATCCCTGGAGCCACCAGTACAAGTTGCCAGCCACTCAGTCAAGTGGGAGTTAAAGACTCGTATAGTTAAATCTAATCTTCCTTTACAAATAATTCACCGAGTAGAAGAAATTATTGTAACTGGCAATCGAGGCGAAGTACAAATGGAACAACAAATAGCCAGATTCAGCGGTGGAGTGGAAGGAGAAAGTAAGAAGGAGAAAGGGAAGATTTACGCCGAAGAAGTAGTTTGGAATCTAGCTACTCAAAGAGTAGAAGGGGAAGGCAATGTCATCTATTCCCAAGCAGAACCGGAGTTAACCTTGACCGGTTCTAAAGCAGTGGGTACGTTGGAAGATAAGCAAATAGTGGTGACCGGGGAAGAAGGCGATCGGGCAGTGACTGAGATTGTTTTTTAACTCTCTCAATCTTTATTATTACATATCTAACAATAGTTTTATACCCCTAAATATAGTTTTATCCCCCTAAATCCCCCTTAATAAGGGGGACTTTTAATATATAGCGCTTCGCGCTGGTATCGTTAAATGCTACTTATTTATACAAAAAAACTACATTTTGCATCATCTTTGTACAAAGCGAAAGGGGCATTTTTCTGCTCAACCTCTTAATTGTTAATTGTTCATTGTTCATTGTTCATTGCTATAGATTGTAGGTTGGGTTGAGGCAACGAAACCCTTCGACTACGCTCAGGGCAAGCTCAACACAACAAGCTGTGTTGTCAAAAATTTTTCCAAAAAAAACGGGAAACAGGGGGCTAGACAAATTATAGTTGAGAAACCGGGTTTCTTTCCCAAATTTTAGCATTAATCCTTAAAATAATAGGAGAAACCCGGTTTCTGGGCTGAAATCATTCACTAATGTATCTGTAGCAACCATTTTCAGATTTGATATAAAAAGTCTTGACAACTATTTGGGCAATAAGTTATATTGTATATGGTGGAGAAGGTGCGGCCATATAATTAAGTTGACGCTATTGTTTAATTTAAAAGGCGATGGAAACGAATCATGAGTGAAGAAGGAAAAATTCTTTCCAAGGGCAAGTATTTCAACGAAAGTTCAGAATGGGAACTTTTATTTAATGGACAGTCCATCGATATAAAAGATGGTTATCTTTACGAGGATAAGGATTCTGGAAAAGCATATTGGATTAAGATAAAAAATCCAATATTATACAAAAAAATAATTTCACATACAGCTACGGAATTAATGAAGGATGCTACTGGTATAGATTTTGAAATTAATTTTAATTTCAATGATAATTTTGAAAGTTCTTATTTACATGAAATAGAAATAATCAAGATACCAAAGCAAAAGCAACATAGGGATAATCTAGATGTTATATATTTTTATTTCAGTGGTGAGGAGTTATCTAAATTATCGAAAGATGGTAAATATATAATATTATTTTGCATTTCTATTCGTATGGATAACTGGAAAAATCCGTGGACTCTTAAAGAACATTTGAATGAACTTCGCAGAACTCTCAATGAAAGTGAACTAAAAAATGGAATTCAACAGTTAAGAATGATGATCGGACCAATCCTAGATGGCAATAACTTGAGCCAAATTCTTAGACTTGCTCAAGGATATAACTGTAACGGCTCTCCTTTAAATACCTACATAGATAAATGTATCAACATCTTGACCACAGCCCAAACTGAGGTACTTGAAAAATACCAAAGGGAATCCTTTACAGAAGCCATAGCTGAAAAATTTAATTTTCCCCCAGAAGTAAAAACTGCTTGCAAACAGTATCTCTTATACTTCACCGAGTTTTTAGAAGATATGGGAATAGAAGCCATTTCCAGTATTCAAGAACAAGATGGAGACGTTACATTTTTAGTGGAGCCTCGAAATAAAGCAGAAGCACTGTCAAAAATAGCCAATCTTTTGAAAATTTATTTGTATCTGCCCAGCAGTCCCCTGGCTGGTTCCTATGCAAATCCTTTAGATTCAAACCTGGCACTACAGAGATTAACATCTCAAATTCACCATTTAAATAGCCAATTAACTCTAGCAACAGCAACTATCCAACAACAAGCGGCAACAATACAACAAAAAGATTTTCTCATCCAGCAACAACAACAGTTTATTCAAAGTCAGCAGTTTACCCCTCAAGTTCTCATAGACTCTATGAAAGACAGTAAAAACCATGAGGAACCTTTGCTTGGGGACCTGGTGAAAGTTGGAGATTATGAAATGGGGCCATTAAAGCTGAAGTTACCTCAACTGATTCAATGGCTGAAGGAACAATTTAAAAAATAGGCAAGAGGCAAGAGGCAAGAAAAAACTATCTTGAGTTAAAAGAGCGATCGCCTTTCGGAAAACTATAGCAATTCCCAATGAACAATTAACAATTAACAATTAACAATTAACAATTAAGAGGTTGATCAGAAAAATATGAAAAAGGACTTGACAAAAAAATTTGGAGCTGTTCCCTGATAATGGGAAATGTTGCCAAAAATAATCTGGTACATTCGCCAACTTTTCTCTAAGTAAAAATGCTTACTTTCTACTCTATCGATATAGTAGCTATCAAAATATCTAAGCAAAAACACTTACTCGGTAATCTATCGATAGAGTAGTTGTCAAAAATTTTTCCAAAAAAATCTCAAAAAAGACTTGAGGAATATTTACAACTTTTCCCTCATGATGTTTAGTTAATGTTTTTCTTCCCCATTCCCTATTCCCTCGGTTCCAACTTCCAGCCCAAACTAGTTGCTTGTTGATAAACCTTCTTCAAAGTATTCACATCTCGTTGAGAAACTGGAAGAGGATCCCTCACTTGGGAAAAATAGAGCGCGTCGGTCTCTAAGGGACTGTGACCCCAAATACCCAAAGCATGACCTAGTTCGTGGCGAATAGCTGATAAGGTAGTTTCGTAGGCCATACCGGGACTAATTAATACCTTCATGCGATGGCGCAAGATGGGGGGACTGTCCTCGCTGAGATAGAACTTGTAACTGGTTTCTGCAGAACGCGATCGCGGTATGTCAAACTTCCCTGTTTCTGGGTTGAAAGTGGGGTTCCAAGGAGGTTGGGCATATTTAATCACAATATCCGCGAATCCTTCCCCTGTTACCTGTTCTAAAGGCAAATATTCATCCCATTCTTCTATGGCAGCAACAATGGCTTTTTTCCATCTCTCGTAACGTTTCCTACTCCCCTCCCCTTCCTCTAAATTAAATGGCTCAATAGATATTTGAACTGGAAATTGAGACCAAATTAAATAGCCCACATCGGTGGGTTTAACTTGAGAAAAGTAGTCCCCTATACCTTCCGACCGCTGCCATTTTGCTAAAGATAGAGGTAGGGGATGAACCTTGGGACTGGGAATGCCCAGTTGGGGCTTGCCCTGAGCGCTTGCCCTGAGCGCTCGCCCAGAGGGTCGTCGAAGGGAAGTCGAAGGGTAGTCGAAGGGTTCATGTGCTGCTAATTTTCCCATCAGAGGAGAGCAAACCACCAAAGCAACAATGACAATAGCAACCAATCCCAAGGGAAGAATAGGCCGCCGGGAAATAGGTTTAATTAGTTTGGCTCTCTTCACTCTGGATAACTGGGGCTGGGGTGTCCACAGAAGCATTATTCCCAGATAAATCCAACCAACCACCGCTCAAAATAATGGTCAAGCTGATAAAAACAATGCTCAAAGTCCAAGTAACCCGGTTGAGGGTCTTCTCTGCGCTCTTAGTGCTGGTAAATAACTGAGCTTGTCCGCCAATACCCCCAATCCCATCTCCTTTAGGACTGTGGAGCAATACTAATACTACCAGGAGAACGGCAGATACCGCCCAAACAATTTGAATTAGTTCGTCTATTTTCATACAAAACAGTTGATAGTTGACAGTTGATAGTTGACAGTTGATAGTTGACACTACCCACTATCCACTAAACAGGGAAATACCCAAAGGAGTGCGGCTGGTTTTAACGTCATAACCAGCAGATTTAATTAAAGAGCTTCCGGTCATTTCCTCTGGTTGAGGTAAATTTAAGATTTGCAGAATTGTGGGAGCAATATCTGCTAACCGACCATCTTCCCGTAGTTCTACATTAGCACCATGTCCGGGAATTTTCGCTCCTTCCCCTTCTACTAAGATAAAGGGAACGGGATTGGTAGTGTGAGCGGTCCAGGGATTATCCTTTTCATCCCGCATGTATTCCGCATTACCGTGGTCTGCAGTAATTAAAGCAGTACCCCCTACCTTGTTAATCTCAGCTAGCAACTGTCCTAAACAGTTATCTACAGTTTCAATTGCTTCTACGGTAGCTTCTATATTGCCGGTATGACCTACCATATCGGGATTGGCGTAATTTATCACTATTAAAGAGTATATACCCTGAGCAACAGCATTGCAAGCCACATCGGTAACTTTCTGCGCTGACATGGTTGGGGCTTTATCATAGGTACTCACCATCGGACTGGAAACCAACTCCCGCTCTTCCCCAGGGAAAGGTTGCTCTAAACCACCATTGAAGAAATAAGTAACGTGGGGATATTTTTCTGTTTCCGCCGTGCGAAACTGGAGTAAACCTCGTTGGGCGATCACCTCTCCCAAGAGGTTAGTGAGACTTTGGGGTTCAAAAGCTACGGAAACGGGCAGTTTAGCATCGTATTGAGTAAAAGTAACGAAGCCCAGATGCTCAATTTTTTCTCTTTCAAAGCCGTTAAAATCATTATTCACTAAAGCATAGCAAAGCTGTCTTGCCCTGTCGGGGCGGAAATTATAAAAAATAACCCCATCTCCGGATTCTATGGCTCCAGGAGCGATTCTGATGGGAGGAATAAATTCATCGGTAATATCTTCAGCGTAGAAAGCCTTCAACACTTCTGTGGGAGTGCGTCCGTCCCCGGAACCATCTGTAGTGAGGATATCATAAGCTTGGCGGATTCGGTCCCAACGGCGATCGCGGTCCATAGCGTAATAGCGACCGCTGATAGTACAGATGCGACCCAAGCCAATTTTCTGACTATATGCTTCTATCTTAGCCAGAGCGTTAATCCCTTCCATGGGCTTGGTATCCCGACCGTCCGTAATAGCGTGGATACACACATCTTCCACCCCTTGAGACTTAGCCACATCCAGCAAACCAAATAAGTGGAGGAGGTGGGAGTGAACTCCTCCTTCGGAAGAAAGACCGATTAAATGGAGTTTGCCCCCAGAAGAACGGAGGTCGTGGCACACTTCCCTCAGAGCCGGATTGCGCAGAATCGACCTATCTTCCACCGCATTGGTGATGCGCACTAATTCTTGGGGAACCACCCGGCCTGCACCGATGTTGAGATGTCCCACTTCCGAGTTGCCCATTTGACCATCTGGCAGTCCCACATCCTGCCCAGAAGCCTTAATGAGGGTTCGCGGATAAACTTCCCAGAGACTATTCATCACCGGCGTGTTTGCAACAGCAATAGCATTAGCTTTAGTTTTTTCGCGATAACCCCAGCCATCTAGAATAATTAAGACTGCTGGAGATACGGATCCTTGTGCCATAATTAATTGCCCTATATCATTGTATTCAAGCAAATCGATAATACCATCGGGGTTTACTTGCAGGCTTGTTCTTTGTGGTTTTTGTTATTTTTGTTACGGGGATCGCTGGGGGTAAAGTCTTTTCTGGTCTGGGATTTGACTGATTTCAATTCCAATTGTTAATTGATTTGGAAATTAAGTTTATAATATCACTAAGAGACACCATAGTGAGAATTAATACTTACCGTAGGTTGGGTTGAGGTCAGTAGTTGACAGTTGATAGTGGATAGTTGATAATTATACAGCAACCTAGCGGTTGCTCTCACTCAATGGTACACACGAAAGATGCCGGTATATAACCCTACCTCGTGAGTTCAAGAAACGCTATATAAAAGTCTAACAATGATAAATTCCTTTTCAATCAAAAATTTTAAGCAATTCAAATCTTTAGAGGTTGAGGGGATAACACCCATTACGATCATTGGGGGAAAAAACAATACGGGAAAAACAACCATCTTAGAAGCAGTTTTCTTTTTCTATGATCGAGGAAATCCAGAGATTACTATTAGACAGTTATTTTTACGTGGTTTCAATCCAATAACTGTATCACCTTTAGGTTTATGGGCTCCGATATTTCATGCTTATGACATATCAAAAAATATCGATATCGAGTTAAAAGATGATAGTCGAGTTGAAAAACTTACAACAAAACATAATCACAATTTTCAACGACCGCTAAAACCACAACTACTGATAGAAGATACTAGTCAAATTCAATCAAATATCGATTTTTTTTATCCCACTGAAGCTCTAGATTTAGAGCATTTTGTTGACAAAAAACTTAATGGTAAACTTCATTTAGTTATTGAAGGAAATGAAGTAGTTATAGATGAAGAAAAAAAATTTACAATTCAAAAAAAAGAGTAAAATGTTTATTAGGAAATAAAATTAACCCTAACGATCAAGTAAAATGGTTTGGAGAAATAGATATAGAGGGTAAAGTAGATGAACTAATAGATTCGGTCCATATAATTGAACCGCGCTTAAAATCTTTGTCATTAATCCCACATGGCGATCGAACGCTAATTTATGGAGATATTGGTATTGGGAGAAAAATACCATTGTCGTTCCTCGGTGAGGGAACAGTTAAACTAGTATCTATAATTATGGCTATTCTAACCACAAAAAATGGAATTGTACTTATAGATGAAATTGAAAATGGAATTCATTATTCCTTACACGCGAAACTGTGGGAACTCCTATACGAAATGTCCAATAAATATAATTGCCAATTTTTTATTACTACACACAGTTATGAAATCTTGGAACATCTTCGAGAAAGCAAAATAAAAAATCCAGACCAAATATCTTATTTGCGACTGGATCTTGAAGAAGATGAGATAGTTCCTAAAATTTACAGTATGGAAATGCTTTCTGCCGCTTTAGAAAGAGATTGGGAGGTTCGTTAGTGGCAACAAATATAGATACAGAAAAGCTATTGTTGGTGGAAGGACGTGATGAAGTCAATTTTTTTACAGCTTTTCTCAAACATACTGGTATTGAAGATATTCAAATTATAGCGGTAGGAGGAAAAGATAAATTTAAAGTTGAATTGCCTACTTTACTCAATGCACCGGGTTTCTCACAAGTTAAATCCTATGGTATTATCAGGGATGCGGATCTAGATTCAAAATCTGCTTTAGAAAGTGTCCAAAACCTCTTGAAAAAGTATCGCCAGCCCGTACCGAAAAACCATGGTGAAATAACCTTGACAAATAAAATGAAAGTTGGTATATTCATTATGCCAGGAAATGCAGAAGATGGGATGTTGGAAAATCTTTGCTTGAAGACAGTACCAAACCATCCAGTACTGCAATGTGCTGAAAAGTATATCTCCTGTTTGGAGGAGAATTTGGCTATACTGGAAAATGGAGAATCCAAACAAGAAGGAAAACAATATTTTCCTAAGAACAAAACAAAAGCATTAATGTATTCATTCCTAGCTGGAATGTATCAATCTGTTTCTAGTGTTGGTGTTGCCGCGCAAAAAGGATACTTTGACTTGGATTCTGAAAGTCTGTCAGAATTAAAAGCATTTCTCTTGAAATTGTTTGAAGGCGATGGTTTATTGTAAAATAAACAAAATAATATTAAATCAGATTTATAAATTTTTTCTATATGCTTTACAGTTCGATCCCCCCCAGCCCCCCTTCAAAAGGGGGGAGAAGAAAAAGCCAAAAGTTTTGGTGTTGGGTTTCGTTACCTCAACCCAACCTACAAATGTTTATAACTGTGGTATCTTTCATTCTTTTTTATTAAATTTGATTGAATAGTTATATAGTAATGCTGGGCAATGCCCACCCTACGATAAGTTAAAATATAGCGCTTCGCGCTGGTGTCGTTACACGCCACATTTTTCTGCACGAACTCTTAATTGTTAATTGTTAATTGTTAATTGTTCATTGTTCATTGCTATAGCATCACGATTAAAGCACAAACTCCCGCTGCCAACATCAAACCCGCTGGCATAAATTTGCCTGTTTTAATCAGTCGAATGGCAAAAACAACTATCAATCCTCCTGTGACAGTGCGAGCAATAATTGGTCCTATAGTTATTCCTTGTAATGCGATCGCAGCTGCAATAAAAAGCAACAAGCTACTGATAATACCGGAAATAAGAGATGGCTTGCTTTTTGCTTTGGCATATCCCATCACTCCACCTACTAAAGCCAAAATTCCATAGGCGATCGCCCCTATTACCAGCATATTCATAATTATCTACCTTGTTGATTCTTAAGAAGAAGTGAGTATTTGTAAAACCCTCGTCCAATCAGACAATTCTCCCACAATCCGTCGCACTGGTGCAGGAGAAACCCGAAGTAGAGTAGGGGTAGCAGAAACTTGGTTTATTTCCGCTTCTTCTGGGTATTTGAGAATATCGATTATTTTGAGAGTATAAGAATTTCCTAAACCTTCCTCTAACATTTGATGTAAGACTTTCAAAGTCTGTTCCGTCCCCATATTATTGCCGGAAATAAATAAACGCAGCACGTAACCGGTGGTATTCTCTGGTTGCAAGATAGACTCAAAGGAAGGTGCTGGGGGTTTTTTCCAACTATCCAATTTTTCTGCGGATTCTATCCGAACAACCAAGTCGTGGTCTTGCCAAAGTTGGGGAAACTGCTCTCGATAAGTTTCCAGGAGAATAGGGTTGCAGGTGCTATCCTCCCAGGGAACAGTTTGCCAGACCAATTCCTCAGTACCGAATGCTGCATTGAGCAATGGTTGATAGCGTTTTACTGCTGGATAAGCCTCGGCCGCAGTTTTCAGCTCTCCTGTATTGGAATCCAGCCATCGGTCAATGGTAGCGGTGTAACCGGGAATTAAAAAATGAGGAGGTTCCGACAAATTCAAGATTTCTTGCAAACGAACACATAAATGAAGATGCCATCGGCCTTGTTTACTGGGGTCGATACAATAAAAGAAATCCCCTCCTGGGGTAAAAAGGGCAATGCCTTTAAATAACTGGGACATAGATGAGGGGATTAGGGATTGGATTAGAGATGGTATAGCGCTACGGGCAATTCAAAATTCAAAATTCAAAATTCAAAAACTGGCTATGACTAGGTTTCAGGCTTTATTAATGTCCTAACCTAAATGCGTAGTGCTATACTGGAAATTGGATTAGAATATACCGCGAAGCATCTGAGCCATTTCATGGGGGCTAGAAGACTGTTCTAAAGCTGTCTCTTCTGTGATTCGGCCTTCTTCATAAAGATTCAACAGAGATTTGTTCATCACCGTCATGCCGTCATATTCCCCTTCCATCATCAGAGCGGTAATTTCATCGTTTTTACCATCCCGAATGTAATCTTTCACCGTTTCCGTATTAATTAAGATATCGTGATAAGCAGCTCGCTTGCCATCGGTAGTGCGACACAATCCCTGAGAAATAATCGCCACCAGGGATTCCGCCATAGCAACTCGCATTGTTGCTTGTTCTTCAGCGTCGTAAAGACTGAGAACCCTCTCTAGGGTTTTCACCGCACTATTAGTGTGGAGAGTTCCCATCACCAAGTGACCAGTTTGAGCAGCTTTTAAGGCGGTATTGACCGTTTCGCGATCGCGCATTTCCCCCACCAGGATCAAATCCGGATCTTCCCGCAAAGCTGCTTTCAAAGCATTATCAAACTTCAAAGTATTGATTCCCACTTCCCGCTGTTTAATTAGAGATCTGCGGCTTTTGTGTACGAATTCAATGGGGTCTTCAATGGTGATAATATTTTTGGCATGTTCTTTATTGATATAATCCACCATTGCTGCCATAGTAGTGGACTTACCAGAACCCGTAGGACCGGTGACCAAAATCAAACCTTTGTGAGCATCGGAAACATCTTTAAATGTGGTCGGCAGTTGAAGTTGATCGATAGTCAAGATTTTCAGGGGAATCAAACGCAGCACCATGCCATGTCCCATGAGAGAATCAAAAATATTAATCCGCACCCTGGCAAAATTGTACTGAGTTGCACCATCAAATTCTAAGTTCTTTTTAAATTCCTGGATTTGATCGTTAGTGATGATTTCAGTCAGCCAGCTCATGAAAGTATTGTAGTCGGTGACAGGATAATCTGTGGAGATCATCTCACCGCGATCGCGCACCCTTGGTGGTTCCCCCACACCCAAGTGAACGTCCGAATATCCTTCATCGAAAGCCATCTTGACAATTTCTTCCAAAGATGGTTGACCGGGAGAACGGCCAGAAGCAGGTTTTCGGGCAGTAGAAGGCGCTTCTGGTGGTGGTGGTAGGGGTGGCGGTGGCGGTCTTTTGGGTAAAGATTGTGGCGCTACGGCATGATAAATGGTAGGTTCTGACATTGCTTTTGCTTTTGCTATTCAGTTTCTCAAGAGTCTATGGTAGCGTTTTCCATCAACTATCAACTATCAACTATTATGGTATCGCCAATAAAAATTTGTATCACTTTAGGAACTCGTCCGGAAGCAATTAAACTAGCGACCGTAATTAGCCAATTTCGTCGCGACTCTAATTTTATAACTCATGTAGTTCTAACGGGACAACATCGAGAAATGGTCCATAGAGTAATGCAGTTATTTGAGTTAACAGGCGATCGCGATTTAGACATCATGCAGCCAAAGCAAACTCTGACGGATATTACTTGTCGCAGTTTGCGGGGACTGGAACAAGTATTTACGGAAATTCAACCCCAGTTAGTAATAGTTCAGGGAGATACCACCACAGCCTTTGGGGGAGCGTTGGCTGCATTTTATCAGAAAATTCCCATCGGTCACGTAGAAGCAGGTTTGCGCACGGATAATCTCTTCAATCCCTATCCCGAAGAAGCCAATCGCCGCCTGATTAGCCAACTGGCTCAACTTCACTTTGCCCCCACAACTAAGGCTGTGGAGCATTTGAACCGTTCTGGAGTCACTGGAGCAATACATCATACTGGCAATACAGTCATCGATGCTTTGCTGGCAGTAGCTGCTAAAAATCCTCACTGTTCCGTTCCTGGTTTAGATTGGTCAAAATACCGCGTTCTCCTGGCAACAGTTCATCGACGGGAAAACTGGGGCCAGCCTCTAGAAGATATTCTCAAGGGATTTCGCCTTATTTTGGACCGATTTCCCCATACTGCTTTACTATTGCCCCTACATCCCAATCCTATGGTTAGGGAACCCATTCAAGCTGCTTTAGGAGATGGCGATCGCTGTTTCTTAGTGGAACCGCTGGATTATATAGAGTTAGTGGGGGCGATTCGAGATTGTTATTTACTCCTGACTGATTCTGGAGGATTGCAAGAAGAAGCTCCTAGTTTGGGAAAACCGGTGTTAGTGCTGCGAGAAACTACAGAAAGACCGGAAGCCATTGAAGCGGGAACTGCTAAGTTAGTAGGAACCAATTCTGAGATAATATTTCAGGAAGCCAGTAATTTATTAACTGATTCTGCCGCTTATGAGGAAATGGCAAATGCCATTAATCCTTTTGGTGACGGTTTGGCTGCTGAAAGAATTGTGAGTATTGTCAAAGATTATTTTGCTTAAAATGGTAAATTAACTTAAACTAGATAGAGGAGAGAGTAGGCGAGGCGGTTGCAAATTGGCATTTCTGTCAGTTTGAGGAAAGTCCGGGCTCCCGAAAGACCAAACTTGCTGGGTAACTCCCAGTGCGAGCGATCGCGAGGATAGTGCCACAGAAAAATACCGCCGATGGTGCAGAGAATCTGTAATCAGGTAAGGGTGCAAAGGTGCGGTAAGAGCGCACCAGCAGTATCGAGAGGTGCTGGTTCGGTAAACCCCGGTTGGGTGCAAGGTCGTAGGAACTACGGTTGGTCTTTTCCCAGTTCCGCATTTAGTGTACCGCTTGAGGCGTTTGGTAACAAATGTCCCAGATAGATAACTGCCCTCTCCATCGGCAACGATGGAGAGAACAGAACCCGGCTTACGTTCCGACTCTCTCTTATTACAATAAACAATAAACAATAAACAATAAACAATAAGTAAGTTGTGATTTAAATCACAATCTCTGAGGCTTCTCATGGCCAATTCTCTATATGCCCATTACTCCTTTCAGAAGAATGGACACAACCAAAATAAAATCATAAAATCCGTCACGCTGCCATCGCTTATTTTTCCTCTTCTTCAATCTGAAACCGTGCCAATAATTCGGAGCGAGAGCATTGTAAGAGGAGGGGGGCGATTTCTTCAGGAGGAAGAGAAGCGATTTTTTCTACTATTGCTATAAGTTCTTTATTTATTTCTCCAAATCGCACCCGCAGCAGGTTGTTAATCCAACACAGAGTTGCTTCTTCTTTTCCAAGTTGAAGAAA
>JH610969.1 GCA_000252485.1 Prochloron didemni P4-Papua_New_Guinea | reverse complement strand
ACCAAAATTTTGGGCCTATTCCCGGTTTTTAACCCACTATCCCCCTAAATCCCCCTTATCAAAGGGGGACTTTCAGAATACATCCCCTTTATCAAAGGGAGACTTTAGAGAATATAGCGCTACGCGCTGGTGTCGTTAAACGCTACATTTTTTATACAAAAATACTGCATCGGCTGTATCACTTTTTTATAAAGCGTGCATGCTCATTGTTCTTATCAACCTCTTAATTGTTCATTACTCATTGCTATAAAAGGATTATTTGTAAAAAAAAATTCACAATAGTGGATAGTTGATAGTGGATAGTTGATAGTTAACCGTTTTATGAATGTTGCTCTCAAACAAGAGAATTTTTACTCATTTTATCATTCTAGAGAGATAACTGTCAACTGTCAACTGTCAACTATTATGACCCCCTCGAAAAAATATTTCTTAACAATAGCTGAAAGCCTTACCAGTCAAAGACTTGATTGGTTAAGTCTTTGACTTTTGTAACAGAGGATACACAATCCAGTTATACGTTGGATCCCCCCCAGCCCCCCTTCAAAAGGGGGGAGCCTGGAAAGTTATTTGTTATTGGTTGTTGGTTGTTTGGATATGCTGAATATGTATTTTTCAATCGTGGGGTAGCCCTCTGGGCTGCCTAGTTTGTTATTTGTTTTTGGTTGTTGGTTATTTGTTGTTTGTTGTTGGTTGTTT
>JH610968.1 GCA_000252485.1 Prochloron didemni P4-Papua_New_Guinea | reverse complement strand
GGGGCAATAGTTCCGGTAAAGGAGAAGGAACCGTAGAGTTGGTCGTCTCCTACCCGATCGTCTGGGGAGAGATAAACTAGGTCGTTCCAAGTGCCGGTGGCTTCTTCATCTCCTTGGTTGGTGACGGTCCAAACTATTTCCAGATCCTGGTTCGAGAAGGTTTCTAAGGGAACGGTAATCTCGCTGACCACTAAGTCTGATCGCGGGGGAAGGGTAATGGTCAGTAACTCATGGTCTACAGTAGTATTGTTATCTTCTTGGTCATGTTCAAACTGGTGATTGTAGGCATCGGTATCCACGACCAGGTAGTAGTCTCCTTCCCAATCATTGTCCAAACTAACGGATTCCCTTCGGGTCAAGGACTCTCCCGCTGCCAGAGTACCGTTAAAGTAAAAAGAATCGATAAAATAATCGGTTCTCGCTCCATCCTCGGAGAGATAGAGCTTATCGGACCAAGTGCCGGTGGTGGGACCATCTCCTTGATTGGTGATAGTCCAAACCACTTCAATGTCAGTCCCGGAGAAAGCGGTAGTAGGAACTTGAATGTCACTGACTACTAAATCTGGTGTGGGAGGGATACTCACAGTTAATAACTGGTCAGCTACAGTAAGATTGTTATCTTCATTGTCATGTTCAAACACCTTATTGTAGGTATCGGTTCCGACGATAACGTAGTATTCTCCTTCCCAACCATTGGGCAAACTAATGGATTCCCGTCGAGTCACTGACTCTCCAGGAGCAATGGTATCGTAAAAGTAAAAGCGATCCAAAGAAGTATCGGCTCCCACCCGATCGTCTTCTGAGAGATAGACGCGATCATACCAAGGCCCGGTGGTGGGAGCATCCCCTTGATTGGTGATAGTCCAAACTACTTCAAAATCAAAATCATCTCCTGAGAAAACCATACTGTCTAATTCAATGTTACTGACCACCAAATCTGGTAGGGGAGGGATACTCACAGTGATAGATTGGTCGTCTACGGTGGTATTGTTACTATCGTTACTGTGTTCAAACAGAGAATTAAAAGTATCCGTAGTGACAATAAAGTAGCTTTCTCCCTGCCAACCATCGGGCAAACTAACGGATTCCCGTCGAGTGACTGACTCCCCCGCAGCAAGAGTATCGGTAAAGTCAAAGCTACCCAAAGAAGTATCGGCTCCCACCCGATCGTCTTCTGAGAGATAGACGCGATCATACCAACGCCAAGTGGTAGGAGCATCTCCTTGATTGGTAACGGTCCAAACTACTTCAATATCGGAACCGGAGAAAGCGGTAAGATCCACTTGAATGTCACTTACCACCAAATCTGGTAGGGGGGGAATAGTTACTGTGACAGGGTTGTCATCCACGGTGGTGTTATTTGATTCTGTTCCTTCCCGAAGTCGCTTGTCCATGTCGGTAGTGACAATAACGTAGTAGTCTCCTTCCCAACCATCTGGTAAACTAATGGAAATGTCTCGGGTTTCTGACTCCCCAGCAGGAATAATGTCATAGGAGTAAACAGAACCGGCAAAATAATCGTCTCCCACTTGCTGATCGTGGGAGATATAGACGGCATCTCTTAAATTCCTCCAGGAGTGGGTGCCATCTCCTTGATTGGTAACGGTCCAAACTACTTGAATATTGGAACCGGAAAAAGCAGTCTCATCCACTTGAATATCGCTCACTACCAAATCTGGTAGGGGGGGAGTAGTTACAGTGACGGAGTTGTCATCTACTGTGGTGTTGTTGTCTTCGTTCTCATGCTCGAAGAGAGAATTATCATTATCGGTGGTGACAATCAAGTAGCTTTCCCCCTCCCAATCCAGGGGCAAACGAACGGATTGCCGCCTCGTCACTGACTCCCCGGGAGCAATGGTATCGTTAAAGTAAAAGTTCCCTAAATAAGTATCCTCTCCCACCTGATGGTCTTCTGAGAGATAGACGCGATCATACCAATACCCGGTAGTAGGAGCATCTCCTTGATTGGTAACGGTCCAAACTATTTCCAGATCGGTTCCCGAGAAAGCAGTAGCATCCACTTGAATGTCATTGACCACCAAATCTGGTAGGAGGGGAATAGTTACTGTGACAGGGTTATCATCCACCGCAGTGTTATTATCTTCATTCTCATGCTCGAAGAGAGAATTGTTACTATCGGTGGTGACAATAAAATAGCTTTCTCCCTCCCAACCATTGGGCAAACGAAGGGATTGCCGTCGAGTCACCGACTCCCCGGGGGCAATGGTATCGTTAAAGTAAAACCCAGCCAAGTAAATATCCTCTCCCACCCGATCATCTTCTGAGAGATAGATGTTATCTCTCCAATACCCGGAGGTAGGAGCATCTCCTTGATTGGTAACGGTCCAAACTACTTCAATGTCTGAACCGGAGAAAGCGGTGCTGTCTACTTGAATGTCATTGACCACCAAATCTGGTAGGAGGGGAATAGTTACTGTGACAGGGTTATCATCCACTGCAACGTTATTGTCTTCATTTTCTGGTTCCAAGATATAATTATCAGCATCCGTGGCCAGAATAAAATAGCTTTCTCCCTCCCAATCCAGGGGCAAACGAACGGATTGCCGTCGAGTCACTGACTCTCCAGGAGCAATGGTATCGTTAAAGTAAAAGTTCCCTAAATAAGTATCCTCTCCCACCTGATCGTCTTCTGAGAGATAGACGTGATCATACCAAGGCCCGGTGATGGGAGCCTCTCCTTGATTGGTAACAGTCCAAACTACTTTAATGTCGGAACCTGAGAAAGCGGTGCTATCTACTTGAATGTCACTCACCACCAAATCTAGGGAGGGAATAGTTACTGTGACAGGGTTATCATCTACCGCGAAGTTATTATCTTCATTTTCATGTTCAAAGATATTGTTATCAGCATCCGTGGCCAGAATCAAATAGCTTTCTCCCTCCCAACCATCAGGCAAATAAACGAATTGTCGTCTGGTCACTGACTCTCCAGGAGCAATGGTATCATCAAAGTAAAAGTTCCCTAAATAAGTATCCTCTCCCACCTGATCATCTTCTGAGAGATAGACGTGATCATACCAATACCCGGTGGTGGGAGCCTCTCCTTGATTGGTAACGGTCCAAACTATTTCCAGATCGGTTCCGGAGAAAGCGGTACTATCTACTTGAATGTTGCTCACCACCAAATCTAGGGAGGGAATAGTTATAGCAACCAATCCATCATCTACTGTGGTATTATTATCTTCATTGCTCTCTTCCCACCACAGATAATCCTTGACGTTGGTGGTGATAATGAGGCGATAGTCTCCTTCTAAATCAATGGGCAAGTAAATTGATTGCTGTTGGGTCACCTCTTGCCCTGCCCAGATAGTATTGTTAAAGAAGAACCGACCCAAGTAAATATCCTCTCCTACCTGATGGTCTTCTGAGAGATAGACCTGAGCAAAACTTCCCCAGGCTGGTCCGTCTCCTTGATTGGTGATGGTCCAAACTGCTTGGATCGCAGTTCCGGAAATGGCTTCTAAGGAAACTGAGATATCACTCACTACCAAATCTGGTTGGGGGGTGTTGGAAGGTTCTGCTGTAGTTATAAGAGGGATGGAGTTTTCTGGATTATTACCGTTCATTATTTTTCCTAATTTTTTCTTTCAGCTTCGTTATATAAGCGTATCATGAAATTTAGAAAATCAACAGGTTTGTGATGAAATATATATTACATTCTGTAAAGAGAGGGATGGATTATGAAGAGATGATCTAGTTTCGCCCAAAGGCGCTTCAGGCCCATGCCTGTCAGCGATCGCACCCCCTTACATAGAACAAAAAAACAACCAACAACTAATCAACCTCTTAATTGTTCATTGTTAATTGTTCATTGTTAATTGTTCATTGTTCATTGTTCATTGTTCATTGCTCATTGCTATAGATCGGCGTTTCAAAGCAATGCAAAAACACCCCCCTGGAAGCAGGAGGGTTCAATGGGGTGTGGTCAAAAACAGTTGAATTTTATATTCTCAATAGTTGCGGCAGCCCCCAGGGCTACCCCACGATTGACTTTCTACATATTTGACTTTCTACATATTCAGCCAAAAACAACTACTGTTGACCACACCCGGTTCAATGTGACTCAAATCCTAAAAAATAGTTGTTGTTTTTTTTTACAACTCGCCACCGCGAAATGCCAGTAAGAAAATCACTACTGGACCGGAAACGAGAATTAAAGTCACGAAGGTTAATTGAAAAATTACTTCCCAGTCTAAACCCATGTTGCCTCCCGATTTTATCTTTTTTTTAAGAATTTGCAAGCAAAAAAAACTTGTTATCTATCATACCTGGTAACTATACACTATTTTTGAGCAAATATAAAAAACTTGATCAAGTTTTATTGTAGGAGGGTTGGAGATGGTGAAAACTTGGCGTTGCGTTTCCTATTGCGGAGCTTGCTGTCATCTCGATCCAGCAGAGAGGCCGGAATTGGCAGATTATTTATCGGACTCGGAATTAGAATTATACTTGAGCATGGTAGGGGAAGGAGGATGGTGCGTGAATTTCGCTCGCACTAGGCGAGAAGGCAGGATTTACGAGGAAAGACCGAGGTTTTGTCGGGTCCAACCGGATATCTTCGAGAGAATGTACGGGATTTCTAAGCAAGAGTTTGAGGCATTTGCCATAGACTGCTGTTCCCAACAGATTGAGGCAGTCTATGGTAAGGATAGCAGAGAAATGAGTCGTTATAGTAGGGACCTGTTGTAGGGGTTTTCCTGTCCAAGTCTGGATTTGAGGGTGGGCAGTTATTGCGGCTATAGCGCTACGGGCAATGCAAAATTCAAAATTCAAAA
>JH610967.1 GCA_000252485.1 Prochloron didemni P4-Papua_New_Guinea | reverse complement strand
AATTTCTGCTAATAAGCCAGAGAAAAAGCCAGATAATCCCTTTTGGAGTGTTTTCCGCTCTACTTTCCTAACCATATTGCTGGTGGAAATAGGGGACAAAACCCAAGTGGCAACCCTGTTGATTAGCGCAGAATCTCAGTCTCCTTGGATTGTGTTTGCTGGCGCAGCAGTAGCTTTGATTGTCACTAGTTTGTTAGGAGTTTTGGTGGGTTACTGGATGAGTTCCCGGTTATCGCCCAAAACCCTGGATATAGGGGTGGCCATTTTACTGTTGGTAATTGCTGGGTTGTTGTTAGCAGATGTTATTGGGGGATGAAGATGGATTGGCAACTTTTCGGACTTAGCTTTGTGACTGTGTTTATGGCAGAGATTGGAGATAAGAGTCAACTGGCAGCGATCGCCCTGAGTGGTAGTTCTGGATCTCCTCGGGCTGTATTTTTAGGCACGGTTACAGCCTTGATTATTGCTAGTTTTTTGGGGGCAATTGCAGGAGGGGGAGTAGGGCAGTTTTTACCCGAGCGGTTGTTGAAAGTAATAGCGGCCATGGGCTTTATTTTGATTTCCCTACGTCTTCTTTGGCCCAATGCTGATTGAATGTTGGTTATTGGTTGTTGGTTGTTGGTTGTTTGTTATTTGTTATTGGTTGTTGGTTGTTTGTTTCTTGCGGCGATCGCAATATTTTCTATGTTTTTGGCAGTAGGGTGCGTTCGTAACGCACCACACTATCCTGTCTTAGACCAAATTTTGCGTAAGTCCTGACAAGGAACTGCAGGAAAGCAAACCTTGATTTTACCTAGTACAATGAAAGTAGTAGATGACAGATTGAAAAGTGTTGGCGAACTGGAGCGAGTTGAAAGCGATCGCATATTAACAAGCTATACATTTGATTTAACTAATCATGTTTTAAGTTCCCAATTCATAGACAATCCCAACCGAGATAAACTTTATACTTTTATTGCTTACCGCGTTAAAGACTCTGACAGTTCTCCTGTTTCTCTGATTCAGCAACACAAAACTAAAGGAGTTAATTAAAGTGACTGGGAATAAACAAGTTATCGAGCCAAACTATTCCTTTCTCAGTCTTTTTACTGGAGCTGGAGGGTTAGATTTAGGTTTTGAAACTCAAGGCTTTCGACTTCTAGAAGCGGTAGAAATAAATCCCTGGTGCGTCAAAACTCTGAAGCAAAACCGTCCTCAATGGAAAGTATCTCCAAGAGATATTCACCAGTACGAACCAAATGTTTCTGAATCTCCAGATGTTCTCCTAGCTGGTTTTCCCTGTCAAGGATTTTCTTTAGGAGGAAAAAGAGATGAATCCGATGGAAGAAATTTACTTTATCAACAAGTACTGCGCATCGCTAACATTACTAGACCGAAAGTAGTAGTAATGGAGAATGTTCTTAATTTGGGTCGGATGAAATTTCCCGGTACGAACCAACCTTTTGCGGCCAAAATTGCCACGGAGTTAGAACAACTGGGCTATACAGTTATCTATGATATCTTTAAAGTCTGCTACTACGGCACTCCTCAGACTCGCAGGCGCTTTGTTTTTATTGCTTTCCAAGACAAACCACCTCTAGGCTATCATTTGCCTCCTCCTAGTTCTTCAACTGTGATTAAGCCCTTTATTTACCAATTGGGACAAGATACTTCCATCTCTTTATTCAATCACAATCCTATGTGGGGCTTTCACAGTAGAGTTCATGTTGAGACAGGAGAGCCATTTTCTGAGTCGGAAGAAGCAGTTCCCGTGCGCCTATCCCGCACTGCTTCCGATGGTTGCCCCATTCGTTCTTTTAACAGTCCTTTTCCCGCTGTAGATACTGCCACAGTCTGGGGATGGGCCCAAGGTAACGTGAGGGCCCAGCGGGTAGTAAAGGACCGAAGCAAAGAGAAATTTGTGCGCAACCCCAACAGCCAAGTAAAGTTGTGGCGTATTGCTGCATCTCGCTTGCGTTCTTTTACTCATCGAGAATATGCTCGCTTGCAAACTTTTCCCGATGATTGGGTGTTTTGCGGTGCTAGTAAAAGGGATATTCAGCTACAAATTGGCAATGCAGTGCCGGTTAGTTTTGCTGAATGTTTGGCTAGGAATGTTAGACTAGCATTGGAGGCCATGGAAAAGGGTCGGGATTTTATGGACTAAAATGGAAGAGTAGATTATAGCAGTTGACAGTTGATAGTGGACAGTTGATAGTTATACAGCTTGCGGTGCAGTTCGGCGACCCTCTCTGACCGCGGAGCCGAACTGCAACCTGCGGTTGCTCTGAGGAAATAGTAAACACTTTCATAGGCGGGTATATAAGTGTACCTCATGAGTCCAAGAAATGCTATAAATGTAATTTGCCTAAAGTAAATCTCTCTTGTTTTTTCCTCTATCTATAATTGTTATTGTTTATTGTTCATTGTTCATTGTTCATTGTTCATTGTTTATTGATTTATGGTTGTTGCTTTTGCTCCACCTCTGAAACAGATACAATTGTCTCCTGGTAGTGCTATTCTTGTCAAGGACTTAACCTGGTCAAAGTACGAAGAAATTCTTCAGGAGTTTGGCGAGGGATATTTGCCGCGCTGCACTTACAATGGAGGAATTTTAGAAATCCGGATGCCCAGTAAAGTTCATGAAATTGTCAACCGTCTGATTAGTAAGATTATCTTTACTCTAGCAGAAGAATATGGATTGGATTGCAGAGATTTAGGGTCAACTACTTGGAATAGAGAAGATTTCGCTCAAGGTGTTGAACCAGACAGTTGTTTTTATATCCAAAATGCAGAGCAAATCAGAGGATTGAATCCAGAAATTCCGGCAACCTTGCCTCCTGATTTAGTGGTTGAAGTGGATATTGCCAGTAGTTCTGCTCAACGTTTAGAAATTTATCGCTCCTTTGGTGTACCAGAGGTTTGGATTTATAGTAAGAATCAATTGAGCATTTGTATTTTGCTGGATGGGAATTATATTTATTCAAGCAAAAGCAAAGCATTTACCAACATTACTGTCCAACAGATTAATCAGTGGATTAAACAAGCAGAAATTGTGAGTGATGTTAAAGTGGTTAGAGGAGTAAGACAATTTTGTCGAGAAATAGGAAATGAAAAATAACCCTCTTCTGTCCTCAACAACAAACACTTCGACTACGCGGTCACAGAGGGTCGTCGAAGTGCAGTGCAAGCAACAAACACTTCGACTACGCTCAGTGCAAGCAACAAACACTTCGACTACGCTCAGTGCAAGCAACAAACACTTCGACTACGCTCAGTGCAAGCAACAAACACTTCGACTACGCTCAGTGCAAGCAACAAACACTTCGGCTCCGCTCAGTGCAAGCAACAAACAACATCTTTACGAACGTGACTTTTATCTTTGGACTCAAGATATAATTCAACAGTTAAGAGAGAAAAATTTAGCTGAGAGCGAGTTGGAGCATTTAATAGAAGAAATTGAAAGCATGGGGAAACGGGAACAACGAGAACTGAGAAGTCGATTAATTGTTCTTTTAATCCATTTACTGAAATGGCAATATCAACCAGGAAAGCAAAGTCACAGTTGGCGCAGTACTATTAGCGAACAGAGAATTTGCTTGGAAGAGTTACTAGAAGATAGTCCCAGTCTCAAGCCATTTTTACCGGAAGTATTTACTAAATGCTATCAGAAAGCTAGAATTAAAGCTGCAGCGGAGACAGGAATCAGACAAGATATTTTTCCTATAGAATCTCCTTTTAGTATAGAAGAAACTCTGGATTTTGATTATTTATCTCAAGAGAGGGAATAGGGAAGTGTCAAGAGGTAATTTAAAATACATATCCCCCTAAATCCCCCTTATCAAAGGGGGACTTTCCAGGCTTATTACAAGTGTCACAATACAGCTAAATTGATAGAATAGCTTTAGGGGAAAGCCTGGGGTTAGAAACCGGGTTTCTTTGATAACCCTGGGTATCAATCTGAAACTAATGGCAGAAACCCGGTTTCTTGGCTGGAATCTAATGGTTAAAAAGGCGTAATATAGAAATCAAGGTTTTGATGAGAAATGAGTCGATCGCCCTCCTAATTTAATTTTTTTCAATGCCAGTCCCACAAACCCGACAAGGTTGTCCTCCCCCGCGATATACCCACAAACAATTTATAAATACTATTATATTTGTAGCATTCTTTTTTAGATTTCATCTAGGTTTAAAGACTGTTTAGCAAATCAATCTGTTTTCTCAATCAAACCCCAAAATACTAAAGAAAATCGGTTGGTTACAATAATAATTAACATGGAAGACCATGGATTTTTTAATAACATGGATTGCCATGGATTTTCTTTTAAATACAATAGTATTTGTAGGAAATATTTTGAGATTCGGTATAATATTTTGAAAAAGAACGCACTCTTCGCGGATCCCTTCGGGATCGCCTTCATATTTAAGATGTTAAAATTTCAGCTGCTAACTTCTCTCCAACCCAAGTGTTAATACTTTTCCCTTCTTGTTTAGCTTTGCGATAAATTTGTTGGTGCAGTTCCGGCTCTATTTTCAGTAGAAAACAACCGGATAATGGTTGTTCTGGTTCTTCTCCCCGTTCGGTACAAAAAGCAAAATAGTCTTCTACAGATTCTCGAAAAGCAGTTCTCAACTCATCAACACTGTTACCTTGAAAAGTAATTACATCTCTAATATTGACTACTTCACCGTGAAAAATACCAGCTTCATCATCAAAAGAAACTATTGCTTCATAGCCTTTATACTTCATCTACCTTTACTCCTGCTTCAGTTAAAAAACGCTTCATGGAGACAACAGCTCCTTTGTCTGTTTCTTTGTGGGGATGGGGACGGTGAAAAACAGCTCTAACACCGTTTAGGACAATCCGAACTCTCGAACCGCTTCCAGGAGAAATTTCCCCTCCCAGCGCCCTGAGTAGAGACTCTATCTCTACCCAGGAAATGTCAGACCGGACAGGTCGCTCGAAAAGCTGAGTTAGAGTTTTTTTGTGTTTGTTACTCAGCCCCATAGCAGTTATTAATTATCAATCGCTTCAATATTTTATTTCAACTTATATCCTATTATTATCCAGTTAAAATAGAAGAACACTAAATTTTTTCTATTCAGGACTTACGCAAAATTTGCTTGGAGGCACTATGGGTAGTGTGGTGCGTTGCGCTCGCGAAGCGCCGCTCTTAGCGCCCGCACCCTACAAATAGGTGGCTGCGGAATGTGGGTTAAAGAAAGAGATGAGCTTTATAGCCATCTCTCACACTAACACGCGAATCCATTAACGCATTGCAGGGTTGTGGCGAATCAAACTCATAAACTCCTGACGGGTTCTAGCATCATTTGCAAAGACACCTCTAACCGCACTGGTAGAAGTCCAAGAACCTGGTTTTTGTACTCCTCGCATTACCATACACATGTGGGTTGCTTCCACTACTACCCCCACACCTTTAGGTTTTAATAATCCTTGAAGTGCATTGGCGATTTGGGCAGTTAATCTTTCTTGTACCTGTAAACGTCGTCCGTACATTTCACAAATACGAGCAATTTTTGACAGTCCGATAACCTTCCCGTCGGGAATATAAGCGACGTGAGCGCGACCGAGAATAGGTAATATATGGTGTTCGCAGGAGCTAAATAGGTCAATGTCCCGAACTAAGACCATTTCATCGGTATTTTCGTGAAATACTGCCCCGTTGAGGAGTTCATCTAAAGATTGATTATAGCCAGAAGTCAGAAATTTTAAGGCTTTGACTACTCTTTTAGGAGTATCTCGTAATCCTTCGCGGTCTGGGTCTTCTCCCAACCCTAACAGTAAAGTTCGTACTGCTTGGCGCATCTCTTCTTCAGAAACGGGAGGCTTTTGGGTGGTAGTTAGTTTCGGTAATTTATTGTCGATTTTGCCTAATTGATTTGATTCGGACTTAGCTAAGGTCATTTTAGTTGTCAATTATCAGTTATCAGGAAAGCGCATTAGTTAGCACGAAGCTACTACTGTCTCAAAGTTTGGTTTACAAAACTTTATTATAACGATAATCGTTCTCAAAAACTCACCGTTCGCCCATTTTTTTTCGCGGTTAGAAAAATTGGCGAGGTCGCGGGGATTGGGTAGGGGTGTGGTCAAAAGTAGTTGTTTGGGTTTGAATATCAGGACTTACGCAAAATTTGCTTGAAGACACTATCAGTGGTGTGGTGCGTTGCGCTCAGCTTCGCGCCGCTCTTAGCGCCCGCACCCTACAGATAGCTGTTGTTGACCGCACCCGGAAACTTGTGTTGGGCGGTCCCTGAGCGGTAGCCGAAGGGTTTCGCTATCGGGAAACCCAACCTACAATTACTTATAACACTAACAAACAACCAACACTTCGACTACGCTCAGTGCAAGCAACCAACAACAAATAACAAACAACCAACAACCAACAACCAACAACCAACAACCAACACTCTCGCGTAGCTCAGTGCAGGCAACCAACAACCAACAACAAATTTCAACTCTGACATTGGGGACAAAAATGGGTCGATCGCCCTCCCAATTTAATTTTTTCAATGCCAGTACCACAAACCCGACAAGGTTGTCCTCCCCGGCCATATACCCAAGCCACTCCGCCATAATTGCCATTAACCCCCATCAAATTGAGAAAATCGCTAAAAGTAGTACCACCTTCTTCTATTGCCTTCTGCAACACTTCAATTATTGCTGTTCTCAAATTCTCAATTTGTGTTAAATTGAGATGGGAAGCGATCGCCTCTGGTTTTATACCACTACGAAATAATGCTTCATCTGCATAAATATTGCCTATTCCCGCCACCAAACCCTGGTCTAAAAGTAAAGTTTTCAGACAACGGTTGCTTTTTGCCAGTTTCTGTGCTAAGTATTCAATTGTAAAATCTTTTCCAAAGGGTTCCGGTCCTAACTTCTGCAATCCTGTAATTACCTTTTCCGGTTCTTCTTCATCCACCAACCACACTTTACCGAAAGTGCGAATATCTACAAAGCGCAACTCCTTATCTTCTGGGAAAAACAAGCGCAACCGGGCATGTTTTTGTAAAGGACTGTGGCGATGGCACCACAACAGTTGACCGGTCATACGCAAGTGTATGCCCAACCAACCCCGATCCAGTTTCCCCAACAAATACTTGCCGCGACGATGCCAAGAAACGATGGTTCTCCCTTGGACCCCCTGACAAAACTCAGCAACGGAAACAGGGTGGGCAACTGTGCGAGACAGCAACACTAACCCACCCTGAATGGTTTGTCCTTGAGTCAAGGAATCAAGTCCCCGACGAACAGTTTCGACTTCGGGTAATTCCGGCAAACTTAGATCCTAAGAAATTAAACTTCTTGCAGTTCTTTTTCCGCAAAGTTATTGGTATTCACGCCACTAGCGGAACCGCTAAAACCGGTGTAGTTCACTTTATCGAAGCGAACGATAACGGGATAGAGAATACCGCTCTGGTCAACGCTAGCAACAGTGCCAACATCTCCGTACCAATAAGATTCCTTGCGCAAAATTCTAACTTTCGAGCCACGTTTAATAGCCATAAATTTTCTTTTCCTTGTGTAATTTTCTTGGTTTTTGCGCTGTTTTACCGTTATGAGAAAACCCTCAGGGGTCAATATAGCAAGATTACTACGGTGAGGACACTCTCCGTCTAGATCCAATTTTAAGTTTTATTACACAATTGGGTTTTATCGGTTTCAATTGTCTGGAGTAGCAGAAGCAGGAGCGTTGGAACCAGAAGGAGGCAAGGATAATTCTACATTCAAACCTCGGTCGTAAATTTCCAGATCCCATTGTCCGGAACGGTTCCGTTCAAAAGCAATAAAGCGACCGTCCCCGCTAATGGTAGGGTTGCGCACTTGAGCCAATAAATTGCCGGTAATATTCTCAGCCTGAAAAGAAAGGCGATCATAGACAAAAATATCCCCTATACCTTGCTGTTCGGAAACATAAACAAGATAGCGACCGTCAGCACTAATATCCGGTTGGTCTTGAACGCTACCTGGTAGGTTCAGTCCAGGTAGGGAAACCAGTCTGTTGCTCTGGCGATCGTAAAGAAAGATGCTTCTTTTGCCATGGCGATCACTTGCAAAGACTAAATAACGGCCATTAGAGGAAAAACGAGGATGTTGTTCTGCTGCAGTACTATTGAGATTATTTCCCAGACTCCCGGTAGGTGGAGTGACAAAACCGGAATTGTTACAACCGCTCAATCCACCAAGCAAAACAACTGCCAAGAGGAGTTTATTTTGGTAAATCACAGCAATTAACTTGATCTAGACAAACTTTACCCCACTGTAACGCCCAGCGTACTAGTTCTACCCGATTGTCAGTGCCTGTCTTGGTAAGAATATTGCTGATATGGTTATCCACAGTTCTCTTACTAATTTCTAGCTTATCGGCAATTTCCTGGTTAGTAGAGCCAATAGCTATTAGATCGATAATTTGCAATTCTCGCCTTGAAAGAGAAGCGGGTGTCTTAGATTTGCTAGCAGCCATAAGCATATATTCCTTAGTAGATTTACTCAACATTCACTCATATTATAGGAAGTATCAATTATTAGTCCTGTTTCTGCTAGGGTGAAGGAATAATTTTACAATTCAATTTTGGTGATTCATCCTCCCATCATTTGTCTGGGCGAAATTTTGTTAGATTTGCTGGCAGAGCAAGTAGGACGGGATTTGACAACAGTAGAGTCCTGGACTGCTTATCCCGGCGGTTCTCCCGCTAACGTGGCTTGTGCGGCCCAAAAATTGGGAACCCCAGCAGCTTTTCTGGGCTGCGTGGGGACAGATGAAGCGGGGGATAGCCTTGTGGAACTCCTGGAATCGGTGGGAGTGGATACAAGGGGAGTGCAGCGTCATGAAACCGCTCCCACGCGACAAGTTTATGTGTTGCGATCTGAAACGGGCGATCGCTCTTTTGCTGGTTTTGGTGATTTAGCTGCCGATATTTTTGCTGACGCTTATCTCCATAGCTCCCAGTTACCCGTGGAGTTATTTACTCAAGCCAAGTTTCTCGTTCTCGGGACTTTAGAACTAGCATATGGAGAAACGAGAAAAGCTATTTATGGGGCTTTGGAACTGGCAAGTGAAAATAATGTTAAAGTAGTCTTAGATGTAAATTGGCGACCCATGTTTTGGGTAGAGCCAGAGAAAGCCAAACCTCTAATTAAAGAAATTTTGTCCCAAGTGGATTTGCTCAAATTATCCGTAGAGGAAGCTAGATGGTTATTTGAGACAGAAGATGCCGCAACTATCGCTAGTTTTGCCAATACTCCAGATAATGTGATTGTTACTGGTGGAGGGGAAACAGATGTGAGTTATTGTTTCCGTGGCATAGGCGAACAGCCTGTAGTGGGAAAAGTGTCCCCTTTTTCAGTCTCCGTTGTAGATACTACTGGAGCTGGAGATGGGTTTTTAGCTGCTTGTATCCATCAATTTTGTTGTCGGGGAATTGATTGTTGGCAGGATTCAGAAGTGGTTCAAGATATTATAACTTATAGTTGTGCTGTTGGGGCATTAATTACGATGAAACCTGGTGCAATATCGGCTCAACCAACTGTGTTGGAAGTGGAAGAGTTTTTGAATCAAAGGGGACTATCCCCCTAAATCCCCCTTATCAAAGGGGGACTATCCCCCTAAATCCCCCTTATCAAAGGGGGACTTTTAACATAGAATTTGTAGGTTGGGTTGAGCGATAGCGAAACCCAACACCAAATCTGCTATGATAAAGAGAATTGGACAAATGACAATTGGTTTAAAAACTCCTAGTCCTTATTACCTTGATTTAATAACCGAATTTGCGCCCCGTCCCATTAGGAATGAAGCTGAGTTAATTGCAACTCAAGAAAGAGTCAACGAACTATTATAGCAATGAGCAATGAACAATTAACAATGAACAATTAAGAGTTCATTGCTCATTGCTATAGGTTGGTTAGAGGGATAGTGAAACCCTTGGAGAAGTTCAGAAACCTTTCAACACTAATGTACTTGGGTGTTGGGCCTGCCGACCGCGTAGCCGAAGGGTTTCGTTGCCTCAACCCAACCTACAATTATTGCTCCTTCCCTCTTTCCCTTTTTCCCTATTCAGAGGCAAACACAAGCAAGACTTTTTCAGCAAACCCTATTTAGTTCAGAAATTCAATTAAATCGTCTAAACTAGTAAAATCTAACATAGCGAGGCTTAAATCTTCCAATCTTGCAGGAGAAAGGCCATAGAGAGACTTCTTTATTTCCGTTGGTAGTTCGCCCAACTTACGGTCCAGAAACCGCTGGATTAAGTTTAATCGTTCTGATATTATACCCTGTTGTAATCCTTCTTCCCGACCCTGTTGTAATCCTTCTTCCCGACCCTGTTGTAATCCTTCTTCCCGACCCTGTTGCAATCCTTCTTCCTTACCTTCTTCCCGACCCTGTTGCAATCCTTCTTCCTTAGCTTTAATGACCGAGCCTCGTTGGTCTTGAAAAAATACCTCCTGATGATGCAAATCCTCTAATTCTTTTTCCGTTAAATTAGCTCGATTAG
>JH610966.1 GCA_000252485.1 Prochloron didemni P4-Papua_New_Guinea | reverse complement strand
GATTGGTAGAGCGATAGCGAAACCCAACACTAATTTTCTGGCTTGTTGGGCCTGCCCTGCACTTCGACTGCCGCTCAGTGACCGCGTAATAAGCCTTGAATAACCTAACTTTCTACAAAGGGCATGAAAACGCTAGCGCCGAAATATCCTCACCTCAAGATCGTAGAGCGATCGCGAAACCCAACACCAATTTTGTGGCTTGTTGGGCGTTGCCCTGCCCTTCGACTTCCCTTCGACTTCGCTCAGGGCAAGCGCTCAGGGACCGCGTAGCCGAAGGGTTTCGTTACCTCAACCCAACCTACAATATTATTTACTAAAAATACCAGGATTCAGTTCGTTATAAATTATTTTAGATTATCCAGTCGAGTTAGAAACCGGGTTTCTTAGCTGGATCTCTGGTGGAATGCTGGGATTTGGGCAGAAACCCGGTTTCTTTGCTGAGGGTTTGCTAAAGACTTAGGAAGACGCAACGGGTATGTAGTTGACTGTTTCATTCTCTTATCCTCCTTATTGCTTCACCCGGTTTCATTAGTTCAATCCCGAACCGCTGGGGAGCATTGCCGAAATCCTTTTGGTTGAAAGTTATATGATATCTCAAAAAGAATGCTACAAATACAATAAAGAATTGTAGGGTGGGCATCGCCCACCACAGGGTGCGGTCACAAACAGTTGAATTTTATATTCTCAATCGTCACGGCTTACCCGCGATTGTTAGGCAGCCCAGAGGGCTACCCCACGATTGATAAATAGATATTTAGTCCCAAAAACTACTTTTGACCACACCCCCCACCACAACCTTATTTATCTCGGAAAGGAAAGAGCAATTGAATAATATCTAATTAAAATCTAACTAAAATAGTATCAAAGTATATTGGTGGGCAGTGCCGCACCCTACTTCTCAAAGTCCTATTTTTTAGCCTCTTGTTGTATTTGACTGATTATTGAGGTTTGGTAGAAATACACCAAGTTCACTCATTGACAAATAAACCAAAACATGTATGAGCAAGCTAAAAATAGTTGTAAATACTTTAGCTACAAGGGTTTGAGCGATAAGGGATTCTTCGGAAAACTTCACTTAGCACTCTCGAATCAAGAGTGCTAAATTGACACATGGACAAATGGAACGGAAGAGATCTATGGCAAAAATAGTTTCGTTTAAAGAAGAATCCAGAAGGTCTTTAGAAAAGGGTATCAACGCTCTGGCCAACGCAGTGCGGGTTACTTTGGGACCCAAAGGTCGCAATGTCCTGCTGGAAAAGAAATTTGGCGTACCGCAAATTGTTAAAGACGGTATCACTGTTGCGAAAGAAATCGAATTAGAAGATCCTTTAGAGAATACTGGCGCTAGTTTGATTCAGGAGGTTGCCTCTAAGACTAAGGATAACGCTGGAGATGGTACTACTACCGCTACAGTTGTGGCTCAAGCCTTGATTAAGGAAGGTTTGAAAAATGTGGCTGCAGGAGCTAATCCTGTGGGTATACGCAGAGGGATGGACAAAACCATCGCTTTTTTAATTGAGGAAATCGTCTCTGTGGCTAAACCGGTAGAAGGTGATGCCATCGCTCAAGTTGCCACGGTCTCCGCAGGTAACGATGAGGAAGTGGGAGAAATGATTGCCCAAGCCATGGAAAAGGTGACTAAAGACGGTGTTATCACTGTGGAAGAGTCTAAGTCTCTGGCTACAGAATTGGATGTAGTGGAAGGGATGCAAATTGACCGAGGCTATGTTTCTCCCTACTTCGTTACGGACCAAGAACGGCAAGTGGTAGATTTCGATAGCCCTCTACTGCTGATTACGGACAAGAAAATTAGCGCTATTGCTGACTTAGTGCCCGTATTGGAAAAGGTGGCTCGGGAAAGCAAACCTCTGCTGATTATTGCGGAAGACATAGAAGGGGAAGCTCTTGCTACTCTGGTGGTAAATAAAGCAAGAGGAGTGTTGAATGTAGCGGCAATTAAAGCTCCTGGATTTGGCGATCGCCGCAAGCAAATGCTCCAAGACATTGCTGTTCTCACTGATGCTCAAGTGATTTCTGAAGATATCGGCTTGAGTTTAGACACCGTGTCTCTGGAGATGCTGGGGAAAGCCAGTAAAGTCACCATTGACAAGGAGAATACTACTATTGTAGCTAGTGGTGGCAATAGCGACAATGTGCAAAAGCGGGTGGCTCAATTGCGCAAGCAGCTAGATGAGACTGATTCGGACTACGATAAAGAGAAGCTGCAGGAAAGAATTGCCAAACTGGCTGGTGGAGTTGCAGTTATTAAGGTAGGTGCGGCTACGGAAACGGAATTGAAAGACCGGAAACTGCGGATTGAAGATGCTCTCAATGCTACCAAAGCAGCAGTGGAAGAAGGTATTGTTCCCGGTGGCGGCACTACTCTGATTCATCTGGCTCAGAAAATAGATGAATTTAAAGCTACTTTGAGCAATGCTGAAGAACAGGTAGCTGCAGAAATAGTTGCCAAAGCTTTGGAAGCACCCCTAAATCAATTGGCTAATAATGCAGGGGTTGAAGGCTCTGTAGTGGTAGAGAAAGTGCGCAACAGCGAGTTTAATATCGGTTACAACGCTCTGACTAACACTTTTGAAGACTTGATTGCTGCAGGGATTATTGACCCAGCTAAAGTGGTGCGTTCTGCTTTGCAAAATGCCGGTTCTATTGCGGGCATGGTCTTGACTACGGAAGCCTTGGTAGTTGAGAAGCCCGAGCCTGAAGCTCCTGCTCCCGATATGGGCGGCATGGGCGGCATGGGCGGCATGGGCGGCATGGGCGGCATGATGTAGTCCCCTCCCTCTCCCTCAATCCCGAGTCCATTGGGCGAGGGAGGAGCAAGATTTTATCGCCGGAGGAGCAAGACTTTATCGCCCTATCGATAGGTTAGCCCTACTAGAAACTTCTAACTTCTACGTTGATTGAATGAAGAGGCGATCGGTCACGGATCGCCTTTAAAAAATTATTAATTAGCAATTTTGAAATACGAAAAGGTTAATTCGATCGCAATATATTGCATGATTATGCTGGCAGGTGCTAGCATAATCATGCAATCTCAAAAAGGAGATGGTTTTGGCAGATCTAAGCGTGCGCAAACTTGACGAGGAGACCTATGAAAGGCTCCGTTCCCGTGCTTCCAAGCATGGTGTTTCTATGGAAGAAGAAGTCCGTCGTATCCTGAAAAAAAAACCTATCTACACAGGAAAGCATCAGTTCCATATTTATGAAACACTTCGGCCCTGAAAACGGGGTAGACCTCACCCTTCCGGTGCGCGAGCCACATTCCCCCATAGACTTGGATAGATGATTTTAGTGGATACGAATGTCATCTCTGAGTTGATGAAGCCTCGTCCATCTCAAACGGTGGTAGAATGGTTTGAAAGCACCGACCCAGCGACTGTTTTTGTGAGTACTGTGACAATCGCCGAAATTGTTTACGGTCTTAACTTATTACCGCAAGGGAAGAGAAGGCAGCAGTTAACAAAAGCCTTTCAAGCAGTTATAGCTGAGGCGTTTTCCCACCGGATTATCTCCTTTGATGAAGCAGCGGCATCCATGTATGGCGAACTCATGGCGCAACGTCAGAAAATGGGTCGTCCTATGGCAATAGGAGACTGTCAAATTGCTGCTATTGCAAGCGCACGGGGATATATACTCGCGACCCGCAACGTTCGTGATTTTGAAGATTGTGGGCTTACTTTGGTTAATCCTTTTCTTTAGATATAACTTTCTGACTGGCGATCGCCTTCCGAATAAGCTTTTTTTGTAGAAACTGAAAATAGAAGAATTAGAAGTATCGATCGCATTGTAGATTGAGTTTCCCTATCGCTCTAATAAATCTACTCTACTATTACTGCGATTCCCCCCTCTCTTTCCTCCCTCTGCGTCCTCTGCGCCTCTGCGGTTTATTATAAAAAAAAATTCTATACTAATATGAAGAAATCTCCCAATTGTTCCTCACTCCTAAATATAATTTCATCCGAAATCGCCGTTTCCTGCCAAGAAAAAATCACTTTCGCTCAGTTCGCTGATTTAGTCCTCTATCATCCTCAATGGGGTTATTATAACTCGGAGAAAATTAAAATAGGTTCTCAAGGAGACTTCTTCACTTCTCCCTCTTTAGGTAAAGACTTTGGGGAATTATTGGCGGAACAGTTTGTTGAAATGTGGGCAATATTAGAATATCCAGCACCTTTTACTCTGGTAGAAATGGGAGCGGGAACAGGAGTGTTAGCTGGAGATATTCTGGCTTATTTAACGGAGCGTTATCCCGATTTAGTTCCAGTTCTAGAATATACAATTGTAGAGCTATCGCCCTCCCTCATTGCCCAACAACAACAATCTCTAGAACCATGGTTAGATAAAATAAAGATAACCTGGAAAACCTTAGAGGAAATAGAATCTAACTCCATCACTGGTTGTTGCTTTGCCAACGAACTGGTAGATGCTTTCCCAGTCCATCTAGTCACTATAGAACAAGGAAAGTTGCGAGAAATATACGTTACTCTAGAAGAAGGAAAGTTTAAAGAAGTTACCGACGAACCTTCTACCTCTAAACTAGGGGAATATTTTTCATTAGTAGAAATAGAATGTCCCAGGGATACTTATCCCGAAGGCTATCGCACGGAAATTAATCTTAATGCTTTAGATTGGTTGGGAGAAGTTGCCGCAAAATTACATCGAGGATATCTATTAACTATAGATTACGGTTATACAGCAGCCAAATACTACCATCCCCAACGACGAGAAGGAACTTTACATTGCTATTATCAACATCGCCGCCATCACAATCCTTATGTTAATCTGGGACAACAAGATATTACTACTCACGTGGATTTTACCGCTTTAGAAAAAGAAGGAGCAAGGTTGGGTTTAGACAAAGTTGGCTTTACTAAACAAGGAATGTTTTTAATGGCTTTGGGATTGGGCGATGGCCTTGCTGCTCTTTCCAGCAGTAAATTAGATTTCCAGCAAGTCTTAAAGCGTCGGGATGCTTTACACCAGTTAATCAATCCTACTGGTTTAGGAGGATTTGGCGTTTTGATTCAGAGTAAGGGATTAGACCCAAACCACAGTTTAAAAGGTTTTAATCAATTAAATAATTAAATAATCATTAATCACTAATAGATCGCAGATCGCAGGAGGTCAGCCTATGCCGCCAACCAATAACCAAGAACCAATAACCAACAACCAACAACCACCAACAAATAACCAACAACAAACAACAAACAACAAACAACAAACAACAAACAACCAATATTCTAGAATTAAGCTTTGTCAGTCAAGAACCTATTACATACCTTCTTTATACTCAGATCTTGCACAAGCGTGAGACAAAACTCTCGCACCAAGCTCATATAGCCAAGGAATAAGTAATTATAATTGTCTCAAAAGGGAAAAGAGTAAAACTTTAATTTTGCCAAAAGCTGTATCACCCAATACATAAATATGAAATTGTTGTGTTAAAATTGAAGGTAATGAAGAGAGCAATTTTGAAGCTAATTGAGAAGGGGAGTGAGTACCTTTTCCTCTATATACCCGAAAACTCCAAGGTATTCGCCAATTTCCTAAAACCAAGTACAAAACAACAATATGTAAACCTTTAAAAACCACTAGAACAAGCTGAAAAGCCCTTTTCTCAATAACTTTATCCACTAATAATCATATCAACTTTTTTTGTGCAAGATATGAGTATAATATAGAGAAACTGATTTCTACTGTTACTAAATAAAGTTATGAAAATAAAAAACTTAAGTATGTTTTATTGTTTAGGTTATCGCCGTTCATAGTATCTATTAAACAGTTTTTCAACTGTAAAAATATTGGGCAAAAAACTAGAAAATAGAGAGCGTAAATAAATGACTGAGCCAGAAAAAAAACTATCAGCCAAACAAAGGTCTAGACGTAATTTTTTAGGACAATCTCTCTCCGCAGCCGGAGCAGCGATCGCTGCTCCATCTTTGCTTAATGCCTGTCAAAATAAAAGTGTATCTGCCTCAAATGCTCTAGTTGAAGGCGAAACTACGATCGAACTAAAAATAAACGGTCATATAAATAAACTCAATATCGAGCCACGAGTAACCTTATTAGATGCACTGCGGGAAAACCTGGGATTAACAGGTAGTAAAAAAGGTTGCGATCACGGACAATGTGGGGCTTGTACGGTACTAATAGATGGGCAAAGAGTCTATTCCTGTCTTACTTTAGCAGTGATGCAAGAAGATAGAGAAATTACGACCATCGAAGGTTTAGCAGCAGGAGATAATTTACATCCAGTACAAACAGCATTTCTGGAAAATGATGGTTTTCAATGTGGCTATTGTACCCCAGGACAAATATGTGCTTCCGTTGCCTTGTTAGAGGAAGTTAAAAATGGTTCTGTTAGTTATGTCACCCCCGATCTAACTAATCCACCCTCATTGGCTTCTTTATCTGAAACCGAAATCAAAGAGCGACTGAGTGGGAATCTATGTCGTTGTAGTGCATACAATGGTATTGTTGCAGCCGTACAGCAAGCTGTCGGGCAAACACCCCCCTCTCCTGCTGCTTCAATGGAAAATAGTCACGCAGGGTAGGTGAATTAATTATGAAAAATTTTACTTATGTCCGCGCAAACTCGGTCCAAGATGCTATTAGTAGGGCCACAAGCGATCGCCAAGCCATGTTTATTGCAGGGGGAACTAATTTAGTAGATCGCTTAAAAGTGTTTCTCGATGAGCCATCCCAACTGGTGGATGTATCTCGTATAAAAATGAAGCAAATCGAACGAACTAAGGCAGGAGGCTTAAAAATTGGCGCACTAGTTACTAATACGGCTTTAGCCAATCATCTGGAAGTACGACGCAATTATCCCCTGCTTTCTAGGGCAATTCTCGCTGGAGCTTCTCAGCAAATTCGTAATATGGCAACGGTAGGGGGAAATCTGATGCAGCGCACTCGCTGTCCTTATTACTATGATACGGCTTTTTCTTGCAACAAACGTCAACCAAATACAGGCTGTCCGGCAGCAACGGGGATTAATCGCACTCATGCTATTTTGGGAGCTAGTGAGAGTTGTGTGGCAGTTAATCCCTCAGATATGTCTGTGGCTATGGCAGTCTTAGATGCGGTAGTAGAAGTTCGAGGAATGGAAGGTAAGCGGGAAATTCCCTTGATAGATTTTCATCGTCTTCCAGGCAATACTCCTGATCGCGATACAAATTTAGAACCAGGAGAATTAATTACTGGAGTAATTCTACCCCCCTTACCCTTGGCTAAATCTGGGGTATATCTCAAGCTGCGCGATCGCGCTTCTTATGCCTTTGCTTTGGTTTCTGTAGCTACGGCTTTAGAAGTTGTGGGAGAGAAAATTAAAACTGCGAGAGTTGCTCTGGGGGGAGTTGCCCATAAGCCTTGGCGGGCAATGGAAGCGGAAGAGTTTTTAATGGGCAAGGCAGCAAATAAATCTAATTTCGAGCGAGCAGCAGCAATAGCCCTCAAAAATGCTAAACCCCTTGCTCATAATGGATTCAAAGTAGAACTATCGAAAAGGGCAATTCGTCGCGCTCTTACCATTTCAGCACGAGGAGGAGGTTTGGTATGAATCAGGTTATAGGGAAATCGGTTAATCGTAAGGACGGAAGAGCTAAGGTTACAGGACAAGCAACTTACGGCGCAGAACATCAAATTCCCAACTTGGTACATGGCTATTTAGTAACTGCAACTATTGCTAAAGGAAGTATTCGCAATATTGATACTCAACAGGCAGCAGCTATGCCAGGAGTTCTTGCTGTTTTCACCCACAAAAACCCACCAAAGATATTTAAACCCAGTAACGACTGGATCAATTCCAAAATTTACGAAGCCAGGCTACCTCTATCAGATAATAAGATTTATTATGCAGGTCAAATCGTTGGTTTAGTGGTAGCAGATACTTTGGAAAGAGCGCGGCATGCTGCCCATCAGATCGAGATTGAATACCAAACTCAACCACCCCAAATTAATGCCAAACAAGCCAACTATCAACCAGCTACCAGTATGTTTGGGGAAGATATGGAATATAAGGCGGGGGCGTTCGAGCAAGGAGATTTTGCTGCAACTGGAGCGAGTGCTACAGCAACGGTAGAAGCGACATATACTACGGAAATGGAAATTCATTCACCAATGGAACCCCACGCCTTGGTAGCTCATTGGCAAGAGCGAGATTCGGTAACAATTTACGAACCAACTCAGTGGGTAAAAGGTTCTCAGAGAACTTATGCCGAACTGTTTGGTATTCCTAAAGAAAAAGTGCGGATCGTTAGTCCTTACATCGGCGGTGGATTTGGTTCAAAAGCATTTCCCTGGTCTCACGGTATTCTTTGTGTCGCTGCTGCTAGAGAAATTAAGCGTCCTCTCAAGGTAGTTGTCTCTCGTCGCCATATGACTGCTAATACTGGGCATCGATCGCAAACCGAACAAACTATCCGCTTGGCAGCAAATGATGCAGGAAAATTAACTGCGATCGAGCATCTAGCTAAATCTTGTACTTCTCCCATTGATGTTTTTCCCGAATCCTGTACTGGCATCACCCCTGTGATGTATGCCACACCGAACACGAGACTAAAACAAGAGATAGCAGTACTTAACGTGGGTAGACCTACTTTTATGCGTGCCCCTGGGGAAAATCCAGGGATGTTTGCTTTGGAGTCCGCGATGGATGAATTAGCCTGGGAATTGAATATGGATCCTGTGGAATTGCGTTTGCGCAATGAAACCAAAGAACATCAGCGCAAAAAACTGCCCTTCTCAGCTAAACATTTTGCTGCATGTTTGACAACAGGGGCGGAGAAGTTTGGTTGGAGTCAACGGCAGATGCAACCGCGAGCGCAGCAACAAGGGGAGCTTTTAGTCGGTTGGGGCATGGCATCGGCAACCTTTCCTGCTTTCCGCAGAAGAGCATCGGCTAAAGTACGTTTACTGACCGATGGAACGGTTCAGGTGTTAACCTCTGGAAACGATATGGGAACGGGAGCTTACACTGTAATAGCAATGACTGCTGCGGAAACTCTAGGGCTTCCTGTAGAAAATATTCGGGTTGAGTTAGGGGATTCGATTCTGCCAGACGGAGGAATTGCTGGTGGCTCACAAATGACTGCTTCTCTTACTCCTGCGGTTTTAACTGCTTGTCAGAAAGTTCTGAAAACCGCACAAGCCAACAATGCTCAAGAAGCTGTTGCCAAACTCCGGGAGTCGGGACGTGCTGCTTATGAAGCAACTGCCTCCTCTGCTCCTGGCGCAGAAAAGAAACAGTTTGCGTTTAACTCTTGGGGAGCGCATTTTTGTGAGGTTACTGTGGATGAAGAAATTGCCCGTCTGCGGATAACTCGTTGGGTTTCCGTAATGAATATTGGCAGAGTCCTGAATAGTAGAACGGCAGCTTCTCAGATACGCGGTGGCGTAATTATGGGTATGGGACAAGCCTTAATGGAAGAGTGCCATTTCGATCCAAATACTGGTTATCCCGTAGTTTACGATTTAGCAACCTATCACTTTCCAGCTCACGCTGATATTCCCCGTATTGAAGTTAGTTTTGTCGGTGAGCCAGATTTTGATTTTAACCCTATGGGGGTTCGCGGATGTGGTGAAATCGGCATTACAGGGGTAGCTGCTGCGGTTGCTAATGCCGTTTATCACGCTACGGGAAAGCGTATCCGTAGTTTGCCCATTACGCCTGATAAGTTGTTGATTTAATTAAAATTATGAGTATTGCTGTAAAAAACGTTGCTATTATCGGGGCTGGACTTGGGGGATTGGCTTGTGCGATCGCATTGCGAAAACAAGGTATTGACGTTCGAGTTTACGAGAAAGCGAAAGATTTTCGTCCCGTTGGCGGAGGTTTGGCTTTATTTCCCAATGGATTAAATTTTTTAGAGCTGATCGATCCTGGCATAGTTGAAGATATTAAAAATTCTGGTTGCTGCTTAAAAAAAATAGTGAGAAAAAATATTGCTGGAGAAACAATTAGTTCTCACTCAACTACTCAATTAATCGAAAAATACGGACAAACTATCGTCACTTTTTGGTGGTGGCATTTGCAACAAATACTTGCGTCAAAACTGCCTACAAATGTTATTCATTTAGATCATCAATGTGTTGGTTTTGAACAAAGAGATCGAGAAGTAGCAATCTATTTTGAAGGAGGAAAAACAGCCCGTGCAGATTTATTAATTGGTGCTGATGGTATTCACTCCGCAGTAAGAAAAACTCTCATAGAAGACGAACCACCTCGCTATCTAAATAGTATGGCTTGGCGAGCCACTATCAAATGCCAGCAAGATCTGCTCAATCCCGATGAAATAGTTCGCATTGTAGGTGACAAACATTTTTTATTTCTGCTGAATGTCGGAGATGGATATCTGAATTGGACTACTCGAAAATTTGCCCCAGAATATCATCCTTCAACTAATGATAAAGAAATGAAAGACCGCATTCTTCAAGATTTAAGTGATTGGGCAGAGCCGATACGTAATTTAATTGAAATTACTCCACCAGAAAAAATTTTTGAATCCTCAATATGCGATCGTCTTCCCTTAAGTAGTTGGAGTAAAGGTAAAGTAACTCTTTTGGGCGATGCAGCACATCCAATGAGTCCCTCAGTGGGACAGGGTGCTAACAGTGCTTTTGAAGATGCTTGGGTACTAGCACAATGTCTTTCAAGACTTTCTACTATTGAAAAAGCCCTTATTGAGTATGAAAAAGAAAGAATAGAGCGCACCAGAATTATGCAAATCAAAAGTGCTGAAGGAGAAAGGAACCAGTGGAAAACTAATAACCAAACAAAGTCAAAACCACAACAGAGAAGCAATGTAGATACTAGCTTTACCGATTGGCTACACAAATATAAACCTTTTTTATCTTTAAGGTAAATAGGTTGCTGTAAATTAGAAAAAATGCACGAATTACAAGCAATTACTGATGCTTTTGAGGCAAGTAACCAAAAAAGAGAGACTACTTTTTTGGCAACTATAGTTAATACTTTTGGCTCTACCTATCGCCAAAAAGGAGCCAAAATGTTAATTACAGAAACGGGCGAAATGGTAGGGACTTTAAGTGGAGGTTGTGTAGAAAATGATATCTTTCAATATACTAAACAAATAGTAAATAAACCTCTATTAATAAGTTACGATGCTACTTCAGAAGAAGACCTTGTTTGGGGATTTGGCTTGGGTTGTAATGGTGTAGTACAAATATTACTAGAAAAACTCGATCGCCTTAATCATCTCTCTCCCCTAAATTTAATTGCTCAATGTTTAAACAATAAAAGACCTGGCGCGATGGCTACTATTTTTGCTGTAGAAGGTACGCTCGATTTTAAAATTGGCTCTCGTTTTATTGTTTATCCTGACGATACCACCTACACCGATATTCAAGAAGAAAACTTTAAAAATGCCATCGCTTTTGACACTATTGCTACTAAAAATACTCAACAATCCACTGTTAATAAATACCAATTATCATCGGGCAGTGTAGAAGTTTTTATCGAAGCTATTAAACCCCCCACTTCTCTAATTATTTTTGGTGCGGGTCGAGATGTTTTACCTGTAGTAAAATTAGCTAAAGCAATAGGCTGGCAGGTTACAGTAGTTGATTGTCGCGCCCAAGAAAAAACTTATCAAAGATTTGCTTTAGCAGATCGAATTATTCTTATCCGTCGCAACATTATTAGCCAACAGATATTAGTAGAGGAAAATACCGTAGCTGTTGTCATGACTCATAATTATTTTGACGATCTCGATATTATCAAATTTCTTCTACCAACCAAAATTCTTTATTTGGGTGTGATGGGTTCAAAAAATCGCATTGCTAAAATAATAGAAGAACTAAATCCTACTAAAACCCAATTAGAAAAATTATACAGTCCCATCGGTTTGGACATTGGAGCAGATACCCCCGCAGAAATTGCTAGCGCGATCGTTAGTGAAATTCAAGCAGTTTTAACTAAACGTAATGCTGGTTTCTTAAAACATCGCTCTCAACCCCTACATCAAAAATACGATGTTCAATAAAAGCAAGTTATAGCAATGAGCAATGAACAATTAACAATGAACAATTAAGAGGTTAATAAGAAAAATGCCCCTTTCGCTTTGTACAAAGGTGATGCAGCAGATGCAGCACTTTTGTCTAAAAAATGTAGCATGTAACGACACCAGCGCGAAGCGCTATAGATAACCAGAAAAGGTTTTGAAAGTTGAAGAAAAATAAAGACAAAAAAAGTTCTATAGCTGTTATTATTATTGCTGCTGGTGCATCGAGAAGGATGGGTCAACCTAAGCAATTATTACCCTATAAAGGACAAACTTTGCTTGGCTATGTTACTAAATGTGCTATTGCTTCTTCGTGCAATACAATAATAGTAACACTCGGAGCAAATGCCGAAAAAATAGAACCAGAAATAGCTTTACTTCCCATAAAAATAATTAAAAATAACCAATGGGATGAAGGAATTGCTAGCTCTATTCGTTGCGGAATCAGCTATATTGAAAAGCAATATTTAAACCTCGATGGAGTAGTTTTTCTTACCTGCGATCAGCCTTTTGTTTCAGCGGAACTTATCGAACAACTAATTGATGCTCATAATTCAACAAATAAATCGATAATTGCCAGTCAGTATGGGGGAACTCTGGGTATACCTGCTTTATTTTCTCGCACTTTTTTCTCAGCACTCATGAAGTTACAAGGCGATCGCGGTGCCAAAAGAATAATCAACAAATATCCAGATTTAGTATATGTAATAGATTTTCCTCAAGGCAAAATTGATTTGGATACATTAGAAAATTATCAGCAGTTAATTTCAATGAACGATCTTAGTTTTTGAATGAGAGGTTTAATTGTCATTTGTTGCACATTATCCAGCATTTTGATGACCACTTCTCTTCTCAGAATTAAAGTTTTGGCACAGGATTGATAATATAGCGCTACGCGCTAGGGAATAGGCACTCTTGGAATAGGCAATAGTTGACTAACCATAGACTTCAGCGTTTAACAGTGTCCTAACCTTGATGCGTACTGCTATATCTCCATGGGCCCCACTCGTATTGACCTTCGAGAACTGCGATCACACTGGAATGAACTTGAGAAAATTGAAATTACTTACCAACAAGAAAAACAGGTATTAGAGCAATCTTTTCAGTCTCAAATCCAGCGGCTAAAACAAGAGTCAGAGGAAAAGCGATCGCAAGAATCAAAACAAAAAGCTAATTTTGAATCTAGGCTCAAAGTAGAGCAAGAAAAATCAGAATTACCTTATATTTCAGTTCCTATACCAATTATACCAAAAGAATTAGACTAAGAAAACAATATATGGTAGAATGTTTTTTAGCTAATTCAAAACTCAGCAATAGGAGAAACTAAAAAACAATTATAACAAACCCAAGAAAAAAGGAGATAAGACATCTATATAAATCATCTGCGTTCATCTGCGGTTTATAACATTGAATTAATTGAAAAGACCTTCAACCACCATAATACTAGCAATGACAGCAGATGGGAAAATTGCTGATAGAAAGCGATCGCCCGCTCGTTTTGGTTCTGCTGCGGATAAAGCCCATTTAGATGCGCCTAACTATTTGTCCTTTAATTCTGGGTGGAGCCACCGCACCCACCCCAGTACAAGGAGTTGGTTGGGAAGTAGCAAGAGGGAAAAGTCTTCAACTATTCAATTCACGTGGATTTTACCGCTTTAGAAAAAGAAGGAGAAAGGTTGGGTTTAGATAAAGTGGGCTTTACCAAACAAGGAATGTTTTTAATGGCTTTGGGATTGGGCGATCGCGCAGCGGCACGAAGGGATCGCCTTGCTGCTCTTTCCCGCAGTAAGTTAGATTTTCAGCAAGTCTTAAAGCGTCGGGATGCTTTACACCAGTTAATCAATCCTACTGGTTTAGGAGGATTTGGCGTTTTGATTCAGAGTAAGGGATTAGACCCAAACCACAGTTTAAAAGGATTAATCAATTAAATAATCATTAATCACTAATAGATTGCAGACGGTCAGCCTATGCCACCAACAAACAACAAACAACCAACAACAAATAACCAACAACAAATAACCAACAACCAACAACCAACAACCAATATTCGAGAACTAAGCTTTGTTAGTCAAGAACCCATTACATCCCTTCCTTATACTCGCTATTATATCCAACTCAATCAAGATATGGGGGAAGATAGTACCTTAGCGAAAGAAATAGGAAGATTGGCCAACAGGCTCAAGTATCAACATGGCGTTCCCATTCTAGCAGACTTTTCCCATTCTGCCCTTCTCAGTCCCATTCCTTTAGCTGAGAAAACTGAAACTTATACCGTTTTAAAACAAGAAGAAATTAATTTAGCAGAACCCTACTATCAACGTTTCTTATTTCAAGTTTGTAACTTCGCTCTTACGGAAGCTTTCAAACAAGCAACAAGTCGTCCTAAAGTAGATTATTATCGCAAGCGTATTTATTCTCAAGTTTCTCTCCATGACAGATATGAAGTACAACGATATTTAATGTTTGACTTCCTACGGGATAGAAACAACCATTTAATTCTAGTTATAGACTTTGCTAACGAATATCGCTCCCGTGAAACTATTGACCAACTGGGAAGGAAACAACTAACTCAAGGAGACAGATTGATTCATACTTACGACGGGAAAAGTTGCCAGTTTGTAGAAGTGGGAGAAACAACTATTGCTACTCCCTTAGTAGAACTTGGTAATCGGAGCGTTCTCCAATATCATGAAGGAAAAGATTATTTTCCTGCTGAGTTGCGTGAATCCCTTAAGTTAAATACTCCCGTGGTGAAAGTACTCTATAAATCTCCAAGAAAGAAAGATTTTGCAGCATATCACATGCCTCAACTGTTAAAGAAAATCTACGATAGAACGGAGATAGAGCAAAATTTTTTCCACCAGCAGCTATTACCCATT
>JH610965.1 GCA_000252485.1 Prochloron didemni P4-Papua_New_Guinea | reverse complement strand
GCCCTAGTCAAACAAAACCATCAAGTTATCTTCGGTACTTCCAGGGAAGAAGGTAACATTAAAGGAGTTACGAAAGTCATCTACAAACCATCTCGAACTGCAGGGGCTGAAACTCATCACTACGTGCGGGATTTAGAAAATGCAGTGCTTCAAGGTCAAGCAGTTTATCGCCGATGCGAAAAACTCAAAAGCAACGGTTTGGTTCCCGATCTAGTTTACGGTCATTCCGGTTGGGGACCAACTTTATTTATCAAAGATATCTTCCCCAAAGCCAAACTTTTCTGTTACTTTGAATGGTTTTATCACGCTCATGGAACCGATGCAGATTTTGACCCCAGCGACCCCCTTACTGTAGATGCTGAAGCCAGAATTAGAATTAAAAATGCTCCCATTTTAATCGATTTAGCTAGTTGCGATCGCGGTCTTTCGCCCACTTATTGGCAACAGCAACAATTTCCTTTAGAATTACAATCTAAAATTACTGTCCGTCACGACGGTATTGACACGAACTATTTTAAACCCAAACCGGGGGCAAAATTAGTATTACCCCATCTCAATTTAGATTTATCGGCAGTATCAGAAATTATCACCTATGTAGCCAGAGGAATGGAACCCTATCGCGGTTTTCCTCAATTCATGGAAGCAGTAGCATTAATTCAACAGCGCCGACCCAATTGTCATATAGTAGTAGTAGGAAAAGATAGAGTTGCTTACGGTAAATCTCTACCGGAAGGTAAAAGTTACAAGCAGTTAATGTTGGAAAAACTATCTTTAGACTTATCTCGCTTGCATTTTACAGATTTATTGCCTTACGATAAATATTTGCAAGTAATTCAAGCTTCTTCAGTCCACATTTATTTAACCCGTCCTTTTGTAGTATCTTGGTCCATGTTAGAAACAATGGCAACGGGATGTTTATTGGTAGCGTCTGATACTCCACCAGTGCGAGAATTTATTCAAGATGGTGTTAACGGTTTGTTGGTGGATTTCTTTTCCCCAGAACAGATTGCCCAGCGAGTTGAGGAAGCCTTGGATAATCCCGAAGCTATGACCGAAATTCGTACCAGAGCGAGGGCAACAATTACGGAAAAATATGCTTTAGCTGACCTGTTACCACAACATATTCAATGGTTAGTGGATAGTGGATAGTTGATAGTGGATAGTGGATAGTGGATAGTTGATAGTGTTAAAAGTCCCCCTTTGATAAGGGGGATTTAGGGGGATAGTCCCCGAGTTGATAGTAATATAACAAACATGTTGACAATTTCAGATTTTTGAGCTAGGCTATTAGTAGCAAGTAATTTTAGTTGAATTATTTGCTATTCAATCGTCCAATTCGGTAATTATCTGAAAAAAACTCTGAATTGTTCATTGTTTATTGTTCATTAGTCGAAGAAATGCTATAATAACGAGCAATAAACAATTAAGAGTAGAATGATTAAATAAACACAACAAACAAAACGTGCAAGTTATCGATGCACTTAATTTCAATTCGGAAACTACGTAATGATGCAGCCATATATCCCGATATTAGCCAGGCAATTGAAGCTTGGTATGGAGTGGTCAAAAATGCTCAATGGAAAAAGCTAGAAGATGTTAGAACAATTTACCGTGATGCCGAAGCAGTAGGAAATTTTACTGTTTTTAACATTAAAGGTAATAAATATCGATTAATTGTGGGAATTGACTATATTGGTGGCACTGTTTATTACAAATATCTATTAACTCACGCCAATTACGACAAAAACAGGTGGAAAGATGACCCTTACTTTTAATTCGACAGTTTATAGAGATTTGCTAACAGAAGTAAATCCGAAAGTAATTGAAACTGAACGAGAATACGAGCAAACCTTAGCTATTGTGGAGAAATTGTCTTTCAATAAAAATAGAACTCCAGAAGAAACCGCGCTTTATAAACTATTGGTAATGTTAGTAGAAGCTTATGAAGAAGAACATTATCCAATCTCCGTACCATCGCCCAATGAGATTTTGTGCCATATTATGGAATCTAGCGGAATCGGTGAAGAAGATTTAGTTGGTATTATTGGTTCTAGTACTGTAGTAGCTGAAATGGTCCATGGAGAAAGAGCAATTGGTAAGGCTCAGGCTAAAATTTTGGGTAATTTGTTTAAAGTTTCTCCAAGTTTATTTATCTAAAATTAGATGAGAAAAAGAATAAAGACATAGCAGAAGTGCAGTTTGATACTAATATAACCAAAATGTTGACAACCTCATGTTGACAGTTGTAGATTTTTGAGCTATGCTATTAGTAGCAAGTAATTTTAGTTTAATTATTTGCTATTCAATTGTCCAATTCGGTATTTATATTAAAAAAACTCTGAATTGTTGATTGTTTATTGTTCATTGTTCATTGAAATGCAATATTCCCTAAATTGGTGCGATAGAATAGCAGAAATACCGAAAGCAGAATGGGATGCTCTGGCTCAACCCTTAAAAACTCCCTTTCTCGAATGGGAATGGCTCCGGAATCTGGAAACTTCTGGTAGTGTAAAACCTCGTACTGGTTGGCAACCCTGTCATCTAATTCTCAAACGAGATCGGCAACTAATTGGAGCAGCTCCTCTCTATATTAAAAGTCACAGTTACGGCGAATTTGTTTTCGACCACCAATGGGCAGATTTATCCTATCGTTTGGGAAGAGAATATTATCCCAAAATGTTGGGCATGACTCCTTTTACTCCAGCAGAAGGATACCGCTTTTTAATCGCACCAGAAGAAGATGAAAGGGAAATAACTCAAATCATGCTGGCCGCAATCGATAAATTCTGCGATCGCCACAAGATTTCCAGTTGTAATTTTCTCTTTGTGGATCCAGACTGGAAAGAAATAGTTTCTAATTTTGGTTACAGCCCTTGGTTACATCACGGTTATATTTGGAGTAACAAAACTTTTACTAATTTCGACGATTATTTAAAAATATTTCATGCCAATCAAAGACGCAATATTAAACGAGAGCGGAAAGCAGTAGCCAAAGCAAAATTAGACTTGCATGTTTTTCCCGGAGAAGATATTCCCCTCGACTTTTTCCCTCAAATTTACCAATTCTACAGCAGCACTTGTGATAAATTTTATTGGGGAAGTAAATATCTCACCCGCAAGTTCTTCCAGCAACTAACTCCCAACTACCAACATCGAGTAGTACTGGTAACCGCATCCCCCGCAGAAGAAGAAGAAATAGCCCCTGTAGGAATGTCCTTCTTTGTGAGAAAAGGCGATCGCCTTTACGGTCGTTATTGGGGCTGTTTGGAAGAATACAATTGTCTCCATTTTGAAGCTTGTTACTACAAACCCATAGAATGGGGAATAGAACAAGGGATTCAAATGTTCGACCCCGGTGCGGGAGGAAGTCACAAAAGAAGGAGAGGTTTCCCGGCAACTCCAAACTACAGTTTGCATCGTTTTTACGATAGGAGAATGAGTCAAATCCTCCGTACTTATATTGGGGAAATTAATCAAGCAGAGCAAGAAGAAATTGATGCGATTAACAACGATTTACCCTTCAGCAAGCGGCAAATTGAACTTCCTCTTTAATCTAATATTCTATATTTTATCAAGTAGTAGAATAGTTTTTATAATTGTAGGGTGGGCATCGCCCACCGAGAGCGTTATGTGAAATATGAAAATGTTTGCTATCCCCCTAAATCCCCCTTAATAAGGGGGACTTTCCAGTCACGTAGGGTGCGTTCGTAACGCACCGACCACACTTCTTAGTAATAGAATAGATTTTTATAATTGTAGGGTCCGCATCGCCCACCGAGAGTGTTATTTATCGAATCTACTGGAGATAAATTGACCTATGTCTAATTAAAATCCTTCCTTCGGTCCGCCTCCAAGGATATTGGTGGGCAGTGCCGCACCCTACTTTAATATCAAATCTAAAGTTAAAGTCATTAAATTGCTTGCTCAAAGTCTTAACCGCGATCGCCAGCAAATAATTAAAATAAATAGTCTTCAATATGTAACCTGATAGCATCTTGAATATTCTCGATTGTTTCCTCATAGGAATCTCCCTGAGTATAACATCCCTGGAAAGCAGGACAGTAGGCGAAGTAACCATCGTTGTCTTTTTCAATGACTACTGAGAAAACAAATTTATTTTTTTCCATTGGCTCGCGATCGCTCCTTTGAAGCTCCCTTATAATTGTAATATAACCCAGTCACGTAGGGTGCGGGCGCTAAGAGCGGCGCTTCGCGGGGCGTAACGCACCGACCACACTTCTTAGTAATAGAATAGATTTTTATAATTGTAGGGTCCGCATCGCCCACCGAGAGTGTTATTTATCGAATCTACTGGAGATAAATTGACCCATGTCTAATTAAAATCCTTCCTTCGGTCCGCCTCAAAGGATATTGGTGGGCAATGCCCACCCTACTTTAATATCCACATTTTTAAGAGTTTTTTGTATCGTAGTATAGATTGAGGTTATCCCGTAGGTTGAGAAACCGGGTTTCTTTCCAAGGTTTTAGTATTAATCCTTAAAATAATAAAAGAAACCCGGTTTCTTGGCTTCTTAGTAGTAGAATAGATTGTTATAATTGTAGGGTCCGCATCACCCACCGAGAGTGTTATTTATCGAATCTACTGGAGATAAATTGACCCATGTCTAATTAAAATTTTTCCTTCGGTTTGCCTCAAACGATATTGGTGGGCAGTGCCGCACCCTACTTTAATATCCTATTCCCTCTTGCCTATTCCCTCTTCCCTATGCCCATTGAAACGAAGAACTTAAGCGGTGGTTATGACGGAAAGTCCGCAGTCAAAGCCATCGCCCTCTCACTCCAAAAAGGAGAATGGTTGACCCTAGTGGGACCCAATGGTTCGGGAAAGTCCACTCTCCTCAAACTCATGAGTCGCCTTCTTCTTCCTCAAGGAGGACAAGTATTACTAGATGGGAAAGCAATTCAGGAATTACCCAGTGCCGCAGTGGCCCGCAAAATTGCCCTTTTGCCTCAACAACAGCCCGTTCCCAGGGAAATGACAGTTTATCAATTGGTCAGTTTGGGCAGAAGTCCCTATCAAAACTGGTGGCAATGGGAAATGAGTCCGCAAGATAGCTATTTCGTGCAATTAGCCTTGCAACAAACTCAACTGCAAGAATATGGCGATCGCCCTCTCGCCAGTCTCTCTGGAGGGGAAAAACAGCGAGCCTTTCTCGCCTTAGCTTTAGCCCAAAATCCCAAAATCCTTCTCCTGGACGAACCCACAACCTATTTAGACCTCAACTATCAATTGCAACTGTTGGAGTTATTAAAGCACCTCAACCGCTCACGTCAATTAACTCTAATTACTGTCCTCCATGACCTCAATTTAGCTATTCGTTACAGCGATCGTTTAGCAATGCTTCAGTCCGGAAAACTAGAGGCTGTTGGTACACCAGAAGCGGTAATCACACCAGAACGGGTAGAGGGAGTTTTTGGTGTCAAAGTAGTGAAGATTTCTACTCCCGTAGGGCTGCAAATTTATCCCATCGCCTCAAACAGTAAATAATAATATAGCAGTTGACAGTTGATAGTGGACAGTTGATAGTTATAGCGCTACGCTTATAGTCAAAATTCAAAATTCAAAATTCAAAAACTGGCTATGACTAGGTTTCAGGCTTTATTAATGTCCTAACCTAAATGCGTAGTGCTATATACTGCAACCGGTTGGTTGCTGGAACTCAATATTTCACACGTTCATAGGCCGGTATATAATGTACCCCATGACCAAGAAACCCTATATTTAATTCAAATAGAGAATTGTAGAATTGTAGGGTGGGCATCGCCCACCACAACCTTGTTGATTTTTCGTAGGTTCCGTTGAGGTAACGAAACCCAACAAGCCAACCTACAATCTCAATTTAAATATTGCCTAAAGCTGGGAATAGTAGCCTTAAAACGCTGGCAAAAAATGCACCACCAAGAGCAACAGTGATAGTCCGAGTGAGAAATTCTTGATTTTTAATTCGGGTATCATAACCTCCAACTTGTGCTTCAAGAGCTTTAATCTCTCCTTTCACTTCCTTAACGTCCACTACTAATTTATCTACTTGGTCGTCTACCTTCTCTATCCTTTGCTCAAGTTCTTTTTTCGTGTCATCTACTTTTTGCTCTACCTTTTCTATCTTTTGTTCAAGCTCTTTCCTGGTATCATCTACCTTTTGCTCTACCTTTTCTATCTTTTGCTCAAGCTCTTTCCTGGAGTCATCTATCTTGCCCTCTATTCTCTCAAGGATAGCTACTAGCTCAACTTCTACTGTGACTGTCATGATGCGATCGCGCTCCTCAGATTTTGTAGATTTGTCCCCTAGTGGATGCTAGGGGATCGATCTCAATCATACCAGAAAAAATTCCGAGCGAGAGACAGCCACTTATTTAAATTTAAATATTGCCTAAAGCTGGGAATAGTAGCCTCAAAACGCTGGCAAAAAACGCACCACCAAGAGCAACAGTGATAGTCCGAGTGAGAAATTCTTGATTTTTAATTCGGGTATCATAACCTCCAACTTGTGCTTCAAGAGCTTTAATCTCTCCTTTCACTTCCTTAACGTCCACTACTAATTTATCTACTTGGTCGTCTACCTTCTCTATCTTTTTCTCAAGCCCTTCGTTAGTTACATCTATTTTTTGCTCTACCTTTTCTATGCTTTGTTCAAGTTCTTTTCTTGTGTCATCTACTTTTTGCTCTACCTTTTCTATCCTTTGCTCAAGTTCTTTTTTCGTGTCATCTACTTTTTTTTCTACCTTTTCTATCTTTTTCTCAAGCTCTTCTTTAGTTGCATCTAATTTTTGCTCTACCTTTTCTATGCTTTGTTCAAGCTCTTTCCTGGTATCATCTACCTTTTGCTCTACCTTTTCTATCTTTTGCTCAAGCTCTTTCCTGGAGTCATCTATCTTGCCCTCTATTCTCTCAAGGATAGCTACTAGCTCAACTTCTACTGTGACTGTCATGATACGATCGCATTCCTCAGATTTTGTAGATTTGTCCCCTAGTTGATGCTAGGGGATTGATCTCAATCATACCATAAAAAATTCCGAGCGAGAGACTCCCACCTATTTAAATAGGTGGCAGCAGTTCGGCTAGGCGGCCAGTCAGCCCTTCGGCAGGTGATATATAGCACTACGCATTTAGGTTAGGACATTAATAAAGTTTGAAACCTAGTCATAGCCATCTTTTTGAATTTTGAATTTTGAATTTTGAATTGCGCGTAGCGCTATAGCACTACGCATTTAGGTTAGGACATTAATAAAGCCTGAAACCTAGTCATAGCCATCTTTTTGAATTTTGAATTTTGAATTTTGAATTGCGCGTAGCGCTATACCCTTAGCCGGGTGTGGTCAAAAGTAGTTGTTTGGGCCTGAATATGTATTTGTCAACGTGGGGTAGCCCTCTGGGCTGCCTTGGTTGTTGGTTGTTTGTTATTGGTTGTTTACGAACTTCATGAACCAATTTATTGAGGTTATCCCCTAGGTTGAGAAACCGGGTTTCTTTCCAAAATTTTAGCATTAATCTTTAAAATAATAGGAGAAACCCGGTTTCTTGGCTGAAATCCGATCCAATTGTATCTGTAGCATTCTTTTTCAGATTTCATATAAAAACTAGAATTGTAGGGTGGGCATCGCCCACCACAACCAAATTTTATCGAATAGGACTTACGCAGAAACCGGGTTTCTCTACGAAAAATCTTAATTTGAGCCGTTTGATCCAGGTCAGAAACCCGGTTTCTAACCCCAACCGTTAGTCTAAATCTAGACTACCATTTTAGCTGTGCCAAGCCTACATGATTATATCTTATCCAGGTCAGAAACCCGGTTTTTAGGTTGTTTGAGTAAGTCCTGGTATTGTGTTTGTTGGGTTTCGCTATCGCTCAACCCAACCTACAATCTGAATTCAAGCACCAAACAGATTGAATGATAGAATTATAATAGTTGAAGCATAGGTTAGAACCAAGAAAAATTTGTTTCCAGCCAAGGGCGAAGCGCTCTATCAACTATCAACTCGACCGAATCTGAAAATTGACAACAAGCTAAAAAGCAAGAGGGATAAGGCGAGTATAGTTTCTGCCATTTTTTGCGGAGACATTCGTCAATTCTTCATTTTGAATTTTTAATTTTTAATTTTGAATTCGACCTCAGGAGCTATCCACTATCAACTATCAACTATCAACCTTAAGGAAATGGTGGGCAATGCCCACCCTACGCCCATCACTTGCTTTTTTGAGGATTCTTAGCCTGTTCCATGGCAATTTCCTTCATGGCTTCATAAGAATTGCGATTAGAAGTACCTTCAATGGCCTTCACTGCCAAATCTTGGACTTGCTTCAGACTTGCATCTAGTTGCTTGGATAAAGCTTGAATCCTTGCCTCTTGATTTTTAATGGTATCTTCTAAAGATTGTATTTGCAATTCATAATTGCGGGTTTCTCCTTCTACTTCTTTTTTGCGCAAATCTGACTTAATTTTAGCTTGATAGTAACCGATAGAGCGACCCTTTTCTTGCCCTTGTTTTTTCTGATCTTCTAGTTGCTGCTTGAAGGCTTCAACTTTTTCCTTAGCTTCTGCATATTCTTTCTCCTGCTTGGAAATAGTTTCTTCCCGCTCTTTCCACTGCTTTTCCTGTTCTTGTTTTTTTCTTTTAGCTCCTTATAACGATTCTTTTTATCCTCTTCATATTCTTCTTCGCTTAAATTCCTGGTTCGCTCTAAATCATACTGGTATTCTTCTCCATGACGCTGGTTAGTTTTCTGGTAATTCTCGTTTCGTTCCGCCACTTCTCGACTGTGGTTTTCTCGGTCTTTCTGCCATCCTTGTTTTAAACCTTGAATTTCCTGAGATAAGGTTTCCATTCGCTCTTCAAACTGTTCCGCAAATGTTTTCGACTCTTGTTCATAATCCTCAATTAAATTATCCAAAGTATCTTCCGCAACTGACTCTAACTTGTGCAACTCTTGCAGTTGCTCCAGTTCTTCCCGCACAGACTCTTGCAGTTTATTTAAAGAAGTAGCTTCCGTAATCAGTTGTTCTGATAAATTGCTGGTGGCGCTACCAAACCCGTAGTGAAGGTTTTGCAAGTTGGTAATAATTTGGTTCATGTTATATTGCCCGTTGTTGGTAGCTTTCACAGTTTTACTTTCCTTTGCTTTAGTAGTGGTGGTTGCTGATTTTGTCACTTGCCCTTGTGTATTACCTTTCTTGATTTGAGATTCTAAGCTAGCGTTTTCTTTTTTTAATTCTTGAAAGGCCGCAAGAATTTCGGCTTTGGTACTTTTGGAGTTGATTTTGTTGGTCATTTTGGTTTCCTTGAGAGTTTTGATTTGCGGCTTATTCCCACAGTCCCCACAGTCCCCAACTTTTGTTTCTGTAAGAAGCGATTGAGAGGTTTTTTCGTCCTTTATTAAGGGGTGCGGTCAAAAACAGTTGAATTTTTAATTTTCAATAGTCGCGGCTTACTCTTAGGCAGCCCAGAGGGCTACCCCACGTTGATAAATACATATTCAGCGGTCGAACAACTACTTTTGACCACACCCTTTATTAAGGG
>JH610964.1 GCA_000252485.1 Prochloron didemni P4-Papua_New_Guinea | reverse complement strand
CCCGGTTTCTTGGCTGAATATGTAGAGTAGAAAGGGTAAGCACAAGTCCAAAAACTGGCTGTTGGGTTTGGTTGAGGCAACCCAACCTACAATTTATTTATATTTGTTACTATTTAGAATTAGATGTAAAAAAACCGCGGAGACGCAGACTTCGACTTCGCGGCCACTGAGCGTAGCCGAAGTGCAGTCTACCAGAGGACGCGGAGAGAGAAGGAAGAGAGAAGGAAGAGAGATATAAATAAATTACTATTTTCAAAGGGTTTACAACAATTTTGTTTTCTCTGTTATTGTATCTATAGCGTGGGTTTAGAAACCGGGAATAAGAGTCAAAATTTGGGCATTAATTGCTAAAGTAATAAAAAAAACCCGGTTTCTTGGCTGAAATAATATGTAGAGTAGAAAGGGTAAGCACAAGTCCAAAAACTGGCTGTTGGGTTTCGTTGCCTCAACCCAACCTACAATTTATTTATATTTGTTACTATTTAGAATTAGATGTAAAAAAACCGCGG
>JH610963.1 GCA_000252485.1 Prochloron didemni P4-Papua_New_Guinea | reverse complement strand
AAAGAATGACACAAGAGAAATACTTTCTCTTTTTGAACGCAACTTGGTATCAGCGATCGCGCAGGGATCTGCTTCGTAGTGCGCACAGTGGAAAGGCGATCGCCATCTATTCAGAATAGCTTGATCGGTACTGTTGGGTTTCGTCACCTCAACCCAACCTACAATTGCTTATAACTCAAAACTGGTATATCACTTCACTCCAAATCATAAGGCTTATGGTGGGCAGTGCCGCACCCTACTATTGCTGTCGGGGGTTTCGAGAGCCTGGAACCCTGCAGTGGCTTATCTTAATTATTTATTAATAATTTAATCTACAAACTGTAGATTAGAATTCATTTTGATTTGACTCAATGTGTTAAAAGATTATGCAATATTCATTTTCTCAGCCTAGATGGCATAATATAGTGCCGTTGCTGCTGAGTTTCATGCTCTTTTTGTTCGCTTTTCCCCATGAGGCCCATGCTGATTCGGGAATCACTTTCGCAGCCTACGGTGACATACCTTATCTGGTGGATATGGGAGATGGCAGGACTGACAAAGATATACTATTTGAAGAAATCGCACCGGGAATCAGAAATCGCCATGACCTACCGTTCGTTCTTCATCTGGGGGATACGGGTCGTCCTGAAGATGCTTGTTCCGATGAGTGGTTGGAACAGAACCAAGAATTTTGGCAAAATGACATAGTTCATCCTGTGTTTTATATTGTTGGGGATAATGATTGGACTGATTGCGATCGCGTAAGCGCCGCTTTTAGCGATCGCGAGAGTGTCCCCAACCGAAGCAGCGAAATAGAGCGTCTGAAAGCAGTGCGAAGGGTGATGTTTAGCTCGCCCAAAGTGGTAAATCCAGAATGGCGCTATACAACTCAGCCGGAACTGCCAGAAAATGCTATGTGGTGGTACAAAGATGTTCTCTTCGTTACTCAGCACTATGTCGGCACCGATAACGGTCGCTCCCAGATTCTTCTAGATGACCCAGAGGAGGCGATCGCCCTGGTAGACGAGCGGGATGCAGCCAATCGTAAGTGGCTCAATCAGGCTTTCCTAAGAGCAGCAAAGAGGGATGCAGCGGCTGTGGTTGTGGCGGCTCATCTCGATCCTTTCGGTCCAGCTATAGCAGATGAGACTCCTTTATCCCGGTGTGTCAATAATCCTGCTTATAAGGATTTCTGCTTGCAGTTACAGCGGCAGGCAGCAGAGTTTGACAAACCGGTGTTGTTCCTTCATGGGGATACTAACGCTTATTGTTTGGATCAACCTTTTTCTCAGAAGAAGGCTCCAAAACTTTGGCGGCTAAATGCTCCAGGAGATTATAAATATATTGATGCCGATCTGGTATCTATTTATCCTGATTCCGATCGCCCTTTTGAAGCTATTGGACTTTTGTCTGGGGAACCAGCACCAGATGTGTGTGACTATAGCTATTGATTAATTTGGTTTGGTGGGTAGTGGGGGAAGAGGTGCTAACTAGTAGCTAAAAACCTGGACAAATCTAGACAAACCTTGAAAATACTTAGAACGCTTGTTTTTTAGTTTTAATGAGATATAGAATAATAAAGAGAGGGTGCAAGTTGCGTCCTCTCTTTATGCAATTGGAGCCTTGTAATTCGCCGATCGCTCTGATTTGATACTTTTTTAGTAAGCGAGACCCATACTGCGGGTGGTTTCTGCACCAAGATAAACGCGAATACTCAAGAAGTCGGTAGGACAAGCAGTTTCGCACCGCTTGCAGCCAACACAATCTTCTGTACGAGGGGAAGAGGCAATCTGACCGGCTTTACAACCATCCCAGGGAACCATTTCCAAGACATCGAGAGGGCAAGCGCGAACGCACTGGGTGCAGCCAATACAGGTATCGTAAATTTTGACGCTATGGGACATTTTAGATTAACTCCTTACGGAAGGTTCTCCTACTTATCATTTCTTTGGATTAAGGGATAGTTTACCCCACCGTTAGGAACCACTGATGCAAAAGACTATATAACTTTAAATTCTGTTACAACTGGATGCGGTCAAAAACAGTTGAATTTTATATTCTCAATAGTCGTGGCAGCCCAGAGGGCTACCCCACCATTGACTTTCTACATATTCAGCTTCAAACAACTACTTTTGACCACACCCGTTACAACTTTCTTCTCGCTGATTTATCGATCGCCTTTTCAATCGGTTACAGCGCCTGCACTGCTAGAAGAGACTAATTTGGCATATTTACCTAGTACTCCTTTGGTATAATTGGGTTTACGAGGTTGCCAGTGGCTTTTACGGGATCCTAATTCTTCCTCTGATACATTAAGTTGTAACAATCGCTGTTTGGCATCAATAGTAATGCTGTCTCCTTCCTGCACCAGGGCGATCGCCCCTCCCACTGCAGCTTCTGGTGCAACGTGACCTACTACCAAGCCGTAGGTTCCCCCAGAGAAGCGTCCGTCGGTAATTAAACCCACTTTATCTCCCAAACCAGCACCGATAATAGCGGAAGTTGGAGCGAGCATTTCTCGCATTCCCGGTCCTCCTTTGGGACCTTCATAGCGCACGACAATCACATCACCTGCTTTAATTTTACCTGCGAGAATGGCATCTAAACATTCTTCCTCGGATTCAAATACCCGCGCTGATCCGGTAATTTGAGGATTTTTAACCCCGCTAATCTTGGCTACGGCTCCTTCTACGGCTAAATTGCCTTTTAAGATGGCCAGGTGTCCTTCCTGGTACAGGGGGTTGTCCCAAGGGCGAATCACGTCTTGATTTGCCGGGGGTGTATCTGGTACGTTTGCCAGCACTTCTTCTACAGTTTCACCGCTAATAGTTAAAGCATCCCCGTGTAATAAGTCATGAACGAGGAGCATTTTCATTACTTGAGGAATGCCACCCGCTTGATGTAGATTTACCGTAACGTATTTCCCAGAAGGCTTGAGGTCGCAGAGGACGGGGACTCGCTGACGAATGGTTTCAAAGTCGTCTAGGGTGAGTTCTACGCCGATACTGTGGGCGATGGCCAATAAATGTAGCACTGCATTAGTAGAACCGCCGATGGCCATAATGACAGAGATGGCATTTTCCAAGGCTTTCCGAGTTAAAATATCCCGAGGTAAGATTTGCTTGCGGATAGCTTCTACTAAGACAAAGGCGGATTTTTCCGTACTTTCAGCTTTTTCTGGATCTTCTGCTGCCATAGTAGAAGAATAGGGCAAACTGATACCCATGACTTCAAAGGCGGAGGACATAGTATTGGCGGTAAACATGCCACCGCAGGAACCAGCACCGGGACAGGCATTTTTTTCTATGGCTACTAGTTCTTGTTCGTCTATTTTCCCCGCACTATATTGTCCCACCGCTTCAAAAGCGCTCACTACTGTCAGGTCTTTGCCGTTGTAATGACCTGGTTTGATGGTTCCTCCGTAGACAAAAATAGCAGGAATATTCATGCGAGCAATGGCGATGGCCGCTCCGGGCATATTTTTGTCGCAACCGCCAATGGCCAAAACTCCATCCATGCTCTGACCGCCACAAGCTGTTTCAATGGAGTCGGCAATTACTTCTCGGGATACTAAGGAATATTTCATTCCTTCTGTTCCCATGGAAATACCGTCGCTTACGGTAATAGTACCGAAGAGTTGAGGCATTGCGCCAGCTTGTTTCAGACTTGCTTCTGCTTTGAGAGCTAGGTCGTTTAAGCCCATGTTACAAGGGGTAATGGTGCTGTAGCCGTTGGCTACTCCCACAATAGGTTTGTTAAAGTCTTCATCCTGAAAACCTACTGCTCGCAACATGGCGCGATTGGGGGTACGCTGGTGTCCTTGGGTGATGGTTTGGCTTTTTTGATTGGACATGAATAGCAGTTGAGAGTTGAGAGTTGAGAGTTGATAGCTTCTCGGTGACCAGTTTTCAGTTTTTTACTTGTCGGTCACCAATAGTAATTTCAGAAACTTGTCATACCTTTACTGGTAGCTAGTTTTAGCATTTCCAGTGATTTAAGATTCGGTCGAGTTGATAGTAAATCATCCCGTAGGGTACGTTAGGCGCGGTCAAAAATCAACTGTCAACAGTATAATGGATTTAAATATATCTTTTTTGGATGTATCAATGAATTGTCCCATGATTTCAATTAGGTCTTAATCTCTAAGGCGATCGCTCTATTGTTGCTGGAGAGTAATTTTTGCTTAAATCCAATCTATTTTCTTGCCGTTCCTAGGACTGTATAAATTACTTCCAGTTAAAAACCAGGTCATTGATTCCGGTGTTTGCTCTGTTCTTATCTTTTTGTAAAGATATGTTAATTTTCTTATTAAAAGAGGAAAAAATTAGCAATAATATCTGATTGAAGGCAGAATGATAAAAAATGTTTCTTGTCTAAGCTAATATTTGTGGCGGCCATAACATCAAATTGATTCCTCAAGTTCAACTCTTCTTCCTCAATTAAAAGTCCAAATCATGAATCTTAAACTAAAACTAATTTCTGGTTTTCTAACAGTTTCTTCTCTAGTGGTCATTTTAGGTGCAATTAATATTAGAACTGACAGACAAGTTAACCGTCAGTTCAACCAAATTACCACCAAAAGCGTTCCCGAACTAATAGAATTAGATAAAATCAAGGTGGCTTCTTTAAGCATGATGAATCAAGTCTTAAGTTATACTTTGATTCAGATAGAAAAAGATAATGAAGGAGAACAATATAATGTGGTAGAAGAGGAGGAAAAAGAAGAATTCGAGCAAGCAGCAGAAAGGATTAAAGAAGGATTAAGCAATTTAGCTACTTTCGGATTGGGGGAAAGGGAAATGCAACAATATCAAGCAATAGTTAAAAGCTATGAAAATTTCTATCAAGAGCGCAGCAATCTTCTGTACCGTCTAGAAGAAGAAGGAAGACCAGAACCGGGTTATTTTATGGAGCATTGGGAGGAAATTGAGGAGGCACAAGAAGAATTTATCGCAGCAATAGATAGAGCAATAGCTTCTGAAATAGAATCTTTAAACCAAGAAACAGAGAAAGCAAATCAAAGCGCTTATAATTCCTTATTAATTAATCTTGGTTCCGTCACCCTGCTCTTGACCATTTCTATTCTTATCGGTTTCATTTTAGCAGAAAGAATTACCAAACCCATTATTACCTTGAAAGCAGCAGCCGGTGAAATTGGCTCCGGGGAACTAGATACCCAAGTAGAGATTAAAACTGCAGATGAAATTGAAGTATTGGCCAATTCCTTCAACCAAATGGTCTCGAAATTAGCTGAAACTACTGTTTCCAAGAGTTATTTAGACAATATTATTAGTTGCCTCAGCGACGGGTTGCTAGTTCTCAATACTAACCAAGAAATTACTGCCATTAATAATACTGCTAGTTCTATTTCGGGCTACTCAGAACAACAACTGATTCACAGTCAACTGGAGAAATTATTCGATTCAGAATCTCTCAATTTTCTTAATTCTGGTTTGAATAGCAGTCAAGTAAGAAGCTTCCTGGGTAGAGAAGAAACTATCTTGTATACTAAAGATGGTAGCCAAGTTCCCGTCTCCCTCGCCGCTTCCAGACTGGAGCAAAATGGCGAACAAAAGGGCATTGTTTGTTTGCTTCAAGATATCTCGGAGCAAAAACAAGCAGAAGCAATGTTGCGTCGTCAAGCTGTGATTTTTGAGACTATTACCGACGGTATTATTATTACAGATTTAGAAGGAAAAATCATCGATTGGAACGAAGCCGCTAAACAGATGTTTGGTTACTCCAAACCATCCGTATTGGGTAAATCTATCAACATAATTTATCCAACTAGAGAAGGCGATCGACTGACTGGGGAACTCTTAAATGAAGTTACAGGGAAAGGATCTTGGCAAGCAGAAATTCACTTTCGACCTCATGATAGAACTACTGGTTTTTGCGAGGTAGTGGCAGTAGAACTGCGAGACTATCGGGGCGAACTAGTGGGGGCAATAGCGGTTCACCACGACATTACGGAACGGAAACAATATGAAAACGAATTAGTTGAAGCTAGAGAAGCAGCTATAGAAGCAGCGAAAGTAAAAGCTCAGTTTTTAGCTAACATGAGCCACGAAATTCGTACTCCCATGAACGGAGTACTGGGAATGGGAGAATTGCTCCTCACTACCGAACTAACACCCGAACAATTAGAGTTTACTCAAGCACTCAAATCCAGTGGCGAGCA
>JH610962.1 GCA_000252485.1 Prochloron didemni P4-Papua_New_Guinea | reverse complement strand
GTCAAAGAAGAGGTGGAATATAATGTACGGATGCCAACAAGACTTAATCAAAACCCCTGAATGCTTGCCTTTTCTAGAATATCTTTGCACTACGGCAAATAAACTCATTAACTGTGGCATTTATCTTGCCCGTCAATGGTATTTTAAATGCGGTTATATTCCGGGCAAATATCAACTCGAAAAGCAGCTGAAGCAAAATCAAAACTTTAAATTTCTTTTTTCTCAAGCTGCTCAACAAACGTTGAGAGGAGTTGCTGAGTCCTTTAAATCTTTCAAGGAACTTTCTAAAAAGTACAAAAAAGGAGAACTAAAAAACCGTCCGCGACTACCCAATTACCGAAAAAAGGGAGGAATGGGAGTTATAACATACCCCAGGCAGGCATTAAAACTAAAAGAAGGGAAAGTCCGAATTCCTCTCGGCTTGAAAGTAAAAGCCGCTTTTAAAGTCGACGCTTTCTTCCTTCCATTTCCCACCAATCTAAACTTCAAGAAGATTAGGGAAATCAGGATTCTCCCTCGTAACGGTTGCTTCTATGTTGAGTGGGTGTACAAATTAGAAACCCAACAAATCGAAGTTGATAAAGAGAAAGTCTTGGGAATTGACCACGGACTTGATAACTGGTTGACTTGCGTCAGCAACACGGGGAAGAGCTTTATTGTTGATGGGAAGCATCTTAAATCCGTCAACCAATGGTATAACAAACAAATAGCTACAATAAAAGAGGGAAGGCCCCAAGGATTTTGGTCAAAAAAACTTGCAAACATTACAGAAAAACGCAATCGTCAAATGCGAGATGCAGTCAATAAAGCAGCAAGACTAGTAATCAATTATTGTTTAGAAAATGGCATCGGTCGGATAGTCTTTGGTTGGAACAAAGGTCAAAAAGATGGTATCGATATCGGGGCAAAAAACAACCAAAAGTTTGTTCAAGTTCCTACGGCAAAACTCAAGGAACGCATCAAGCAGTTGTGCGAACAGTATGGGATTGAATTCATTGAAATAGAGGAAAGTTATACCTCGCAAGCATCGTTTTTAGATGATGATTTCTTGCCGACATTCGGTGCAAAACCCGAAAGCTGGAACCCATCAGGAAAGCGAGTTAAACTCCGATTATATCGCTCTGCCAATGGCAGTTTAATTAATGCTGACTGTAACGGTGCGGCCAACATTTTAAGAAAAGTAGCGACAACTTTAGAGTTATCTCTCAAAGGAGTCAGTAGCGGCGCTTTGACTACGCCTGCAAGAGTCCATTTCTGGGCTGCTTGCGAATCCCCGTCTCTTTAGAGCGGGGAGAGTCAATGTCATCAATGATATTCTCGACTTTTCCAAATTAGAAGCAGGAGAAATGCTGCTGGAGAAACAAGACTTTAACTTAAATTCTTGTTTAGAAGGAGTATTAGACTTGTGTCAGACCCAAGCAGAAAGCAAAGGACTGGAACTGGGTCTGTTAATTGATCGGGAAGTACCGCGCAACCTGATTGGAGATCAAGGAAGATTGCGTCAGGTAGTCACTAATTTAGTCAGCAATGGGATTAAATTTACCAAAACCGGAGGCATAACCATTCGAGCTAAAATTAGTCCTCACTACAAGGTAGAAAATCGAGTCAAAATCCTCTTGGAAGTCGAAGATACGGGTATTGGGATCAAGCAAGAAGACCAAGATAAGCTGTTCCAATCCTTCTCTCAAGTAGATGCTTCCATTACCAGGCAATACGGCGGGACTGGCTTAGGTTTGGCTATCTCCAAACAACTAGTAGAATTAATGCAGGGAGAAATTGGTTTTAAGAGCCAAGAGAGGGAGGGTTCCACTTTCTGGTTTACGGCTACTTTCACTCTCTCTAGCAAAACAGAGCTAGCAGAAGTTGACCCCGTTACTCCTCTTTCCAAGAAAATACTCCAAGGCAAGCGCCTCTTAATTGTAGACGATCGCCCCATCAACCGCCAAGTAGTGCGGCATCAATTGAGTCACTTAGGCATGACAGTGGAGGAAGCTGCCAATGGAGAGGAAGCCCTCGCCGCTGTAGAGAATGCCGCTCGGGAAGGCAAACCCTACGATCTCGCCCTAGTAGACATGGAAATGCCCCAAATGGATGGTGAAACTCTAGGGAAATTAATTAGGGAGCAACCAGCTTCGGAGAACATCAAATTGATAATGATGTCCTCTCTCCACGCCAGCAATAAAGCTCAAGTTATCCTGGGTAGTGGCTTTGCCGATTATTTAGTCAAGCCCATTAAAGAAACAAAATTAATTCAATCTTTATTGCAAGTACTCCATTCTTCTGTAAGCCAAGAATCAGTTCCACAAGAAAAATTGGTTTTCTCCCAGTCTTCAGAAAAGCTGAAAATCCTCTTAGTAGAAGATACTCCTATGAACCTGCAATTAGCCTTCAATCAACTGAAAATACTGGGATATGAAGATGTAGATTCCGCTACCAACGGAAAGGAAGCCTTGAATAAATTGATGGAGCGAGAATACGATCTTGTTTTGATGGATTGTCAGATGCCAATTTTGGACGGCTACGAAACAACTCAAACCTTGCGCCAACTAGAAAGGAAGTCTCGCCATACCATTGTAGTAGGGATGACTGCTTACGCCATGACAGGCGAGCGCCAAAAATGTCTTGATGCAGGAATGGACGATTACCTGAGCAAACCGGTAGCCATTAAAGAATTGCGAGCAGTACTAGAGCGTTGGTCACCTTCTCAACAACCACAAGAAGAAAGAGAAAAAAGAGAAGAAATTACTATTCATCCATCTCCAGATGTAATTAATTGGCAGAAGTTAGAGGAAATTGTTGGAACTGACGAGAAAATACAATTGCAATTGCTTAAGGTGTTTATTAACGATGCTACTACTTATATAGAGGAAGTAAAAGCAGCAATTAGTGTCAAAAATTGGGAGCTAATTGAGAAAAAAGCCCATCAAATTAAAGGAATCAGCTCTTCTACTGCGGTAGAATCTATGGCAACAATTGCCAAGGAAATAGAACGAGAAGCAAAAGCAAGAAACTCAGATTTAATTTCTCGGCTAGTGGTAGAATTAGAAAGAGTTTTAGATCGAGCAAAATCAATTAATAACGAACAATTAACAATTAACAATAAACAATTAACAATAAACAATTAACAATAAACAATTAAAATTGAGCAATTAGTAGGGTGGGCATTGCCCACCACAGCATTTATAGCTACTGTCAAAAGCAGTATTTCAATTGAATTTAGCAATGGGTTAATCTAAGATTTTGATTGGGCAGAATCTTGTTCTTGTGCTGCAACTTTTGCTTGTAGCTGGGCTATTTCTTCTGGGGTCATTTCTTCTAAACGCTTTTGCAGTACCGCATCTTGATAATTTTTCACCTGCTGGTGATAAGTCATGTTGTTAGTAACAGCGCGGAAGAGATAACTTAGCAACCAAGCCATTAACCCACCTACTAAGATAACTTGACTCCAGATTCCTGCTGAGAGGTTGTCAAATCCTGCATACTGGAAGATTTGGTAAATAATACCTCCAGAAATAAATATGCCAAAAGCAATGGCGATCGCGTCTATTCTTCGCATTTATTTTCGATAAGTTGATAGTTAATAGTTGATAGTTGATAGTTGATAGCTTTTCAGTGACCAGTGACCAGTGACCAGTGAGACGGTGTTTTCAGTTTTTTCACCAGTGGTCACAATCATGTAATTTCAGAAACTTTTCAATCCCTTAGCTAGTAATAGTTTGAGCATATTTGGAGCGATTTAAGATGATTGTCGAGTTATACAGCACAGCAGTGGTTGTTGGAACTAGACATGGATGGTCTCTAATTATTTGAGGAAATAACTTGTTGGATTTCCTCCACACTAAGCTTAAGAGCGGTTGCGATTTGCTCCACAGTTAATCCCAGCTTCAGCAACCCAGGAACTGCTTCCATTTTTGCTTTAATTTCTCCTTTAATTTCTCCTTCCATTCTTCCTTTAGTTTCTCCTTCAATTATTCCTTCCATTTTGGCTTCTTGATAAACCTTAGTTTGCTTAAGTTCGCTCAATCCAAACATCGCTTCAATTTCCTCCCTTCCTTTGTTGGGCAATTTATAAACCATGATGGTCTCTAATAATTCTATCAAATCCTTTTGTAGCTTCGGACTGGCAATATCTTGTCTTGTCTGTTGGAACAATCCCTTTGCTAAGGAAACCGCCTCATTGGGCAGTTGATAGTTGATAGTGGATAGTTGATAGTTATACAGCACAGCAGTGGTTGTTGGAACTAGACATGGATGGTCTCTAATTATTTGAGGAAATAACTTGTTGGATTTCCTCAACACTAAGCTTAAGAGCGGTTGCGATTTGCTCCACAGTTAATCCCAACTTCAGCAACCCAGGAACTGCTTCCATTTTTGCGTTAATTTCTCCTTCCATTTTTCCTTCCATTTTGGCTTCTTGATAAACCTTAGTTTGCTTAAGTTCGCTCAATCCAAACATCGCTTCAATTTCCTCCCTTCCTTTGTTGGGCAATTTATAAACCATGATGGTCTCTAATAATTCTATCAAATCCTTTTGTAGCTTCGGACTGGCAATATCTTGTCTTGTCTGTTGGAACAATCCCTTTGCTAAGGAAACCGCCTCATTGGGAGGCGTGACAATTAATTTCACCATTCCTTGACCTACAGTTGGACTTGTATCGGACTCTAGTTCGTCTAGATAAATGCGCTGTAGCCTACCGCTGTTGAAAAACTCCCGATACCATCCCGGGGAAACAGCTTCTTTACTGCGACTTGGATACACTACAGTAACCAGCCAATCATTATCCGGCTTATGTTGGCGCAAGTAAATGAAAATCTCGGTAAACAAACGAGAGTATAAGTCCTCATCTTTTTGAAATTGTACTTCCACAAAGTGAATGGGTAGTTCTGGGTTTTTAGATTGAGGTAAGAACACCCCGTCTATACGAAAAGACAGTTCTTTAACTTCTACGGAATCAAATCGATAATTTTGGCTGCGGGTTGTTGATTCGCCGATTAGTTCAAAGAAAATATCTGGAAACTTGAGAAACATGTTGTACCAGATGCTATCAGTTTTCATTGTCGATCTTCCTCATTTCGGTTTATGGCTATAGCAGTTGACAGTTGATAGTGGATAGTTGATAGCTTTTCAGTGACCAGTGACCAGTGACCAGTGACCAGTGAGACGGTGTTTTCAGTTTTTGACTTGTCGGTCACCAAATGTAATTTCAGAAACTTTTCAATCCCTTAGCTCGTAATAGTTTGAGCATATTTGGAGCGATTTAAGATTCGGTCGAGTTGTTTAGTCACTAGTGACTAGTGACTAGTTTTTAGTTTTTTAAATTTTGGTCACCAAATATAATATCAAAATCTTGTTCTTGTGCTGCAGCTTTTGCTTGTAGCTGGGCTATTTCTTCTGGAGTCATTTCTTCTAAACGCTTTTGCAGCACCGCGTCTTGATAATTTTTCACCTTATTCTTTCTTTTCCCCCTTTATTAAGGGGGGTTAGGGGGATCCGCCCTTATCAAGGGGAATCAAGCCTTAAGTTCACGGCGTTTGGGACGAAAATTTAGTACTGGACTCAGAAGTAACAATCCTGGGAAGAATAAGAAGACCAAGGAATACATTAACATCCGTTCCACAGAACTAGCAACGTACCAACGAGTATTTAAATATAAGTAAAGCAAACCGGGACATACCAGCAGGTACAGTGCGCTTAAAGTCAGATATACTGAGGCAAGTAAGAGAGTTTCCGGTGGCAGATTTTCGATGGACTGTCTAATTAATCTAATTTGGTCAAGCAATTGGTCCATAGGAGTCTTATAGCTGGTAGATTGCAGTATTAACTAACTATAGCACTCTTGTTGAGGGAATAGGCAAGAGGGAATAGGGCAATAGGCAATAAGCAATAAGCAATAAGGGAATAAGGAAAAGAGATACAAGGTTTTTTTACTGCAATAAAAAAGAGGATTTAGTTCGATCGCTTATTTAAAAACGCGATAAAATTAAACCTGTCTGTTTATAAAAATGGTAGGATAGATTTGGAGGAAAGGCTGGGGTCAGAAACCGGGTTTCTTTTCTAAATCTTGGTATAGCGCCCAAAATAATGATAGAAACCGGGTTTCTTGGCTTAAATCTTCTTGGTTTTTGTCTCAGTCCCATTAATAACCTCATTTAAAGTTAGCTAGAAATCGATCCAACACTAGATCTAATCCCACAGAATGGGAAGCTTTGAATAAAAGGCGATCGCCTGGTTTAACTAATTCTGTTAATCGTCCGATTAATTCTTCTTTACTAGCAAAACAATCCGTAGCAATACCTGCAGCACCTTCTGCAATGGGTTTTGCTTCCTCATCCTCTAATAATAGGAGCAAGCAATCTAAATTGAGATTTTTCACAGTTTCTCCCACTTGTCGGTGCAGTTGAGGGGAATAACTTCCCAATTCTTTCATGGAACCGAGAACTGCCAGACGACGCTGACCGGGTGTTTGAGCTAATAACTGTAGCGCCGCCACCATGGACTCGTAGCCAGCATTGTAGGTTTCATCTAAAATTATTATATCTGAGTCTAAGGTATAGCGTTTGGCTCGTCCAGAAGGAAGGTTAACGGTCAATCCTCCCGCTAAAGAGCCAAAATCCACTCCTATGGCCTTGCCAACAGCTAAAGCAGCTAGATAATTAAGAGCATTGTGATAGCCTGGTAAAGGCAAAGGTAAATTGATCCCTTCAACTTTTAAAGTTTGCGAATCAATTAGTTCCCCACATAGATCTCCTGCCTTCAACCCATAGGTCAGAGTTTCTCCCTGCCAAAATTGAGCGGCAGTTTCCATTAAAAGGCCATCGTCCTGATTTAATACGGCTAAACTATTGGCTGGCATGTTAGCTAATAACTCGCACTTGGCAGCGGCGATCGCCTCCCTAGATCCCAACCTGCCAATATGAGCAGTACCCACATTGGTAATTACACCAATAGTAGGACGGGCGATGTTGGTTAATAAAGCAATTTCCCCAGACAATCGCATGGCCATTTCAATAATTCCATAGTCATGGTGAGAGTTGAGATTAAATAAAGTTTTCGGCACCCCAATCTCGTTGTTATAATTAGCTTCTGTTTTCAATACTTGTCCTTTCGTCCCTAAAACAGCAGCAATTAATTCCTTGGTGGTAGTTTTGCCCACGGAACCTGTTATACCAATAATGGGAATCTGGAAGCAACTGCGCCACCAGCGAGCAATTTCTTGATAAGCTATTAGAGTATCGCCAACGACAAATTGCGCTATATTTAAGTCATCTTTTGCCTCTTCTACAATTAAGGCTATGGCACCATAATCCACTGCTTTGGCCAAAAATTTATGACCATCGAAATTCTCTCCTCGTAAAGCCACAAATATCTCACCGGGAGCAATTGTGCGGCTATCCGTAGAAATACCAGTTGCTAAACTAGTTTCCAGATTGGTATTATTTTGATTAACAATAATTGAATCGATAATTTGACCGAGTTGGGTCAAGGAAAGTTCTAAAGTCATTAGTAGTGGATAGTGGATAGTGGATAGTGGATAGTGGATAGTTAATAGCTCCTGACGGAGAATTCAAAATTCAAAATTCAAAATTCAAAATTGAAGAATTGACGAACATCTGGGCTATTATGGCAGAAACTAGACTCGCCTTATCCCTCTTGGTTTTTAGCTGGTTGTCAATTTTCAGATTCGGTCGAGTTATACATTATCCCGTGCAACACTTTGTGAGATTTTGGCTTGAGTTTCTTTAGTCTAATTGCAGGCATTCTTTTTAGCTTTTGATTTCTTGGATCTATATCAATTCCTACAGACTCCAAAGCAGTAACACCTAAAATAGGTTCCGTTCCTGGCTCTCCAAAAATTATTGTTCCTCCAACAATTTCACCCATGAATTCTATATCCCCTGTTGTCATATCCATTTTTAATAGTAGAATTCTAGCATAGATTTAGATTATCCTGTGAAGTTAGAAACCGGGAATAGGAGCAAAAATTTCGGCATTAATCCCTAAAATAATCGGAGAAACCCGGTTTCTTCGCTCAAATCTAGGAGAGCGATCGCCGAAGTGCAGGAATTCCCAACACAAAACCTTGTGTCTTGTTGGGTTGAGATTACGAAACCCAACCTAGAATGGAATCAACTATTTGTAGTCAACATTTTCCTATTTCTGATAACATTTTACTCCAAGAACTTTATTAGATCCTCCAAACTAGTAAAATCTAACATAGCTAGGCTTAAATTTTCCAATGTTTCAGAAGAAAGGCCAGCAATAGAATCCTTTACTTGGGTTGGTAGTTCGCCCAATTTCCGCTCAAGAAGCCGCTGTATCATATTTATCTCTCCGGTAATAATTCCCTCTTCCCTGCCTTGTTGTAATCCTTGTTCTAATCCCTCTTCCCTGCCTTGTTCTAATCCTTGTTCTAATCCCTCTTCCCTGCCTTGTTCTAATCCTTGTTCTAATCCCTGTTGTAATCCTTGTTCTAATCCTTCCTCCCTGGCTTTAATAGTGTAGCCTACTTGGTCTTGTAAAAATACTTCCTGATGATGTAAATCATCCAATTCTTGCCTGCTTAAATTTGCTGAATTAGCTATACTTAAGGCCCGATTTATTTCTGCCACCTCTCCCATTTTATCGGGAATGATATCTAAAGAAGGGGCATCTTTAAGGAAGTAAATCCACTTATCCGTGATAGTTTCTAACTCTTCTAGGCTTTTCTGAAACTTGGGCAGTTCTACAAATACCATTTTCAATTCTTCATTGGTATAATCTATCTTTTCAGTTTCCTCCTTGAATTTCCAAAAGGAGATCACTTTTTCCATCTCTGTAAATAAGCTAAAATCTGTTATGGTTAAAGCTATTACTGGTTGAAGGTGAATGTATCCTTGTCCTGATTTTAATTGATTCCCATAGGTTTTAGCTAGGTTGTATACTACCCTTTTATCAAAAGCTGGAAGATTGATCACCTGCATTTCAATAATGACGGTAGTTCCATTATCCAACAAAGCTTTTACGTCTAAATAGCTATCTTTCAATTCCCTAATTTTTCGTGCATTATAAGGATCGATTATTTCCAAATCTTTAATTACTTTCTTTCCTTTGTATATAATAGCATTTAAAAAGCTAATCAGGATTGGTTTACTTTCCGTGGAACCAAATATTTTCTTGAAGGCAAAATCTGTTTTCGGGCTAATAAATCTCATGGTTATTTTCCTATGTATTTAGATGGTAAGTCAATGTGGTCAGTTTATTTGGAGTTGAGGAAATAAATAACGTTGTGGTGGGCGATGCCCACTCTACGATTCTAGCTATAACTCGACCGAATCTGAAAATTGACAACAAGCTGAAAACCAAGAGGAATAGGGCGAGTCTAGTTTCTGCCATAATAGCCCAGATGTTCGTCACGAATTAAATTTTGAATTTTGAATTTTGAATTTTGAATTCGACGGTCGGGAGCTATCCACTATCCACTATCCACTACCACGGATTGCCTATCATAGTAAAAGCAGACCAGAAGAAAGGATGAGTCAAGTCAATATCTTCCATTCCCGCTAAAGAAGGAGGTAAATCAAAAACGCGTGCTGCGGAGCAGATCGCTTCGCGAGCGCCACTTATCAATTTCCCATTTTCCAGCACCACTTCCCCTCTGAGCATGGCTAATTGTGTTTGTCGCAACGCTTCAGCTTTAATGGGAGCTGTTTTTAATTGTTCGTAAAACTGAGTCATCAATCCCAAAGTACCTGCATCGCTCACCTACCATAAGCTGCCTATGACAGTTTTGACTCCTGCCTGATAGGCCAGTCCGGCAAAGCCCAACTCGGCATCTAAATCGCCCACCGCAGTACGACAAGCACTCAAAACCATCAACTCTACGGTGGATATCTAAACACTATTAATATTTTGTATACTGCAATCTTTGTCCTGCTTCAATCGTTAAACGGGTGATTCTTTCATATTTTTTTCTTGTTGATAGTTGACAGTTGTAGGGTGGGCATCGCCCACCATAGCTGTTTCTTAAAAAGGTAAAAGTTTAATTAATCACATTGATGTTTTCTATTTAGCTTCCTTCTAAGCGATCGCCCCATTCTTTGACGTACCTACTGATATCAGAACCGCGAAAGGTTGCGATGAACTTGCCATTTATTAATCCAGCTTTACGCAAAATTTGGTCCAAGACACTATAGGGGGTACAGCTTCTTCCCGATATTTCTTATAAAGAGGTTCTAAACGCATAATTAACTCCTCATCTTCCTTATCTAAACCTTGCCTAGATCTTAAATTATCGTGCAAGTTATAGAGCAACTCCAAAGTTACAGAGCGCAAAACGCTATTATCTTGTAATTGCTCTAATTCCCCAATGGCTTCTTGCTGGACTTTTTCCCGACCCAAAACTCTCAACCAGAGGGTATCTGGAGTCTTGGGTAGCTTATAAGTTAATTGTCACAAAAAAATAATTTTTCCTTATTTATCAGCTGTATAACTATCCACTATCCACTCGACCGAATCTGAAAATTGACAACAAGCTAAAAACCAAGAGGAATAAGGCTCAAGAAAGTTTCTGCCATTTTTTGCCCAGATGTTCGTCACGAATTAAATTTTGAATTTTGAATTTTGAATTTTGAATTCGACCGTCGGGAGCTATCAACTGTCCACTGCGATAAATCTGTTAGTTCTTCAGCAAATGAAAAGTAAAACAACTGCCTTTCCCTTGTTCCGAAGTAAGAGTAATATCTCCCCCATGAAGTTGAGCTAATTTGCGAGATATGACCAACCCCAAACCAGTGCCTTTGTGTTGGCTCCTGAGATGACTATTGAGTTGAATAAAAGGTTGAAATAATTGCTTTTGCTCCGATTTGCTAATTCCAATTCCCGTATCAATTACTGCAAAATCAATCCCTTCAGACTGAGGTTGTACTTCCAGAGTAACGCTACCAACTTCAGTAAACTTAATGGCATTGGAGAGCAAATTGACCAAAATTTGCTTCACCCGCCGCTGGTCTACCATGCAGAAGTCCAGACTTGGCTCAATGACTAAATTCAACTTCAAACCCCTATCTGTTGCTTTTTGCTGTACCATAGATATAGAAGCAAGACAAATATCTTCTACTGCTACTTTCTCTAAATATAACTCTTCCCGATGGGCTTCAATTTTAGTGAGGTCTAACAGGTCATTGATTAATTCTAATAAATGTTCCCCCGACTCAGCAATTGCTTGTACATATTGCATTTGTTTGGGATTCAGTTCTCCGTACAACTGCTCCAGCAACATTCTGGCAAAACCTAAAATTGCTGTGAGAGGAGTACGTAACTCGTGAGTAAGATAGGCAAAATATTCCGTTTGACTATCTTGAGCTTCCCTACTCCTTTCTTGTAATTCTTGTGTTATACTTTGATAAGTTTGAGCATTATGGAGGGCGATCGCCCCCTGTTGGACAATTCTTTCCAGAGTCTTGATCTCTGCAGAAGTGAAAGTGCGATTACCGCTCAGGAACTGTAAAGTCAATCCCCCAAACAACTCTCCTTTCATCTCCATTGGCAGGCTGAAAGTAGAGTAAGAATCATCTTCAATAGCCCCATCTTTTCGATATTGTTGATACCGATGGAATTCCAGGTCAAAAAGTTGGAGATCTTCTGTTAAAGATATTTGTTCATTTTCTAAAGAAGGAATGGATACATTGAGCAACCATTCTTGCTCCATAGTAATTGAATCTCGCTCCAAACGAAAAACCAGCGCCCGGTCCACCTGAAAATATTCCCCCACTTCGCGAACTAAATCTTGGTAAATATTTTCCGGCTCCAAGCTAGAATTGAGACTATTAGCTAGTTGATTCAGCAATTGCTCCTGTCGCTTTTCTGCCGCAATTTTTTCATTGATGCAAGTTTGACCGATGGTACTCGCGCAATTACTGGCAATCTTACTAACAATGGAGATGTCTAGTTCTGTCCACTGGCGAGAATACGGAGAATGATAAAGGAAAATTACCCCCTGGTAAAACTCCCCATAGAATAGAGGAACTAACAGCAAATCCTCTACAGAACATTTCTGAGCTAAATCCCTCAGAGGCAAGGGTAAATGTTGCTGCAGTTGGTTAAAAGCTAAAGGCTTGCCTTGAAGTAGCAAAGAATAGTAGTAATCTGCAGCTTGAGAACAGAAATCTAATAATATTTCCTTAGCAATAGTTTCCGGTGAGACCCAGAACTGCCTTGTTTCTGCTTGCCAATGTCCATCCCAAATGATACAGTTGCTGTCGGACACAACTGCAGTAAGTAAATCCGCTGTATTTTGAAGAATATTCTTAGCCACGGGAGTTGCTCCCATCTCATCTCAAAACTGTCGTTGTCTAAAAACAAGAATGGCGATGGCCAACAGTACTGCTGTATAACATAAGCCATAGAGAGCGTCAGTGAAAAGCTCTGCCTGTGCTGGGATTAAGTTATACACTGCCTCATTTTTGAGGTCGAGTCGAGATAAATCTGGCAAAATTATATAAATGGTTTCCGTCAATAATTTTATGCTAGTATTGTCATTTAATCTTCCTAGTTCCACCAAGTCGCCACTAAAATGTCCCATTAAATAAATACCAAAGCTAAATAAAGTAGCTAAAGTAGAACTGGTAAATACTCCAAACACAATGGCTACGGCAATTATCAACATTAGTTGAAAAAAAAGATAGATATTACAAATCAGAATGCTGCCGAAAGGATAAGTAATTTCCGCCCAATTGAGCAGTAAGCAATAAATTAGCACCATTGCCGCAATCATTACCCCTAAGACAGCGGATAATCCTAAGTGTTTGCCAAGGATAAATTCAGTGGGACTAATGGGTTTGGGAATTAATACTAACACGGTGCGCTTTTCAATTTCCTTATTAACTAACCCAGTACCAATAAAAATGGCTACAATGGCAGTTAAAAAGCCAATTGCTGCTAAACCCAAATCCAAGAATATTTTGTCCTCAGCTCCTGCTGCTATTTCCGGTAAAAGCTGCAAAGCAATAGCTAGTAAAAGAGCAAAAAAAATGATAAAATATAAGACACGGTCCCTAATTGTTTCCTGAAAGCCATTAGCAGCGATCGCCCAAATTATAACAAAATTCATTGGTTGCTTTAAGTCAACTCAAATACTGGAATATCATTGTATAACAAAACAAGAAAAGGAAAAGAATGACATCTAATGGAATTGGAATTCGCACGGCGCAAAGACGGCAAGAACGCTTGACAGGACAAATTCACATCTACGATGGATTGGGAAAGGGCAAGTCTCAAGCAGCATTAGGAGTGGTATTGCGTTCTATTGGCTTGGGAATTAAAACCTCAGAACCCTCTCGGGTTTTATTGCTGCAGTTTTTGAAAGGACCGGGACGGAATTATGATGAAGATGCGGCGATCGCGGCCTTGCAGCGGGGATTTCCCCATCTCATAGATCAGGTGCGCACGGGACGTTCGGAGTATTTCGGTCCAGAGGAAATAACCAACTTCGACAAAGCAGAAGCCCAGCGAGGTTGGGATGTAGCCAAAGGAGCGATCGCTTCCGGTTTGTATTCCGTAGTAGTGTTAGATGAATTAAATCCGGTCTTAGACTTAGGTTTGCTCCCAGTAGAAGAAGTGGTACAAACCCTGAAGCGCAAACCAGAAGAATTAGAAATTATTGCCACCGGTTCCAGAACCCCAAAGCAGTTGCTAGACATTGCGGATTTACATTCAGAAATGAGACCCCACACCACTCCAGACTCCGCCATCAGCGGGGTAGAAATTTATACCGGAGCGGGAAAAGGCAAGTCTACTAGCGCCTTGGGGAAAGCCCTCCAGGCCATTGGTCGGGGGATTAGCAGCGATAAATCCCATCGAGTGCTGATTATGCAATGGCTCAAAGGAGGTCTGGGTTACACCGAAGATGCTGCTATTGCCGCTCTCAACCAGAGTTACCCCGATTTAGTATCTCATCAGCGCAACGGTAGAGATGCCATTGTTTGGCGGGGACAGCAGCAGGAAATAGACTATGTAGAAGCAGAGAGAGGTTGGGAAATAGCTCAAGTAGCCATCGCCTCTGGTTTGTACAAAACCGTCATTCTTGACGAACTCAACCCCACAGTAGATTTAGAACTATTACCCATCAAACCCATTGTAGAAACCTTGCTGAGTAAACCCCAAAATACCGAAGTAATTATTACCGGACGCTGTTTGAATAAACCCTCTTATTTCCACCTCGCCAGCGTCCACTCCGAGATGATTTGTCACAAGCATTATGCGGATCTCGGAGTGGACTTAAAGCGAGGAGTGGATTTTTAATCGCAATGAACAATGAACAATGAACAATTAACAATTAACAATTAACAATGAATAATTAACAATGAATAATTAACTCATAAATAATCCGTGGGATAGCCCTCTGGGCTGTCCGCGACTTCCCCTACAAAGTATTTTATTCGAGTTCATCTGCAGTTTAAAATCAAAGGAAGTGTTTCAGACAAAACCAGATTAACAAAGAACCTTATTTGGATAAGGGTGCTGATTATTATGAACAACGATATCAGGAACGAGTCATTAAAAGCCTCAAAAAAACAGCCAAATCCCTTGGTTTGGAAGTGGTTGAACCGAATGAGGCGTAGTTTAAGATTCGGTCCAGTTAATGTATAAACCGTAATGGCAATGCCTTAGCCATTGCTATAACTCCGATTAAACTGTATCGAAATAACCATGGTTACTACTACAGATTCCCATCCGACTTTACCAAATCTCCCTACTCTCTACCACGAGGACTATTTCTTGTGGTTAGAAACCACAGCTAAACAGTTAAGAAACGGACAACTGCACCAGTTAGATATTGACAATCTTGCCGAAGAAATAGAAGATATGGGTAAAAGTGAGAAGCGAGCAATTGAAAGCAATTTGGAAGTTCTTCTGATGCACTTGCTGAAGTATAAATATCAAAAGTCAAAACGGACAAATAGCTGGCGCTACACTATCTACGAACACCGCAAAAGATTGCTAAAAGCATTTAAAGATAGTCCCAGTTTGCGGCCATATTTCGAGACAGTTTTTGACGAGTGTTATGAAGAAGCAAGAAATATGGCTGCCATTGAAACGGGAATGGAAATTAATTCCTTTCCAGAAATGTCTCCGTTTTCCAGATTAGAAACCTTAGATTCAGACTATAGCAATGAGCAATGAACAATTAACAATGAACAATTTTCCACCAGCAGTGGAATAAATTGTAGGTTGGGTTGAGG
>JH610961.1 GCA_000252485.1 Prochloron didemni P4-Papua_New_Guinea | reverse complement strand
TAGTCACCAGTAGGGTGGGCAATGGCCACCAATATACTTTGATACTATTTTGGGAAAGATTTTCATGTTTATATCATTCAATTGCTCTTGAGTTGATTCTATTGTAGGTTGGGTTGAGGTCACGAAACCCAACAAGCCCAGAAAACTTGTGTTGGGTTTCTACAAATTCTTATAACTACATTTTATATACAAACATCCTACACTAGCTGCATCACCTTTGTATAAAGCGAAAGACACATTTTTCTTATCAATCTCTTAATTGTTCATTGTTTATTGTTCATTGTTCATTGTTCATTGTTAGTAGGTTCTGGTCTTGGGTTGTTAGATATAAGCGGGCAAGGGCAGGAATTGAAAAAGTTTCTATCATATAGGTGTCGTTAAACTCAGCGAAGTATTCTAAGGCTTGCAGATAGTTGGCTTTTGCTTCTGAATACTCTTCTAACTCTTCAGCAAGTATTCCTAAATGGTGGTAGGTGGAAGCTTGGGAGTAACGGTCATTGTATTCAATGAAGATAGCGAGAGCTTGTTGGTAGTTATTCTTGGCGAACTCCCATTGTCTTAATTCCTGGGCAACTGTTCCCAATTGGTGGTAGATTGTAGCTTGGGAGTAACGGTCATTGTATTCAATACAGATAGCAAGAGCTTGTTGGTAGTTATTCTTGGCGAACTCCCATTGTCTTAATTCCCGGGCAACTATTCCTAAATTGTGGTAGGTTCCAGCTTGGGAGTAACGGTCATTGTATTCAATGAAGATAGCGAGAGCTTGTTGGTAGTTATTCTTGGCGAACTCCCATTGTCTTAATTCCTGGGCAACTGTTCCCAATTGGTTGTAGGTGGAAGCTTGGTAGTAACGGTCATTGTATTCAATACAGATAGCGAGAGCTTGTTGGTAGTTATTCTTGGCTTCATCCCATTGTCTTAATTCCTGGGCAACCATTCCCAATTGGTGGTAGGTGGAGGCTTGGGAATAACGGTCATTGTATTCAATGAAGATAGCGAGAGCTTGTTGGTAGTTATTCTTGGCGAACTCCCATTGTCTTAATTCCTGGGCAACTATTCCTAAATTGTGGTAGGTTTTAGCTTGGGAGTAACGGTCATTGTATTCAATGAGGATAGCGATCGCTTGTTGGTAGTTATTCTTGGCTTCCTCCCATTGTCTTAATTCCTGGGCAACTATTCCTAATTCATGGTAGGTTCTAGCTTGGGAATAACGGTCATTGTATTCAATTTTGATAGAGAGAGCTTGTTGGTAGTTATTCTTGGCTTCGTCCCATTGTCTTAATTCCTCCGCAACTATTCCCAATTGGTGGTAGGTAGTAGCAATAAACAACTGCTTCTGTCTTTCCTCTATACCTTTCAGTCGCCGAGTTAGTTCTATGGCTTGCTGGTAAAACTCTTTTGCTTGAGAGTAATTCTTAGTTTCTAAATAGCCAGTAGCTACTCTCTCCAGAGTCATGACAATTTCCAAACCTATCTCTCCAGTTCTAATTGCTTCAGGATAAGCTTTCTGTGCTTCCCAGACAAACTCAGCTAGCTTCAACCCAGCAGCGACATCGTTAATCAACGTCAAGTATTTAAACAAACAGAAGAAGATATCCACAGTCTCTTGCTTCTTGAGAGAGAGAACCAAACCATGATAGAGATTTTCATATTCCAACCGACAGGAGAAGATACCCGATTGTCGCTTGTCAGCTTCCTTAGACTCCATCAACTGGTTATAAGAATTTGCCAAACCCACATAATGGTTCTTAAATCCCTCTTGCAAAGCTTCCCCCATCTCCTCAGGCAACTCATTGACCTTCGTCTGCAAGAAATAGGGAAAAACCGGTTGAATAGTTAGTAGTTTAGGATTCTCCTCATCAGGAGAAAGCAAACCCCAGTTAATGGCTTCTTCTACAGCACTGTCAAACTGATGGAAAGGATAATCTTTAAATGGTTCTAGCTTTTTTAGTTCCTCCGTATAATAAGAAATACCACTTTGGAAAATAAACCCAGAAAAAGGAGCCAAACACAATAACAACTTCTGGGCTTCCTCAGATAAATTACTGTGAGAATACTCCACGCATTTGAGAATACTGCTGGTTTTATCTTCTTTTCCCGTATCCAAGGAACCATCAGCAACTTCTAACTTGGCTAAAATCTCCGCTGGAGATTGGTATTTCAAATTAGCTAACACCACTTCCATGGCTAAAGGATAACCAGCCAGAAGTTTGAGCAATGGCTGGAAGTTCTCATCCTGCTGAATCTGCTCAATTTTCTTAGTAACTTTAACATTCCGTTGCAAGATTCTTTGAGCCAACAAGGTCCTGGCTTCCCCATCCAAACCTTTGAGTTCGTAAACGTTGTCTTGAAAAGTAGTTTCTTTGAGCCAATCTTCCTGACTGCGAGAACCCAGGATTACCTTGGTCTTTCCCGTTCTCAGTCTGACTAAAAAATCCCTCAGCTTATTTCTTTCCGTTGCCGGCAAAGTATTGGGAATGGCTAATTGCTCTCCGGTCACGGATTCCAAGTTATCCAAGATTAAGATATAAGCATTAGCTTTTAAAGTGGCTAACAGTTTTTCCTCTTTTGCTGTTGGTACCAGGCGATGAAAGTTGTCGAATCTAGCAAAGATTTTTTCTCCCAGTTCCCAAACTATTTGCTCCACAGTCCAAGGCTTCAGGTCGTAGCCGAAATAAAAAATAGTTGTAGCAAAATTAGTTACTTGCCACCATTGCCGCAGGTAGTTCAAGAGAGTTGTTTTCCCCGTTCCTCCCATTCCTCGTAAGAGCAAGATGTTTTGCTTTAACAAGCTTTTTTCTATTTTTAAAATCTCCAAATCCCTGCCGACAAAGCCGTAGGTGGGTTCAGGAAAACGATATTGACTGGCAAGATTTTGGTAATATTCCTCTTCTTCTGCAGCAGTAGTAAAGTCTTGGAGCTGGAACTGTACCGGTTGACGAGAATAAACTACCGGTAGCAACCAATCTTCTAAATCGATTGTGGTATTAAAATAAGCTCGACGACCTTTAAGATTAAACAGTTCGTAGCGACTCTGTTTAATGGCTTCAGCTACATCTCCATGGTCAAATAAATGTTGGTAAAGCTCTCTCATCATTACTTCCGCTGCGGACACGGTGACGGAATAAGCCATGGCTACTACCATTTCCATTCCCGCAGCCATGAGTTGGCTGCCTAAACTGGTTTCCCGAAAAACTTCCGGTTGTTGTTCTTTTTGTTGTTCTTGATTCAAACTAATTTGTTTGGCGGACTGACAAGCATTGAGTAGGCAAACGGGAATCTTTTTGCCGGTGAGTAAATTAGCTAATTCCTGGGCTTCTACAGGAACTGCTTTTCCTTTTGTTTCTCCTTCTAAAAAGAGAAAGGCTTTAACTCCTGCATAGGGTTTTAAGTGGTTTAAACCGTATCCTCTTTGATAAGTATAGGAATTAGTTTTTAGTTCTTGTTGGAATTGCTGGTAAGTGAGTAATGCTCCATGAACGTCGAAATGAATTACCTGATAGTAACCGGTTCCTTTGGCTTCTAAGTGTTTCACCAAGGCTTCGTAAGTTCCCGGACGCAATAAGTCTAACTTTACCCGCAAGTTACTGTTAGCAATTAGTTCTTGTAACGGTCGGGAAATCAGGCGATAAGCTACATCGTCTTCTTCATGGGGTCGAGCTGTAACTAGCAGCAAGTTGATAACGGGAGCTGGAGCTAGCTGCACTGCAGGAACGGCACTGGATTGCTTGTGGGAGCGCACCATGACGCAACGTACTGCCAGGGGATAGGGTAGTTCTGGGTCTCGCAAGGCTTCCCAATGAAGGGAGTGGAAATCTGGGTCCGTACTTTCGATTTCAATTCTCAGTTCACCGAGATTTCCTCTCAGTTTCTCGTAAGCGCTGTAAATCTTATTGTCTCGAAAGATTTGCTTGAATAAGTTTTCCCCATAGGCTTGAATGGTGGTGGCAATGGTTTCCGCTCTAGATTGCTCTAGGATGGGGTACACCAGCCATCGCTCGAAATACCATTCTAGTTCTTTTTCTTGTTCTGCACTGAAGGGTTCGGTTATGGCTGGGATTTCATATTCAATTTTGTCGATGGCCACTTTTGCTTTAAACCCAGCGGCAGTTTTTCCTTGTTCGCGAATGGTGATTAATGACATTAGGGATGGAGAATTATTAATTAGCTATAGTGATTATAGCAGTTTTCTAGTAACTAACAATTCTTGCATGGGAAAATCTAATATCAAATATGGTGGTTTGTTGGCTTTCTACAATAAAACAATCAATTAAATAGTAAAATATCCGTATTCATCTGCGTTCATCTGTGTTCATCTGCGGTTCATATAAATAGTAAAATATCCGTATTCATCTGCGTTCATCTGTGTTCATCTGCGGTTCATATAAATAGCAAAATATCCGTATTCATCTGCGTTCATCTGTGTTCATCTGCGGTTCATACAATTTGCGGAGAAAATAAAAGCTAGTTCCTTCCCTTCCCAAATAACCTGTTAAAGGAGAAGAAAGCTCTATCATTATTTCAGATAATTCTTCTTGGGTCAATGATTGAGGTGCTCCAGAAGTAACATAAGCTCCATATAATTGCTCTATTCCCACAGTAGATGAGTTAGTACTTGCTAGGTATTTTCTGACTAACTCTACTACATGCGATCGCACTCTGATTTTCTCCTCCACCATCTCTAGATATTTTACTACTTCCTCATTAGATGTCGGTGCTGGTTGGAGATAGGATTTTAACTGCCACAAGTCGATAGAGTGAGGATATTTTGCCTGTAGTTGCACTAATTTTTCGAGAGTTTCTGGGTTAATAATTGCCATTTGATGCCAGCATTGAACTAATTCAATAATCGAATCACCATCGAGATATTCTAATTGAATTGGTTTTTTCCCTGGACCTACCAGTCGATCTATCAGGATCTGACTCTTAGGACCTACCAGTCGATCTATCAGGCTCTGACTCTTACCAAATGCTTTTACTATCTCTTGCCAAGTATCTAAAAACATCACAGTGAGAAAGCAAATCCCTTTACTGGCTGCGGATTGCTGAATGCTATCGTACAATCTCTTCACCAAATTTACAATTATTTCCTCTGTTTTATTGCCAGCTTCATCGCAATTGTTTAAAGTATCTATTTCATCGAAACAAATAATCACCGTATAGTAACGACTGACTAAATTGAGGATTTGGCAGATAGATTTGAGAGCCTCCCCTTCTCGATCTTGATTGGTCTTGTTAGCTTGAGAAGGCAATCCCAGTTCTTTTGCCTTAAACTGAGCTATTTCTTGACCAGAAAGCCATTTAATGGCAAAGGGAAGTGATTTTCTCTTGAGGAGAGGAACTGGTTTTGACAGATTTTATGGCCGCAAAAACTGCATTGGAAGCTTTAGCGTTGATAGTTTCCACATCCAAGAAACCTTCAGTCCAAATATCCTGGGCTCTAACAATTGCTGTTTTCTTAAATGGATTGTCATTAGTAATGGCAGCGTTCAGGTCTTCAATGGGGGAAAAATCGGAGTTGGTCATAGGGATTATGGGAGCAGGGAACAAGAAAGAAGAAGAGAGAGGTTAAACGGATAACAACTGAAGGTAATAGCGCAAACCCCCAACCGGAGTTTCGATGGAGTCTTCTCTTTTATCTGGGGTGATATCTGGCATTTCCCCCCCCATGAGCTGTACTATGTCCTGAGCCTGCATTTCTAAGAGCCACTCCTTGAACTGAGAGCGAGAGACTTGCTCCCCTATTTCCCTTCTCAGGCGATAAATTGGCACTAAGTCGTCGTAGCTATAATCTTGATTCAAGCGATGGTAAACAGTCAGAGCTAATTTCTCAAATTCTTCATAGGATTCAATCTTAGTTACTGCAGTAGCCCCAGCAGTTTCAGCAACCCCAGTATTGCCTTGGCGAATCCACTTCAGCAAGGTATTGGCAAATCTACTGGCTATCACAGTGCCGCTAAACTGGAATTCCGGATTTTTCAATCCCACTCCTAACATCTGCAAGCCTTTATCTGTGATAGTAACCGTTGCTGTGCGTTTGGACGAGGAAAGGGCGATCGCCCCTACTTCGGCAAGTTCTCCTAAAAAATGCTGATAATCTGCTGTTTTTTCCTTCTTGCGCTTAACTAGTTCGATCAAGTTGCCTCTTTTCACGGCTACCTCAGTGTCTCCCATTTCCCATAAAGTTAGGAGCAGACGAGTTTTGGCTGTTTCTTGTGTTAGCATCTTCAATTATTAGAGAGGATGGGTGGATACAGTTACTTTACCATAAGGCTATGTACAGGACAAGTTGTGCATCCTGCCTGGTGCGGTCAAAAACAGTTGAATTTTATATTCTCAATAATCGCGGCTTATCCTGAAAGTTAGGCAGCCCATTCGGCTACCCCACGGTAGACAAATATAGCACTACGCATTTAGGTTAGGACATTAATAAAGCCTGAAACCTAGTCATAGCCGTCTTTTTGAATCAGGACTTACGCAGCCACGCTATCAGTAGGGTGCGTTCGTAACGCACCACACTATCCATAGTGTCTTAGACCAAATTTTGCGTAAGTCCTGTGAATTTTGAATTTTGAATTTTGAATTGCGCGTAGCGCTATACATATTCAGCCGAAAACAACTACTTTTGACCACGCCCCATCCTGCCAGACTCAGTACAGAAACCAGTTTAGGACTTACGCCAACAAGCCTAGAAACCCGGTTTGTCCTCGGGATAAAATGGCAAAACCCAGAGTTTTGGTTCAGAAACCCGGTTTCTGCGTAAATCGAGCAAGATTATTCCAATCCATCCCCAATAAACTGGTCTAAAGAATTCACTGTCAGCACCACTTCTACTAAACTTTCCAGTCGTTCAATAGTTAAACCTTCTAACCTAGTTTCTAGAGACTGTGGAACTTCCCCAAAGCGAAGCACAAGTAAACGCATTAATTGTCTTAAGACTCCTTGCTTCAGTCCTTCTTGAAGTCCTTTTGCTTCGGCAGTTTCAGCTTTGACTTCGGCAGCTTCAGCTTTGGCTTCGGCAGCTTCAGCTTTGGCTTCGGCAGCTTCTTCCGGTAGAGGAACGAGATTTCCCTCTCT
>JH610960.1 GCA_000252485.1 Prochloron didemni P4-Papua_New_Guinea | reverse complement strand
GACCATTTTCCTCCCAAACTACCCAACCTTGACGATTGGTTCTACCATCTACATTCAAGACAGCAAAGAAATCTGGCCCTCTAAAGTCTTGGTTCCGTAGTTGAGCGGTGCTGTAATAAATAAACATATTACCTCCCGCAAAGTAATCTTCCCGGTCACCTAATCCTTCCATAATGGAGCGGATTAGTACGTTCATAGCAATGCGATGTCTATTTGATTCCAAGGGTTCTCCGTCGTCAAAGATTAAGTTTGTCGGTGGTATTGTCGTTTCCCAGTCCGGGACTGAGACCGTCTCCTGAATTGGTGCTGTTTTTGTTTCTGTTACCATTGCCCACCATGCCTTTATTTATTTTCATTCTAACTCTTGTGAGTCAATTTCTCAACAATATTAATCCAAAAAATGCAGAAATACTCACTCTTTAATCTATCGATAGAGAAGCCAAGTTTTCTGACCGCAATAATGCTCGCTCTTTACTATATCGATGGGGTATAGTGCTACGCGCAATTCAAAATTCAAAATTCAAAATTCAAAAAGACGGCTATGACTAGGTTTCAGGCTTTATTAATGTCCTAACCTAAATGCGTAGTGCTATACATATAGGACTTACGCAAATAACTCTCTTATACCGGGTTTCTGACCTAGATCGAACGGCTCAAATCAAGATTTTTCGTAGAGAAAACCGGTTTCTGCGTAAGTCCTATTGGTGTTGGGGTAGCCGAAGGGTTTCGCGATCTCTCTACCCAACCTACCATAGAATAAACTGAGAGCTTATTTCTATCTATATTATTCCAATCCATCCCCAATAAACTGGTCTAAAGAATTAACTTTCAGCACCACTTCTACTAAAGTTTCCAGTCGTTCAACAGTTAAACCTTCTAACCTAGTTTCTAGAGACTGTGGAACTTCCCCAAAGCGAAGCACAAGTAAACGCATTAATTGTCTTAATACTCCTTGCTTCAGTCCTTTGGCTTCGGCAGCTTCTTCCGGTAGAGGAACGAGATTTCCCTCTCC
>JH610959.1 GCA_000252485.1 Prochloron didemni P4-Papua_New_Guinea | reverse complement strand
GGCCATTTTCCTCCCACACTACCCAACCTTGACGATTGGTTCTACCATCTACATTCAAGACAGCAAAGAAATCTGGCCCTCTAAAGTCTTGGTTCCGTACTTGAGCGGTGCTGTAATAAATAAACATATTACCTCCCGCAAAGTAATCTTCCCGGTCACCTAATCCTTCCATAATGGAGTGGATTAGTACGTTCATAGCAATGCGATGTCTATTTGATTCCAAGGGTTCTCCGTCGTCAAAGATTAAGTTTGTCGGTGGTATTATCGTTTCCCAGTCCGGGACTGAGACCGTCTCCTGAATTGGTGCTATTTTCGTTTCTGTTACCATTGCCCACCATGCCTTTATTTATTTTCATTCTAACTCTTGTGAGTCAATTTCTCAACAATATTAATCCAAAAAATGCAGAAATACTCACTCTTTAATCTATCGATAGAGAAGCCAAGTTTTCTGACCGCAATAATCCTCGGTCTCTACTATATCGATGGGGTACATCTATAGCAATTCCCAATGAACAATTAACGATGTTGTGGTGGGCAGTGCCGCACCCTACTAAAAAACTCGCGTCTTCTACTTACGCCAACAAGCCAATTCGCCGGGTTTCTTCTATTTTTTTAAGAACTAATGCTAAAATTTTGGAAAGAAACCCGGTTTCTCAACCTACGGAATAACCTCAACCTACAAAGCTGGCTGTTAAATCCCTGATTCCAAATTTTTTGCAAGTTTTAGCTGTTTATGGTATAATAGTAAAATGTGGATTTTCTTTCTATTACTAATTCTGGCCATTATTCAAGCCTAATTATTACAAGTGAGTTTTGGATACGATTCAGTAAAAACAAATAGTAAAAAAAACGTTGAAACCAATGAAAATCTTGAGTCAATACATTGTTCCATTCCTAATCCTCTTAGTATTCCTGGTAGCATTACTGGCTACCAGTGTCAGAGCCTTTCTGCCTTCAGATCTGGCAGCACCAGCACCCATGGAAGACCAGGAATTATTAACTTCAGCAACTTCTATATCCCAGCCGGATGTCCCCTAGACAGTTCTTACCAGTATTACCAGAAGGGTATAACTTACAAAGAGGCTCCAGCAAAGACAAAGCCTTGTTGTTGAAGTTCATGACCCGAACTTATAGGGAACAGTTTCCTCAACAGCAAGATTTTGCCCATCTAGCAAGAACGGTGGAGCAATATTTCTCCCCAGATACTTCTTTATGGTGGGTAGAACAAGCCCTAGAGGAAAACAAGAGAGGAGAGAAAGTGGCCTGTCTCTGGATAGGCAATGCTATCGATCAGGTAAAAGGCGATCGCTTCACTTATATTTTGCTCGTTTACGTCAGTCCAGCTCATCGCCGCCAAGGAATCGGCACGGCACTAATGAGTTATGCTCAAGAACGGGCAAGACAAAGGGGGGATGGCCAAATCGGTCTTCAAGTTTTTACCACTAACCAACCTGCTTTCCAGCTTTATCGCCGTTTGGGCTATGAAACCCAATCCCTTTTAATGGTAAAGTCTCTTGAATAATCGCTTTTAGCAAAATGAATAATAAAGAATTAAATTTAGTTAATATAGAAACCGAGAGATCAGAGATGGAACCAGCAGAGACAACCACTACAAACCCATCTCCAGACCCAGAAGCAATGCTGGCACTTCTATCAGATCCAGAACCCAGGCAAAGAATCCTGGCCACAAGGGCTTTTTGCGACCTAGAAGAACCCCGTTCTATTCCCTATCTCATTAAATTAGTGGCCGATGACTGTGTTTTAGTGCGAGTAAGTGCCGCCTATGCTTTGGGAAGGAATATCAGTGCCGATGCCGTAGAATCATTAATCGCCCAGCTAGAAAAAGATTGGAACGGTTACGCCCGCAAAGGCATAGTTTGGGCATTGGGAAACAGCCGCGATCGCCGTTCCGTTCCCCCCCTGATCCACGCACTGAAAACAGACATATCTGCCGTTCGTCTTTGGGCTGCCAGCGGTTTAGCTCAAGTAGCCAAATTCAACTATGAAGATATTATTCCCGCCATTCCTCCTTTAATACAAAGCTTGCGGCGAGACTCAATCCCAGGAGTGCGGAGTAACTGCGCTTGGGCCATCGGCCAGCTTTGTCGGGAACTACCTTCTAATGTAGTCTATGCTACGGCGATCGACGCTCTCCTGGAAGCTTTAGTAGAAGATGAAGATTTAGGAGTCAAGGAAGATGCTAAAGCAGCTTTGTTAAAAGTGGGCGACCCTCGGGGACTGCAAACAATCGAAGAATTACAACTAGAAGGATTGATATAGATTATTTGTTGTTTGTTATTTGTTGTTGGTTGTTTGTTGTTTGTTGTTGGTTGTTGGTTGTTTGTTGTTTATATAGAGGGTTGTCGAAGTGTTAATTGTTAATTGTTTATTGTTTATTGTTAATTGTTTATTGTTTATTGTTTATTGTGTTGGCAAAAGGCATCTAAAAATTGAGCAAACCCTTAATTATCGGTATTAGCGGTGCTTCTGGTTTAATCTACGCCGTCCGTACTATTAAATTTCTCCTGTCGGCTAACTATACTCTTGAAGTAGTTGCCTCTAAAGCTACCTATATGGTGTGGCAAGCAGAAAACAACATCCGCATGCCCAGCGAACCAGACCAACAGGAAAAATTCTGGCGAGAGCAAGCTGAAGTAACAGAGGCGGGAACACTTCGCTGTCATCGCTGGTCTGATGTAGGAGCAACTATTGCTAGTGGCTCTTTTTCAACTTTGGGAATGCTAGTCATTCCCTGTAGCATGAGTACAGTTGCTAAAATAGCAGCAGGATTGAGTTCTGATTTATTAGAAAGAGCTGCGGACGTTCAGCTTAAAGAGGGTCGTCCCCTGATTCTCGTTCCCAGAGAAACACCTTTCAGCCTCATTCATTTGCGAAATTTAACTGCTCTAGCTGAAGTGGGAGTTAAAATTGTACCGGCTATTCCTGCTTGGTATCACCATCCCCAAACCATTGAAGATTTGGTAGATTTTGTCGTTGCTCGTACTTTAGACCAATTAGAAATAGATTGCGTCCCCATTAACCGCTGGCAGGGAGGAGTAAACCAATGAACAATTATCAATAAACAATTATCAATGAACAATTATCAATAAACAATTATCAATGAACAATTATCAATGAACAATGAACAATGAACAAACAACAAACAACAAACAACAAATAACAAACAACCAACAACCAATAACATTAATTGAATTAACGTAATGGGGATTAAACTGCTAGTATTATTATTGTTATTAGGAAGCGCCATCGCCTTTTTCCTAGACAATCAACAACCAGTATCTCTTGTGTTTTTCCGTAGGATTCAGCTCACGCTGCCCCTAGCAATCTGGATGTTACTTTTCACTGTTGCTGGTTTCTTAACTAACTTTTGCTTGCAAACCCTCAATCGGTTAGCTTTTGCTGGAGTCGATCCGCAAGTAGCAACAGAAAAAGACTATTCACCTCAGTTTGAATCCAATGAAGATTCTAGAGAATACCGCACTGAAAATAGCTGGTCCTCATCATCTGAGTCTGACTGGAACCGTAACTTGGAGGAAGAAGAGGAAGATTGGGATATTGAAGAACCTCCAGCAGAACCTACCAGGGTCAGAGAAGAATACGAGCCCATTGACAATGATGAACAGGAAGAAGATTTTGATGAAGATGATAGAGAACTAGAGATGGAAACAGACAGATCCAGTTCCCAAAATTATAGCGGATCGCTTCAAGATCGCCAGCCTTCTCCTTATTCTTATCGCTATGAAAAAAATTCCCAGCAAAAAGCAGCTAACAGAGATAGAGTTTATGATGCTGACTATAGAGTCATAACTCCTCCCTACCGACACAACATTGAGGAGCAACAAGAAGAAGATATAGATGAATCAGAGGAACAAAATCCAGAAGGCTGGATTTAACTAACCAATACGAGGGCAGGGAGGAGCTAGCCTACGTTCTCGAGATTCTTGCTTTATTTGACCTTCTCTTGCTGCTTGCTGCAAATTCATAAATGCTTCAAAATCTTCTCTATCATACTTATTTTTTAATAAGCTGCGCAATTTATCTTCCGCTTCCAAACTCAAATAGCCAGTGGCCAGAGCTTCTCTAACGACCTCCCGAATTAAGTTCACGATCCTTTTTCCTCCTGACAATGTCTAAGTAAAAATACTGACTTTACTCAAACTTGATTGAAACTCAAACTTTGTCAAGTTTTTGTAAAGTCCCCGTATATTCCACAATAGCAAAAGATATTGAGAATTATTGAGAGAAAAAATGAATAAATTCCATTTACAAGGCATTAACGTCTTTCTCATTGGCATGATGGGAGTGGGAAAGACCACCGTGGGGCAGCTGATAGCTCGAGAGTTGGATTATCGTTTCTTCGATACGGATGTTTTAATCGAGCGGGTGGCGGGTAAAACTATTAACGAGATTTTTGCTACAGAGGGTGAAAAGAGCTTTCGACAGCTAGAAACTAAGGTGCTGCAGGAATTATCCCCTTATGGCAAATCGGCGATCGCCACTGGCGGTGGCATTGTCTTGGAACGAAAAAACTGGAGTTATCTTCATCTCGGTTTGATTATTTGGCTAGATGCTTCCGTGGAACTACTGTGTCAGCGTTTAGCAGAAGACAACACCAGACCTCTCTTACAGGAACGAGACCCAGCAGCAAAACTCCAATCTTTGCTAGAACAACGGAGACCTCTCTATCAACAAGCTGACATTCAGCTTGTCATCAAACCACAAGAAACACCAGCAGAAATTGCCCAGCGAGCGATAGAGATGATTCCTACCGTTCTCAAAACTAAAAACAATTAAAAATTAAAATTTATACAAATCTTCAAGAGATTCAGAACTTACGCAGAAACCGGGTTTCTCTACGAAAAATCTTGATTTGAGCCGTTCGATCCAGGTCAGAAACCCGGTTTCTAACCCTAACCGTTAGTCTAAATCTAGACTATTACGTAATTTTTTATCCATGGCCAAGTGAATGCGCTCGCGAAGCGATCTGCGAAGCAGCACGCGCAGGTATAGCACTACGCATTTAGGTATTGTCATTAATAAAGCCTGAAACCTAGTCATAGCCTAATTTTGAATTTTGAATTTCTCAGTTTGAATTGCCCGTAGCGCTATATTTGCTACATAATGATCAAAACCCAATTTTGAATCGTTAATTCAAGACCTTCAATCAAGCTGCCACCATTATCTATGCTCGGTCAAAGCGAATACATCAGAGAAGCTGAAGCCAACCGCGTCCGAGTGCTGAGTGAAGCACTCCCTTACATCCAAAAATTTGCTAATCGCACGGTAGTGATTAAATACGGCGGCGCTGCCATGAAAAATAACCAGCTCAAAGAAAAGGTAATTCGCGATATTGTCTTTTTATCTTCTGTTGGGGTCAGACCAGTGGTGGTTCATGGTGGCGGACCGGAAATCAATAGCTGGTTATCTAAGCTAGGAATAGAACCTGAATTTAAAGATGGTTTGCGCGTCACCGATGCTGCCACTATGGATGTAGTGGAAATGGTATTAGTAGGTCGGGTGAATAAAGAATTGGTGGATTTAATTAACAGGGCAGGAGCTTTGGCTGTGGGTATTTGCGGTAAAGATGGCAATACAATCCAAGCCCGTCATGTCGGGAAAGAAGACATTGGCTTTGTGGGTGAAGTGAGCAACGTGGAACCTAAATTAGTGGAAACCCTAGTTAATAGCGGTTACGTGCCGGTTATCTCCAGTGTGGCTGCCGATGAAAGGGGACAGCCTCACAATATTAATGCGGACACAGTTGCGGGAGAACTAGCCGCAGCTCTAGGAGCAGAAAAGCTAATTTTGCTGACGGATACGCCGGGAATCCTGGAAAACTATCAAGACCCTTCTACATTGATTACTCAGCTAGATATCAAGGAAGCTAGAGAACTTATTGGTCAAGGGATTGTCAGTGGTGGCATGATTCCTAAAGTAAATTGCTGCATCCGCAGTTTAGCTCAAGGAGTAGGGGCAGCTCATATTATCGACGGACGCGTTCCCCATGCCCTATTGCTAGAAATTTTTACCGATAAAGGAATTGGTTCAATGATTGTCGCCTCTAAACATAGTCTTTAGACATCTCCAAAAAAGAAAATTAATTTTCTTTTTTGTGCTGCAATTTAGTTAAATCACTCTAATAAACAAAAAAATGGTTGAAATTGTTACCCACATCAAACAGAATCCAAACTCAACAAAAAGAGTCTTAGGATTAAGCAATGAAAAACTAAATATGCTAATAGATAAGGCTAAAGAATCTGAGAAAAGAAGGAAGGAAGAAATCGCTAAAACAGAAATTAGATTAATCAAACCTGGTGGAGGCAGAAAATCAATTCTAAATAAAGCTACTCTACTGTTTGGCGAAGCCATTCCTGGAGATGTCTATTGTAGAAACCCAACACAAGTTTCCTGGGTTTGTTGGGCGTTGCCCAGAGGGTCGCCGAAGGGTTTCGTGACCTCAACCCAACCTACGAAAAATAAACTTTATTCTCAAAGTCCCCCTTTGATAAGGGGGATTTAGGGGGATAGTCCCTCTATCATCTTTTCTTCACCAAAAACGGCATAATAGACAAAAGCGCCAAGAAACCCAAAGCGAGGAAAAAGGAAAACTTATTACCCCCTTCCAAAGCCTCCAAACCGCTAGTTCCCAACCAAGTATAAGCAAGAGTTCCCGGTATAATACCAATCAACGTACCCAAAGAATAAGGAACCCAGTGAATTGGAGTTAAACCAAACAAAAAATTAACCACATTAAAAGGAGATATGGGGGCAAACCGCACCGCCAGTACAAAAGCAAAAGGCTTGTCTTTCACCGCTCCTTTAAACTTAACCAAAGCAGAATGTCTGCCAAACCGCTTCTCAATCCAATGGTGCAATAAGTAGCGAGCAGACCAAAACGCCCCTACAGCCCCAATAGTTGCTCCCAGCACGGACCACACAGTACCCCAGACGACCCCAAAGACAACTCCTCCCGCCACCGTCAAAATCGTCCCGGGAACCCCAATAACTGTCACCACAGCGTAAACCAGAATGAAAGGGACGATGACGCAACATTGGTTATCTCGCAAGTACTGCACTAATAAATCTTGGTGAAACAGGATTTTCAAAGGACCGAAAAGGCAGAAAAGTAGCAATAATCCCAGTGCGACTGCTAGCCAAAAACGAGGACTGCGGTGCCATTTTTTTCCTCTCAATCCCTTGAAGTTATTCTTCAGCAGTGGCAATAGGGAGTTCTGTTTCATTTTCCAATTGACTATCTAACTCTTTCTTGGCAATCTTGGTTACGTACACCGTAACTGCAACCGTAGCAATAAGTCCCACAATTCTCAAAACCCATTGTAAAGTTTCGGCTCCCCCAGTTACACCTTCAGTTGCAATTTGCGCCAGAGAACCAAGATAAACGTACATTATGGTTCCTGGCATCATGCCAATCCAAGAAGCAACAACGTAATCTCGCAAAGAGACCTGAGTCAACCCAAAAGCATAGTTTAAGAACACGAAGGGGAAAACAGGAGAAAGCCTGACCAAACCAACAATCTTCCATCCTTCCTTCGCCACCGCCGAGTCGATCGCCTTAAATTTAGGTTGCTTTTCGATTAGTTTCGCAACCTTTTCTCTCGCCAGGTAGCGACCGATGAGAAAAGAAACTGTTGCGGCGGCAACAGAGGCGACGGAGACTAAGATAGAACCTTTCACTACTCCAAATACTAAACCAGCTCCTAAAGTAAGAACTGCCCCGGATATAAACAGTACAGAAGCAATAATATAGATGGCAATAAAAGCTAAATAACCCAGAGGACCGAGACCGTCAATCCAGTTTAAAGCAGCGTTCAAAGCGTTATTAATCTTTTCCGTCACTCCGAAATGGTTCGCAGCAATAATTAATCCCGCTACTACAACCGCACCAATAACCCATTTTAGTTTAGAATCAAGTTTGCCCTTCTTTATCTCAGTCATTTTCCAACCCCTCTTCTTTTAGATCATTTATATCAATTTTTGCTTTTTCCTCATTCATTCTTGTAGGTTGGGTTGAGGCAACGAAACCCTTCGACTACCCTTCGACGACCCTCTGGGCAAGCGCTCAGGGCAGGCCCAACAGCACCAAGTTGTGTTGGGTTTCGCTATCGCTCTACCCAACCTACTAAAATATAGCACTACGCATTTAGGTTAGGACATTAATAAAGCCTGAAACCTAGTCACAGCCATCTTTTTGAATTTTGAATTTTGAATTTTGAATTTTGAATTGCGCGTAGCGCTATACCATTGTAGGTGTGTCAAGTTACTATAGGATGATTTATTCCTCCCAGAATTGTTTATTGTTAATTGTTAATTGTTTATTGTTAATTGTTTATTGTTCATTGTTCATTGTTAATTGTTTATTGTTCACTGACCAACGCGCCCCCGCAACTGGAACCGCTACCAGCAGTACAACCATAGCAATAAGATGCGGTTTTAACTTTATCAATTAAGTCTATACTACCAGCTTCCAACAATTTTTTCACCGTCAATGTTTCCCCGGCTACAGTTTTTGCTGGTAAATTTTCCATCTGGTTAAAATCGCAATCGTACACGTTGCCCAAATAGTCTACCGAAAGTTCGTTGCGACACATAAGATTAGCTACAGTTGCCTTATTAAAATTAGCAGCCAAAAACTGAAGATAGGAATCGTGTAATTGCCGCCGTTGTAAATATTCTTTTGTCCTTCCTATGGGAATATTGGTGATGGTAAAGAGACGATTGAACTGAATCCCAAAATGTTCTTCTAAATATACTTGATAATCTCCTTCTAAACTTTCCTGACTGGGAGTTAAACTAAAATCTTCACTCTGAGGTAAAGCAGGGTTATAGACTAAATCAATAATCAAGTTTTCTGTTCTACCGTAGCCCAACTGATTCAACTTTTTAATTGCCTGAATAGAACTATTATAAACCCCAGAGCCCCGCTGTTTATCCACATTGCTTTCTAAATAACAAGGAAGAGAGGCAACTACTCGTAATTGGTTGTCAGCAAAATATTGAGGCAAGTCTTCAAATCCAGGTTCAAAGAAGATAGTTAAATTAGAGCGAACGATAACTTCTTTTCCCTTATTTCTTGCAGCTTGTACCAAAGGTCTAAAACCGTAATTCATTTCCGGCGCTCCCCCGGTTAAGTCCACAGTTTCAATTTGAGGAAAACGATTAATTAACTCAATTAACTGCTGGCAAACTTCCGGGGATAATTCTTCCGTTCTCTTAGGTCCAGCTTCCACGTGGCAGTGAGTGCAAGCAAGATTGCAACGCCGACCTAAATTAACTTGTAGCACAGTTATTTTTTGCTTAGTTAAAGGCGTACCCAGTTGTTTGGCAAAAGGAATGATTGCCTGATTTTTGAATTGATTTTTGGCTAAAGATGAAACCATTTGTATAGCAATAAGCAATGAACAATGAACAATGAACAATTAACAATCAATAATTAAAAGTTGTGTTAAGGAATTAACCATGTTATTTTCTCAATTATTTTCTCCCACCTTATTAAAGAAGGCTGGTATCTTCTCCCCCCTTAGATCGGGAGGCTGGTATCTTCTCCCCCCTTAGATCGGGAGGCTGGTATCTTCTCCCCCCTTAGATCGGGAGGCTGGTATCTTCTCCCCCCTTGTTAAGGGGGGCTGGGGGGGATCTTCCCTTATTAAGAATTGTACCGTAGGGTGCGGCACTGCCCACCTTTACTCTTACAACGAAGCACAAACAAAAATTTAATTTTCAGCTTATAATAATTTCTCCAGTTCTAACAACATTGCTCCGGTTCGCAGCAAGAAGAAGCACCATTATTAGTCTCCGTGAGCCGATAATCTATCCCTTTAGTTTCTCGCGGATTGCGAATAGCCTTGCCTTTACAGTTAAAATCTCCTGCTTCTGCCAAAGAAATCTCTTCATAAGGAGGAATAGGAATAATATCCTGGCCATAGGGACCGTTAGGATTAGTTAAAATTTCATAAGTCTTATCACAAACTGCCATTCTTTCCCCCCGCAAGAGAGTGTGACCGTCATCATCTATTACTTTCTGCCAAGGCCCTTTATAAATAACTGCTTGTTTCCTTTCCAAACAGGGACCTTCCTTTCCTTTAAAAGCGCTAACAGTGAGAGAACGGAATTCAATCCCGTCAATTACTTGCCAAGGTTCCTTTTGCCGCACCAGTATTTCAATGCCGTAAAATCCCGCATCCTCGAACATTTTTAAGAAAGAATCTTCTCGAAATGCTCCGGCAATACAACCACTCCAAAGTTCGGGGTCATTGAGGATTTTGGCGGTAGGCTCTTCATCGCAAACTATATCGGATATTACGGCCCTTCCTCCCTTTTTCAAAACTCGATATATTTCTTGAAAGAGCTGTTTTTTATCTTGAGGACGGACGAGGTTGAGGACGCAATTGGAAATAACTACATCTACAGTATTGTCTGCAATTAAGGGTTGGGTTTGCCGAAGGCGATCGCATTCTGTTTCAAAAGCTCCCAGTTGCTCTATGGAAGTAATGGGATTATGCTGTAACCAAGCTTCAGCCAGCTCTAAATTTAACTTTAAATCTTGAATTTTGCCTTTAAGGAAGCTAGTATTAGTATAGCCCAATGCATTGCCAATATCTTGTTGATATTTACGAGCAAGTCCCAGCATTTCATCGTTAAAATCCACGCCAATAACTTGACCTGCAGCCCCTAATTTCTGAGCCAAGATATAGCAATTTTTCCCCGCGCCGGAACCCAAATCTACCACTGTTTCTCCAGGGTTTACATAACGAGTGGGGTCTCCGCAACCGTAATCTTTGGCAATAATCTCTTCCGGTAAGATTTCCAAATAATTCTGGTCGTATTCCGTGGGACAGCACAAACTAGGCTGATGCTGTCTCGCACCTGCTTCGTATCGCTCTAAGACTGCAGTTTCAATATCATAGCTCATAGTTTCCTCAATTTCAATCTTAGTCACAGACTCTCCCCTCTTGTTGGATTTCTCTAAAGTGAATGATGGAAATTATATCTTAACTAGTTGTTAGCTTTAAGATCATTGAAACAAGGTAAAATGAATCTGGGCTGAGAACTAGCTTGGTATTTGGAGAGAAAGGGGTGAGGGATTTTCCGCAGACTTCGGTGACCCGACCCTCTGGCGGAGACAGGTCGGGGGAGAGGAAGGGGTGCGGTCAAAAACAGTTGAATTTTACATTCTCAATAGTCGCGGCTTATCCTGAAAGTTAGGCAGGGCAAGCGCTCAGTGCAAGCAACCAACACTTCGACTACGCGGCCCCAGAGGGTCGTCGAAGGGCAGTGCAAGCAACCAATAACCAACAACCAACAACCAACCAACAATGAGCTTAAAAGCAATTCTATTTGACTTCAACGGTATCATCATCAAGGACGAATCCATTCACCAGCAGTTGCTAGATGAGATTCTCGAAAGAGAAAATATTCGTCCGGAGGAGGCGGAGTATAGGGAAGTTTGCTTGGGAAGGAGCGATCGCGCTTGTTTGCGAGATATTTTTGCCCTTCACGGTCGCTTCGTCCAGGAAAATTTCCTCACCCGGTTGATTAAGGGAAAAAATAAGGCTTATAAAAAAAGGTTAGAACAGTTGGAAACTCTTCCCCTGTATCCGGGACTGGAAGACTTCTTAGCGAAAATCCAAGCCCAGGGTTTATTAATGGGCATAGTTACGGGAGCGTTGCGCTCCGAAGTAAAATTGGTGTTAAATCGCGCCCAAATAGCCCAATATTTCAGCATTATTGTGGCCGGAAATGATGTCAAAGGGAGCAAACCAGAACCGGTGGGCTATTTACGAGCATTACGACTACTTTATCGCCAAAATATCTATCGCCAAATACGTGCAGAGAATTGCTTGGCCATAGAAGACAGTCTAGCGGGAATCCAAGCGGCCAAACAAGCGGGAATACAAGTAGTTGGGGTAGCAAACACTTATCCCTATTACATGATGCAACGGCACGCTAATTGGAGTGTGGATAGTTTGTCCGAGCTAGAATTGGATAGAGTGGAGCAAGTATTTGCTAAAGTTGGTTCAGGCGCGTTAGAATAGGTGTGTAAATGTAATTCGGGGAATTAGCTCAGTTGGTAGAGCGCTGCGATCGCACCGCAGAGGTCAGGGGTTCGACTCCCCTATTCTCCATGGGTTTGTTATTGGTTGTTGGTTGTTGGTTATTGGTTGCTTGCACTGAGCGTAGTCGAAGTGTTGGTTGCTTGCACTGAGCGTAGTCGAAGTGTTGGTTGCTTGCACTGAGCGTAGTCGAAGTGTTGGTTGCTTGCACTGAGCGTAGTCGAAGTGTTGGTTGCTTGCACTGAGCGTAGTCGAAGTGTTGGTTGCTTGCTATTTGTTATGATTGATTATATTTAGTGTAATCTTGGTAAATGGATTTAGATCGATTAGTCGAGCATTTAGATATTGGCGAAAATAAAAATATTGAATTTAAGGCTGCTGCAGGGGGTCTACCAAAAGATATGTGGAAGACTGTATCTGCTTTTGCTAATACAGATGGAGGTTATATTTTTCTTGGTGTTAGCGAGAAAAATGGCAACATTGTCATTTCTGGAGTAGATAAACCCAACGAACAATTAAAGAATTTTTGGAACTCGCACAATAATAAACAAAAACTGAGTACCCCAATCTGTTCTGAATCAGACATTGAAATTAAAGAGATTGAAACAAAGAAGCTAATAATTATTAAAGTTCCTAGAGCTACCCGCACTCAGCGTCCTGTTTACATCAATAATAATCCTATGATTGGGACTTATAAGCGTAATTTTGAGGGTGATTATCGTTGTAGTGAAGATGAAGTAAAACGAATGTTGCGGGATGCTAGTGATGAACCGCAAGATCTAGAAATTTTGGCAGGATTTAATCTTGAAGACTTAGATCCAGACACTCTCAAATCATTTCGCCAAAGATTTAGTTCCAGAGCTCCAGATCATCCTTGGTTGGCTTTGGAAGACCGAGATTTACTGCTTCAGTTAGGAGGATGGCGAGGCGATCGCACTACCAGAAAAGAAGGATTAACAAAAGCTGGGTTGTTAATGTTTGGTCGCGAGCGCAGCATTTTAGATGCTTTTCCTCGTTATCATCTTGATTACCAAGAGAAACTATCTGAAAATCCAGAACAGCGTTGGACTGATAGAATTACCCTAGATGGAAAATGGGAACCAAATCTTTTTAACTTTTACTATTTAGTTTATAATCGTTTAGTAAAAGATTTGGTGGTTCCATTCAAACTAGATCTTGAAGCTGTTCGTAAAGAAGAAACTCACGTCCATGAGGCTTTAAGGGAAGCTTTAGTGAATACATTAATTCATGCAGACTATACCTCTTTACGACCCTTAAAGATTATTAAGTTTCCCAATTATTTTTTGTTTTCTAATCCAGGTCGCTTGAGAATACCAATTGAACAACTTTATGAAGGTGGATTCAGCGATCCTCGCAATCCCAATTTACAAAAAATGTTTCAAATGCTTGGTTTAGGGGAAAAAGCAGGCTCTGGCTTTCAAAAGATTCTTCGTGCTTGGGACGAACAACAATGGCGCGAACCATTGGTCAAGGAAGATACAGAGCTAGAATTAACATTAGTCACTCTTGAAATGGTGAGCATGATTCCCAAACATGTCGAGACTGAGTTAAAAGAAATTGTTGGGGATGGATATTCAAAGCTGACCCAGTTAGAGACGACAATCTTAGTATTAGCACAGAAATCAGAAAAAATTAGCAATACTAAGATACAAAAGCATACGTCAGAACATTCAAGAAAAATAGGTAAATGTCTCAAGGGTCTTGTCAATAATGGTTATTTGAAAAACAGGGTCATGGTTATGGAACTTTCTACATTTTGGTAAATCACAAAGAATCTAATTCGCTATTACTAGATTCTGCTAGTAACTCCGAACATTCTGCTAGTAACTCCGAACATTCTGCTAGTAACTCCGAACATTCTGCTAGTAACTCCGAACATTCTGCCACTAGCTCCGAACATTCTGCCACTAGCTCCGAACATTCTGCTAGTAACTCCGAACATTCTGCTAGTAA